>NZ_JAKRNC010000001.1:0-283773 GCF_022347345.1 Corynebacterium sp. ACRPJ
CTCGGTATGGTAAGCCCCGTCGACTTCGAGAACCACATTGGTCTAACCACCAGCAGAAAAGAAATAGCTGCCTAACCACTAGGTAGCTCCACTACGTGTCCACGATTTGCGGGCAACCCCAGGCGAGGTGGGATAAAGGCCGGTGGCGCGTTGGATAGTGCGTTTGACGTGGACAATGCAGCGTTGAACCGGGGTATGAGGCCACAGGCTGCGTAGTGCTTTAAGCCCTCCGGAATCCCCATCGCAGGTAACCAATTGTGGTGGGGCTAGCTCGTCCAGCAGGCGCATATACGACCAGGAGGATTCTTTCGTGCACCAGAACCAATTGATGACATGGCTGGAGTCGTCAGCCACAACAAGGCATTTGGTGTTGAAGTAGGTGCCGTCGATGAAGATTTGGTCGTAGATTCGCTGCTCATCAACACTTCGGGGTGGTTGGATAAGCCAGAACGGTGTGAAGCGTCGTTGCAAAGTTCGCGTTGAAACACCGCAGGTTTTAGCTGTTTCTTCCAGGCTGTTGCTGGAGGTAAGCCAGGAAATGAAAAGGCGGAACCATTTGGCTTGCACGGCATCGTTATTCACGCGGGTGAAGGTGGCCTTGCAGGTGCGGCATCGCCATCGTTGGCGCCCAGCACTCGTTGTTCCGTGTTTCGTACATGCCCCGCTGCAGACGGGGCATCGAGGATGATTTTTACTCATCCCCTCATCGTGACCCTAGGCGCCTAGCACACCGGCATGCCTTTGACGGTATTTCATTATCGAAGCTGGAATATCCCTCCGAATAAGTGAAATACTCCTAATATCAACACGTCAAACCGACTAACCATACAAACTCACCAACACATCCTGTCGTTTAGGCCTCTTTGACGCGGCCTGCGTCCCAGCCACCCCCATTTTCGCTCTATTTCGGACCCGGACACCTATAGAGACGAAAATCCCACTTTCCCACTTTGGCCGATAACCAGGTATTTCAGGGTGCTAGATATCGGACGCAGCTGTGCAAATTTTTGCTTCAGTCCGTTTATTCCCGATTTTTGAGACAATGGACTAAGCAAAACAACATCGCCGGATTTTTACTTCCGCAGAACGTGGCAATGTTTACCCCCACCCCATGATGCGATGTCTCTAGATTCAAGGAGGAATCATGTACGCAGAAGAGCGGCGTCGCCAAATTGCTTCCCTCACCGCCGTTGAAGGCCGCGTCAACGTCACTGAGCTCTCAGAACGCTTCGAAGTTACGGCCGAGACCATTCGCCGCGACCTTGCGGTACTTGACCGTGAGGGCGTCGTCCATCGCGTGCACGGCGGCGCAGTAGCCTCCCAATCCTTCCAGACCGCGGAGCTTACCCTAGATACCCGCCAGCGGTCCGCCTCTGGCGCAAAAGCGGCTATCGCCCGCGCGGCCCTAGATTTTCTTCCCCAGGGCGGCGGCAGCATTTTCTTGGACGCAGGCACCACCATTAACGCGTTCGCGGAGCTCATTGGACAGCAGTACCCGCAGGCGCAGTTTAATATTGTCTCCAATAGCCTGCCTATTGCCCTGTCGCTAGCGGGCAATGGCGTGCCTGACGTCCAGCTACTTGGCGGTACGGTCCGCGCGATTACCCAAGCCGTCGTTGGCGATACCGCACTGCGCACCCTGGCTTTGATGCGTGCCGACGTCGCCTTTATCGGCACCAATGCCCTAACCCTGGACCATGGCTTGTCGACGGCCGATTCCCAAGAGGCAGCCATCAAATCCGCCTTTGTCACCAATGCCCACAAGGTTGTGGTCATGTGTGACTCCAGCAAGCTGGGCAATGACTATTTGGTAAGTTTCGCCTCTGCCGCCGATATCGACGTCGTCATTACGGACGCCGCTGCCCCCGATTCCTTCGTGGAGGCGCTGCGCGAGCGCGAGATTGAGGTCGTGCTCGCCAGCGAATAGTCCCCCGATCCTTCGCCTACTTTAGGCGAAGGACTCCATGCGCTCGACCACTGCGGTACGGGCAGCGTCAGGGCTCTCCGCATCCAGTGCTACCTCTGCCAACTGCTGGCACTGTTCTAAGGTAACCTCCGCCAGCTGCGCGCCGACGCCCGCAACTGCGGTCGACGCTGCGGATAGCGAATTTACGCCCAAGCCGGTAAGCACGCAGGCCAACATTGGGTCGGCCGCCGCCTCACCGCACACGCCTACCGCAACGTTATTGGCTTGGCCCACGATGCAGGTGTGCTGAATGAGCCGCAGCACAGCCGGCTGCCACGGGTCGGTCAGGTAGGCCAGCTGTGGCGACAGGCGGTCCGCAGCCATAGTGTACTGAGTCAGGTCATTAGTGCCGATAGACACGAAATCAAGGTGCGGCATGATTTTATCGGCCATAAGCGCTGCGGCCGGAACCTCAATCATGGCGCCGGCAGTCAGGCCGCGCTCGCGGCACAGGCTAGCAAACCACTGGGCCTCGGTAGAGGTGGCAACCATAGGAGCCATCACCCAGGTAGATGCTTTGTCATCGCGAGCCGCAGCCGCCTGCGCAATCGCATCCAGCTGGCGGGTCAGCAGAGCCTCATTATCGCGTGCAATACGCAGCCCACGAACACCCAATGCTGGGTTTTCCTCGGAGCTTAGCGTGGCATAAGAGATAGGTTTATCGGATCCGGCATCCAGCGTACGCACGACAACCTTTGATTCAGGAAAGGCATTAAAAACCTTGCCGTAAATCTTTGCCTGCTCGTCAACGCTGGGCTCTTCACTGGCCGAGAGGAACGATAGTTCCGTGCGGTACAGGCCGATACCCTCTGCTTGCGAATCCGAAGCAATGCGGGCGGCGTTGCCATCAGCGACGTTGGCAAGCAGCTGCACACGGTGGCCGTCCTTGGTCTCAGCCGGGCCGCGCCACTGGGCAACGCGTGCCGCACGCTCGCGATACTCAGCCACTGCCTTTGTGGAAGTCTTTTCGTCGGCCCCAAGGGTGACGGCGCCCACTGCACCATCGACGAATACCAACGTGCCGCTTTCAATATCGCTCAGCGCGGCGCCCACAGCAACGATGCATGGAATATCCAACTGACGGGCGATGATGGCCGTATGGCTGGTAGGTCCACCAAGTTCGGTAACAAGGGCCTTGATGTGCTTGGTATCCAGCGTCGCGGTATCGGCCGGGGCCAAATCGTCCGCGAACAGCACGGCCTCGCCGTCTACGAGCGGCAGGCCCGGCTCTTCCTCGCCGCGCAGCTCTGCGATTACGCGGTCGCGCACGTCCTTCAAGTCAGTGGTGCGCTCTGCCATCATGCCGCCGGCAGCCTCAAACATGGTGACAAACTTATCGGTGGCACCGACAGTAGCGAATTCCGCATCCCGGCCGGTGCGGATATTCTTGCGCACCGCCTTATGCCAACCACGGTCCTTGACCATGCCGGCCGTTGCGGTCAGAACTTCCGCAGCCTGGCCCTCCGCGGCAGCAGCCCGCTGCTCCAAGCGGCCAGCGACAGTATCTACGGCCGCAAGGAAGCGGTCGTACTCAGAATCGCTCGCTTGCTCTGGATCAATGCTTCCCTCGGTAGGCAAGGCCGGGCGAGGGCGGACCCACACGGCTTCGGCGTAGGCGACTCCGGCAACGACACCGGTTCCTTTGATTGTGGACTCAGACGCGTTTTCCATGAGCGTACTTCCTTCGAAGATAGCGGTTTATTAACTTCCAGAACACCACAAATCGGATAGAAAAGCAATGTATACCACAGAAATTCTGTTGACTTTCGGACACAATCGGACAAGAATCAACATTGAGGGCGGGCCATGCCCGCGAGGTTCTCTCCAACGGCGTTCGGCCCCAATATACAACCTGCGAAAGGGACAACTTGATTCTCACGCTGACCCCTAATCCCAGTATCGACGCCACCCTTGTGCTCAGCGAGCCATTGACCTCCGGTGATGTCCACCGTGCCAGCGAGGTCACACAGGTTGCTGGCGGCAAGGGTGTAAACGTCACCCATGCCGTGCACTTGGCTGGCGAGCACTCCTTGGCTCTTTTCCCGGCCCACGACTCCGATTCTTTCCTAAATCTCATCCACTCGGCCGGGCTGCCTTCCTCTGCAATCCCCATGGACGGCGCAGTTCGCGTCAATGCCACCATCACAGAGCCTGATGGCACCACCACCAAGGTCAACGGTCCAGGCCCTGCGCTTTCCGACGCCGACTCCCGCGCCATTACCTCCGAACTCACCGCCCGCGCCCTTGCCTCCGACTGGGTGGTTCTAGCCGGCTCCCTGCCGCGTGGCGTCAACACCGATTGGTATTGCGACCTCATCTCCGCAGTCCGCGCGGCCGCACCACAGGCTCGCATTGCCGTCGATACGTCCGATGCCCCAATGCAGGCCATTGGCGAAAACCTCAATTCTGCTGCGCCGGATCTCATTAAGCCGAACGGACTAGAGCTCGGCCAGCTCACCGGAACCGACGGCCGTGAATTGGAAGACCAGGCCGCACGCGGCGAGTACGCGGGGGTTGTGCGGGCGGCCCGGGACGTCGTCAAGCAGGGCATCGCAGAAGTACTCGTCACCCTTGGCGGTGCCGGCGCGGTGCTGGTTACCGCGGACGGCGCTTGGGCTGCAACTCCCCCGCCAGCAACGGTGAAATCCACTGTAGGCGCCGGTGACGCCGCGCTCGCTGGATATCTCCTCGGCCGTACCGCCGGTAAGTCGCCGGCCGATAGCCTGGCGCAGTCGGTGGCCTACGGAACTGCGGCTGCATCCAAACAAGGCACCCAATTCCCTCGCCCAGAAGAACTCGATATCGCCCATACCACCCTAAACTCGCTAGCCTAAGGAGTGCCTAATCATGGCTTCCGACCTCATCACTACCGACCTAGTCGCGCTCGACGCCGACTTCGGCGACAGCGTTGACTCCGTAATTACCAACCTGGCCACGCTGGTCCATGACACCGGCCGAGCCACCGACATCGCCGGCTTGGCACAGCCCGCCATCGACCGCGAGGCCAAGGCCGGTACCGGCGTCCCTGGCGGAGTCGCCATCCCGCACTGCCGCTCCGAGGCAGTGACCGAACCCACCCTCGCATTCGCCCGCCTGAGCCGCGGCGTGGATTTCTCCGGCCCCGACGGCGACGCCCAGCTAGTCTTCCTCATCGCTGCTCCGGCCGGCGGTGGCAAAGCCCACTTGAAGATTTTGTCCAAGTTGGCCCGCGCTCTAGTACGCAAGGACTTCCTCGAGTCCCTGCGCAACGCCCCCACCAAGGAAGAAATCGTCCGGCTTGTGCTGGACGTAGTCAACGCCGAAAAGCCGAAGAAGAAGCCAGCCGAGGAATCGGCCGCCCAGGGCGCTGCTGCCAGCACTGCCGCAACCGGTGCCGCTGCCGCCGGCACCGCCGGCTCCTCCGCCACCGCGTCCTCGGCCGCAACCCCTACCAACGCAGAACCTTCGGCCGATGTCACCCGCATCGTGGCCATCACCGCCTGCCCCACCGGCATCGCCCACACCTACATGGCGGCCGACGCCCTCACCCAAACCGCGGCCGAGCGCGATGACGTATCTCTGACCGTTGAGACGCAGGGCTCGTCTAATAATGAGTCTGTCTCCCAATCCACGATCGACGCGGCCGATGCGGTCATCTTCGCCACGGACGTCGGCGTGCGCGACCGCGAACGCTTCGCCGGCAAGCCGGTAATCGAATCCGGCGTCAAACGCGCCATCAATGAGCCCGGCACCATGCTCGACAAGGCCGTCGCTGCCGCTCACAACCCGCACGCCCACAAGGTCTCTGGCACTGCTACCCGCGCCGATGCGGAAGAAGAAGGTCAGTCGCTCGGTTGGGGCAAGCGCATCCAACAGGCAATTATGACCGGCGTGTCCTATATGGTCCCGTTCGTCGCGGCCGGCGGCCTGCTGCTTGCCCTCGGCTTCCTTTTCGGCGGTGCCGATATGGCCAACGGCTGGCAGGCACTATCGACGGACTTTTCGCTCGGCAACCTCCCCGGCCACGACGTGACCATTGACGGCGAACTCATGCACTTCGAGCGCTCCGGCCTGCTGCTCTACCTTGGCGCAGTTCTCTTCGCTATAGGCCAAGCAGCAATGGGCTTTATCGTCGCCGCGCTGTCGGGCTACATCGCCTACGCGCTCGCCGGCCGTCCGGGCATCGCCCCAGGCTTCGCGGGCGGCGCGATCGCGGTCACCTTGGGCGCTGGCTTCATCGGTGGTCTGGTTACCGGTCTGCTGGCAGGCTTCATCGCGATGTGGATTGGCAACTGGAAGGTACCGCGCTGGCTAGGCTCCCTCATGCCGGTTGTTATTATCCCGCTGCTGACCTCTCTAATCGTCGGCCTCGCAATGTACCTGCTGCTGGGTGCACCGTTGGCAGCCATCATGGAGGGCCTGCAAAATTGGCTATCGTCCATGTCCGGCTCTTCGGCTGTATTGCTGGGTATCATTCTCGGCCTGATGATGTGCTTCGACTTGGGCGGCCCAGTCAATAAGGCGGCCTACCTCTTCGCGACGGCCGGGCTGTCTACCGGTGACGAATCCTCCATGCAGATCATGGCCGCCGTCATGGCGTCCGGCATGGTCGCACCAATTGCGCTGTCGCTGGCTACGTTTATCCGCAAGTCGCTGTTTACCCCGGCCGAGCAGGAGAACGGCAAGTCTGCCTGGCTGCTGGGTCTGTCCTTCGTCTCGGAGGGCGCCATCCCGTTTGCGGCGGCCGACCCGTTCCGCGTCATCCCTTCGATGATGGCCGGCGGCGCGGTGACGGGCGCGATTTCGATGGCCTTGTCGGTCGGTTCCCGTGCCCCGCACGGCGGCGTCTTCGTCTTCTTCGCCATCGACCCGTTCTGGGGCTACCTCGTGGCCATCGCGGCCGGCGTGGTTGTCTCCACTGCGGCGGTGCTGGCGATGAAGCAGTTCTGGCCTAACAGGGCCGCCGAAGAAGCCACCCAGAACGTGGCAGCATAAACCAAACACTCGTACACTGGATTCTAAAAATCCCCGTAAGAAAGGATATTTTCGATGGCTTCCAAGACTGTAAAGGTTGGCTCCTCTGTAGGCCTGCACGCACGTCCTGCATCTATTATCGCGGACGCTGCCGGCGAGTTCGATGAGGATATCTTCCTCAACCTGGTCGGCGATGATGATGAGGATGAGACCGATGCGGCCTCTTCCCTGATGATCATGGCTCTTGGCGCAGAACAGGGCGATGAGGTTACCGTCACCTCCGAAAACGAAGAAGCAGTGGAAAAGATTGCTGCTCTCATCGAGAAGGACCTGGACGCTTCCTAAGTCCTAAAACGGTTCCACTTTAGGCTCCCCGCCCTTGCGGTGGGGAGCTTTTCGCTTGCCGACGCCACCTATCCCCACGGTGGCACCCACGTCACCTGCCCGCGCACGCGGGCTAGCCGGCCACGGCGCGGCGGGGCGTTGGGGTCATCGTCATTGACGCCATTGTGATAGGAACAGCAGGTCGCAAGGTTCGCAGCGTTGGTCTCGCCGCCATGCTTCCACGCTTTGAGGTGGTGAATCTGGCACTTGTCGGCGGGGTAGTTACAGCTCTCCCACGGGCATACCGGGTTGACCGCAGCCGCCATGAGCCGCTGCTTGTCGTTGGCTACGCGCGAGGTGCGGTAGAGGTTGACCGGCCCCTCGTGGGGATGGACGAGCGTAACATAGCCGTGGTCGCTCAGTGTCCGCGCGACAAGCTCCGCTCCGGTGATTCGAGCGCCATTGGTGAGTTGGAGGGTGATTTCCTCGCCGTCTCCGTCTACTACGCGGTCGAGCTCGTCGAGTGTGAGAACCACCTTCGTCGTCACCGTCGCCCGCGTCGCATCCGCCTTGCCAAAGAAGAGGTCTTTGGCAGATTCCAGGGGCTTATTGGCATCCAATGCAGCGTGCATATCCGCCACATCGGCCGAATCCCCGGTAATGGTCAGTGACCATGGGCCGCCGGAGCGGCGGGTGATGCGCACTCCCTTTTCGGGCGCGCGGCGCGGTCGCAGCTCGCGTACCAAAGCGCGGGCACGCTTTTCCAAGGCGGTGGCGCTGCCGCGAAAGGCACACAGTTCGGTGCGTAGGGTCCAGGCATCGCGCTGCGTCGACAAGCGCAAGGCGTATTTTTCAATCAGCAGTAGCACGTCGAGGGAATGCCTAGTCTGCCGCGCCGCTCGCTGTTTGGCAGCAAAGCCGCACCGGCCGAAATAGGTATCGCATAGACGCAACAGGTCGCGCGCGGCGATGTCGGAGGCGCCCCGCGCGATGAGCTCGCGATCGCTAAGCCCTTGAACGGCGGCGACAATGTCCATGCCGGCGTTCACTGCGTTTAAGTATGCGTCCAATGCGGTCATGCCGCTAAGTAAAATAGCCCCCGCACGCCTTCGCGAGCCGCATATCGGCTCGCTGTGGATAACCCGCGTTGGCCCGTCAACAACACTGCCCGCCGCGGTCGCGCGACGGGCAGTTATCCACAGGTGGAAAATTAATACTTGGCGCCGTGCCCCTCGCCGACGGAATCGTAGAGCTTCTTCATTATCGGATAGGCCACAATGATGCCTACCGAGCCCCACGCGATGCCCTCGAGGGAGACCCCACCCACGGTGAGGGTCAGGTTGCCGATGCCTGCGATAAGCGCCACCGCGGCCGCGGTCAGGTTGACCGGGTTATTGAAATTAACCTTATTATCCATCCAGATGCGCACACCTAGCATGCCGATGAGTCCATACAGTACGATGCAGGCGCCGCCCAGAACGCCGGTCGGGATGGTGAAAATCAGCGCACCAAACTTCGGCACGAAGGCCAAAAGGATCGCGGTAAAGGCTGCTACCCAATAGGCGGCGGTGGAATATACACGGGTTGCGGCCATCACGCCGATATTTTCGGCGTAGGTCGTGGTACCGGAGCCACCGAAGCCGCCGGCAAGGGTGGACGCGAGGCCATCGGCAATGAGGGCGTCACCGGCTAGGTCATCGAGATCGCGCTTTGTCATCTCGGAGACGGCCTTGACGTGGCCGACGTTTTCCGCGATGAGAACTACCAGTACGGGAAGCGCCACGGCAATGGCGGAGACGTTGAAAGAAGGCGCGTGGAATTCCGGCAGGCCCACCCACGGGGCGGCATCGATGGCCGCGACGGCGTCATCGCCAAGGTTGCCGGTCAGCGCAGCGAAAACCCAGCCGACGACCACGCCGAGCAGGATGGACAGACGCGAGACCATACCGCGGCCGGCGACGGTGGCCAGCAAGATAACGAGCAGTGTCACGGCGGCCACGAGCGGCTGGGAGGCGAAGTTCTCGGCCGCATTGGGTGCTAGGTTCAGGCCGATAAGTGCCACGATGGCACCGGTGACGGCCGGCGGCATGACGGCGTCTAGGACGCGGCGGCCGGCGATCTTGACTGCCACACCCACCGCGGCCAAGACGAGGCCGGTGACCAAAATGGAGCCGGCCTGCGCGGCGATGCCGTACTGCTGCGACGCCGAAAGTGGCGCAATGAACGCGAACGAGGAACCGAGGTAAGACGGCAGCCGGTTGCGCGTGATAAGCAGGAACAAAATGGTTCCGAGACCGGAAAAGAGCAGCGTCGTATTGACGGGGAATCCGGTCAGGGTGGGAACCAAAAGCGTGGCGCCGAACATGGCCACCACGTGCTGCATTCCGATGCCGATGGTTCGGCCCCAGCTGAGTCGTTCTTCCGGCGCCACGACCGCGCCCGGTGCAATCCTTTTACCGTCTCCGTGGACGGTCCAACCTTTTAAGCTCACGAGCCTTAATTATGGATCACCCGGGGTGGTTTTAGGAAACTTCCTCCACGATGAATTCGGCGAGTTCGCGGGCGGTGGGTGCGGGAAGGCGGACGTCGACAAGCGTGCCTTCGGCCGTGTACTCCTCGTGGCGCACCGTGCCCTCGGCGTGAACGCGGGCGACCACATCGCCGCGGGTGAAGGGAACCTGCAGCTTGACGTGGCTATCGCGGGAGTTGAGGAAAAGCTCCACGCGCGCGGTCAGCTCGTCGATTCCCTCGCCCGTGCGCGCGGATACGTAGACAACATCCTCATGGTCGAGTACGTGGCGCAGCTCGGCGAGCACTAGCGGGTCGGCCTGGTCGATCTTATTAATCACAATAATCTCGGGCGGTGCCTGTTCCCCGGTTTCCGCGACAATGTCATAGATGACCTGGTTGACGGCCTCAATCTGCTTGAGCGGGAAGGGGTCAGAACCATCGACCACGTGCAACATAATATCGGCGGCCAGCACCTCTTCCAGGGTGGATTTGAAGGCCTCGACTAGCTGCGTGGGCAAGTGGCGGACAAAGCCGACGGTATCGGTGAAGACGACCTGGCGGCCGTCGGCAAGCGTGGCACGGCGAGTCGTGGGGTCCAACGTGGCAAAGAGTGCGTCCTCCACCAGCACGCCGGCGCCGGTCATGGCGTTAATGAGCGAGGACTTTCCGGCATTGGTGTAGCCGGCAATGGCTATCTGCGCGATGGTTGAGCGCTGGCGCTTGGAACGCTTGACCTCACGGGCGGTCTTCATAGCGCGCAGCTCCCTGCGCAGGCGGGCCATCTCCGTGCGGATGCGGCGGCGGTCCGTCTCAATCTTGGTCTCACCGGGACCACGCAGGCCGACGCCGCCGTTGGAGCCGGCGCGGCCGCCCGCCTGTCGCGAAAGGTTGCCGCCCCAACCACGGGTATGGGTGTAGAGGTATTCCAGCTGCGCCAAGGAGACCTGCGCCTTGCCCTCTTTGGACTTGGCGTGCTGGGCAAAGATGTCAAGGATGAGCATCGTGCGGTCAATGACCTTGGTGTTAAGCGCGCGCTCGAGAGCGGTGAGCTGGCCGGGGTTGAGCTCGCCATCGCACACCACGGTATCCGCACCGGTGGCCTCGACGATGTCGCGCAATTCCTTGACCTTGCCGGAGCCGATGAAGGTGCCGGAGTCTGGCTTATCGCGCTTTTGATAGATCATCTCCACGACTTCGGCGCCGGCGGTCTCGGTCAGCGCCGCGAGCTCATCCATGGTGGCTTCGACTTCGGCCACGGTGCCTTCGGTCCACACGCCAACCAGAATGACGCGCTCGAGGCGCAGCTTACGGTACTCCACCTCGTAGCCATCGGTGGTGTCTTCGGCGCGGATGGTGGTCTCACGGGTAACGCGACGGAAGGCGTTACGCTCTGCCAGGTCAAGGTCACCTGTGGTGGGTGTTGCGTCTGGCACGGCCGGGGCGTCGTTATCGCGGAACGCGCGGGCGAGGAGATCGTCGTTATTGTGCTGGGAAAATTCGGTCATACTACCTTTCATTTTGGCATGTTGCGGCCGAAAGCGGGAATTGCGGATTCTTAGCTGGCTGCACAAGGCGATACAATGGCGGGCATGAACGATAAGGACACTGGGGTGAAGCAGAATACCGAGATGCAGGCCATCGGCCTCAATTTCGAGCGCTGGCAGGATGCCGTCGAGGCCGCCATCGCTAGCGATCGCTTGGCCGTTACCGGTGAGGTACGCGGTGGCCAGCTGATCCAGTTCACCGATCCATCGGGCGCGCAACTCAATATTCTCGCGGTGGAGCCTTTTGCTACCTACATTGGCTTCGATGCCGTGACACAGGGGTTCGCCCACGTAGAGATGGTCAACGATGTTCTTGCCCTGCTGGAAATTATCGATCCTTTCGGCACCACCATCGCCCAGGCCACCGCGAACCTGGCGCAGGGGCCTTTGCTTGCCGACGAACCCTTGCAGCAATGGCAGCAAATCTCCCTCACCGCCATGGGCCTCGATGTCCGCACCTACGAGTCTGCCGATGCCTATGAGGCGGCCGAGGGCGAGTTCCCGGCGCTCTTTGAGTCCGCGGGGGCGAAGGTTATCTCCTCCGGCTCTGGCGCGGAGGTTCCTACCCCGGCCGCGACTTTTGCGGCCCGCGTCATGGAATCCGAGTGGCGTACCAATGAGCTAACCGGCGAGAAATTCGCCCACCTCGTCATGGATGGCCTCTTCCCCTTCGATCTCTGCCTGCCTGCGGGTAGCGACGAGCTGCCTGCTAAGGACTCTATCGTGGCCGGCACCGCCCTGCTGACGGCTTCTATTGAAATGCCCAGCGGTGGCTGCGGCGACGGCGCTGGCTGCGGTTGCGGCTCTGGTGGCTGCGGCTGCGGCGGCCACTAAGAACTGACGCAAAGGTCTGGTGGAATAGCTGTGTGGATGCCCTTCCCTGAAAATGCGAGGAACCGGCGGGTGCTGGTTCTCGCGCTGATCCTGGTGGGATCAGTGGCGGTTGTGGCAACCCTAAAACTTCCCGGGGTTTTCATCGCGGCACTACTTATCGCGGCAGCTTTACTCATGCTCCACACTCGGCCGGATGCCTCGGAGCAGGCGGCGCTGCGCAGCTCCATTCGGCTCTCGGCCGAAGATATCGAGGACGTCTTGGCGGAATACGAAGACTTCCAGTCCTCCGAGACGGCCGAGAAGATCGCGGACCGCACGCTCTACCGGCCGGCGCTTTTAGATCTGGATTGCTCCGACCCCACCATCGAGGCCTTCCACTATGAGATTTCGGGCGCGCGACGGTTCCTGCGCCGGTTGAACCTGCGCGTGAATGCGGAAGAGGTCAGCACCAACGAGCTGGAATCCTTGCTCAAGGTGACCGATGAACGAGCCCGCGAGCTCAAGGAAACCTGGCTATCGGCCCGCCGCGCCGCTTTTGCGCTCGGGCCGAAGTATGAAAAGAACGAAGTAAAAAATCGCGCCCTGCGCCGCCAAGCCCTCGAAGAGCAAGCGTTCGAGGAAGAGGAAGGCGAAGGGCGCAGCGCCTAAGCACTCACCGCTCACTGCGTGCGCCGCGCGCTGCGCGGCCTAAAGCGAGGTCTCGCCGGTGGCGACGATCGCGGACGGGCCGGTCAGGCGCGAGCCACCCTCGTAGATGTCCACCGTCACCTCCCCGCCGGGGACGTGTACGTGCACGGTGCCGTGAGGGGTGGTGGTGTGGTCAACGGCGGCGTCGGCAAGCGCGGCGGTCGCGGCCGCCACGGTGCCGGTGCCGCAGGAGCGGGTCTCTCCTACCCCGCGCTCAAAGACGCGCATGTGCACGTGGCCATCGCGCAGCGGGGTTACCAGCTCAACATTCACGCCGGCCGGGAAGAAGGACTCATCAACGACGGGCTGCTTGAAAGTCTTGGCCGCAAGTCCCTCGGCGTCCAGCCCCGGCACCACGGCCGCGAGGTGGGGGTTGCCCATGTCAACGCCCAAACCGGCGTAGCTCTCCCCAGCCATAGACGCGGTGGATACACCCGTTACTTCGGCCGGTCCCATCTCCACGGTGACCTCGGCCGCGTGCTCATCACACGAGTGCACCGTCACGCGCTTGGCTCCGGCGCGGGTGCCGATGGTGAACTCGTCTTCTTCCACGAGGCCGCGCGAGCGCAGCCAGTGGGCGAAAACGCGGGTGCCGTTGCCGCACATTTCGGCCACGGAACCGTCGGCGTTGCGATAATCCATGAACCAGTCATGGGGCGCGATGCCCTCGGGCAGCGACTCGATTTCCCCGGCCGCGAGCAAGGCCTCGGCGCGCACGACACGCAGCAATCCGTCGCCGCCGATACCGGCGCGGCGATCGCACAGCGCCGCTACGCGCTCGGGGGCAAGCGGCGTGGCGGCCGCGTGGTCTTCGACGATGACAAAGTCGTTCTCAGTTCCATGACCCTTGGCAAATTTCATGCTCCCTACCCTAGCGCGCGCAGCGCCTGGGCGGTCGTATCGCCCGCGGCATCCAACCACGTGATGCGCTTGTCGCGATTGAACCACGAGCGTTGGCGGCGCACGTAGCGCCGTGTCCCGGTAATCGTGCGCTCAACGGCCTCATCCCACGTAAGTTCGCCGCGCTGGGCTTGGAATACCTGCGCATAGCCAATGGCGCGCCCGGCAGTGGAATCGGCCACCAAGCCCTTGGCTTGGAGGCGCTCGACTTCCTCGATGAGCCCGCGCTCAAACATCTGGCGGGTGCGCAGCTCGATGCGCGGATTAAGCCAGTCTGCGGTGGTGCGCAGGCCGAGCAAACGGGTGCCCCACCGCGGCGGTGCGTCCTTCGGTGGTTGACTAGCCTTATAGGGTTTGCCGGTCAATTCGATGACTTCCAAGGCGCGCACGGTGCGCCGTGGGTCCTTATCTTCAATGATGGCGGCCGCGGCCGGATCCACCTGCGCCAGCTCCTCGTGCAGGGCATCGGTACCGATTTCTACGCGCCGGGCCTCATACTTGGCGCGGACGGCGGGGTCGGTGGGTGGGAACTGCCAGTCGTCGACAAGCGCTTGGGCATAAAGCATGGAGCCGCCGACCAAGATTGGCGTCTTGCCGCGGGCCATGATGCCTTCCACGTCCGCGATGGCATCGCGCTGGTAGCGCGCCACAGAGGCGGTTTCGGCCACGTCCCACACATCGAGCTGGTGGTGCGGGATTCCTTCGCGCTCGGCAGGGGTGAGCTTGGCGGTGCCAATGTCCATGCCGCGGTAGAGCTGCATGGAATCGACGTTGACCACCTCGCCGTCTAGCTCCTGCGCCAGCGCCAACCCCAGCGCAGATTTGCCGGAGGCGGTGGGTCCAAACACTGCAATGGGGCGCATTAGACCTCCCATCCTGCAACGTAGCGGCCGACGCCCAAGGTGGCGTCGGTGGCCAGCAATTGCGCCTTCTTTGGCTGTAGTCCTGCTAACTCCTCCCACAGTGCGGGCTCAACCACACCGCGCTGGGAAAGCCACTCGCCTGCCTTGCTTGCCGACGCCCCCATGAGCACCTCCTCGCACCACTCGTGCGCTTCCTGGGCACCGGGAACGAGCGCCAAGGGGGCGCGCTCGGTCAAGCCCGCGCTGCCATCTGCCACGACGATGGTCAGCGCCGCCGGATCCGGCTGGCCGATGTGCTCCCGGCTAGCGCGGGCGTTAAGCTGCGGCACACTGTGCAGCACGTACCGGGCCATAATCTCGGGTAGATAATTGCCGCCGCCTAGGTTCGTGGCTGCACCCCACGCCTTTAAGCTGCCGGTGTGGGCGGTGTACCAGCGCTTGTCCTGGCTGCCGACGATATCTACCTGCGTTATGCCGGCGGCCGCAGCTTCCACCGCAAGGGTGCGGGCAGCGGCAAGCAGTGCGCGGGAGGCGGCGTCATTGGAGGAAAGCTCCACGGCCAGCGCGGGTGAGGCTGGCATTACCATGAGATTGAACATTATTCCTCCATACTATCTACCCAAGTGGAGGTAATTAAATAGAATCTGGGCACGCGCGGAATATTCGCGGTAATGTATCCAGTGATTTTATTCGGCAGCCGTGACGCGCGGCGATCTATGCATAGGAGGGCTTGTCATGTCTCCCATCCCTACCCCAGGTTCCATGCCCAAGAAGGGCCCTCGTCCCACCGCAAAGCCTGTTCCCGTCCAGGCACCCAGCAAGAATGACCCGGCCAAGTGGGGCCGGGTCGACGCGGATGGTTCCGTCTTCGTTTCCGCTCCGGAGGGCGAACGCAAGATTGGCGAATGGCAGGCCGGCACCCCCGAGGAGGGCCTACAGCACTACGGCGCGCGCTACGACGATCTCTCCACCGAAATTGAACTGCTCGAGGCGCGCCTGCGCGCCAACCCCAGCGAGGCCGCTGGCATCAAGAAGACCGCAGCGCAACTGCGCGACACCCTGCCTACCGCTGCGGTGATCGGTGATATCGCGGCCCTTGACCGCCGCCTTGTTGCCGTCATTGAGCACTCGGTAGAAGCCGGCGAGCAGGCGCAGGCTGATAAGGAGCGCCGCCGCGAGGAAGCTATTGCTGCCAAGGAAAAGCTGGCAGCTGAGGCAGAAGAAATTGCCGAAAACTCCACCGAATGGAAGGCCGCCGGCGACCGCATCCGCGCCATCCTAGAAGAGTGGAAGCAAATTAAGGGCATTGATCGCAAGACCGACGATGCCCTATGGAAGCGCTACTCCCGCGCCCGCGATTCCTTCAACCGCCGTCGCGGCTCCCATTTTGCCGAGCTGGACCGCGCCCGTGCGGTTGCCCGCAAGAAGAAGGAAGAACTCGTCGAGCGTGCCGAGGCCATCCAGGATTCCACCGAGTGGGGACCCACCGCCCGCGCCTACCGCGATTTGATGACCGAGTGGAAGGCCGCCGGCCGCGCCCCGCGCGACGTAGACGATAAGCTCTGGGCCCGCTTTCGCGCCGCCCAAGACAAGTTCTTTAATGCCCGCAATGCCGTCAATGACGAGCGCGACCGTGAGTTTGCGGAAAATGCCAAGGCCAAGGACGCCTTGATTGCGGAATACGACGGCCAGATCGACCCGTCCAAGGGAATCGAGGGTGCGAAGGCTAAGCTGCGCGAGCTGCAGGAAAAGTGGGAAGAGATTGGCTTCGTTCCCCGCAAGCAGGTGCGCGAGTACGAGTCCAAGATTGAGGCACTGGAGCAGCGCGTCGCTGACGCAGAAAAGTCCGAGTGGCGCCGCACCGACCCAGAGGCGCAAGCACGCGTGGCGCAGTTCCAGGCTAAGGTCGATGTGTTTAACTCCCAGGCCGAGGCAGCTGAGGCCAAGGGCAATGCGAAGAAGGCCGCTGATCTGCGCGCGCAGGCTGAGCAGTGGCAGGCTTTTGCCGACGCCGCCGCTAACGCCGTCAACGATAAGTAGTGCACCTCGTCCAGATTGCGCGGCCAGCGCGGCCGCCGCACTCGCCTAGCACTGACGCCCGGCCCAGCGAACCTGCGGATTGCATTCGCAGCTTCGTCTTTTGGGCCAACTTGGCGGCCCAAGAAGCAAGCGGCGATGCCGCGGCATCGACGTCGCCGGGCCGCGTGGTCCAGCGTCTGCAGGGTTCTAGCGAATCGCAGACCCATCTCTTTGCCGTAGTGGACGGCGACTCTACCCTTGGTGAGGTTTCCGAGCTGGGACTGCCGCAGATTCCTGCAATAGAACCCAGCCCGGAGCTGGATTACCTCGGGTTCATCCACATTAGCCTGCCGCTTTTAGAAGAGCGCGAGGCAGCAGAAATTGAGTGCGTGCTGTGCGATTTGCCCCTCCCTGGCGAACAGCTCGATGAGGAGGGGCGCCAAGTAGCCGAGTGGATGGGTGCGAAGGCGCTGGAGCTGGCCCGTAAACTCGGCCGCACCGTAGCGCACGTGGGGCTATTGCACCCGCCGGGCGCGGACCCAGACTACGACGCTATGGGCAGCATCTACCGCGAGCTTGGTTTTACGCAACGGCATGCGGAACACCAGCTGGTGATGGACATCCCCGAAAGCCCTGTCGCAGCACTGCTCCCGGCGGGGATAACCGCCCGAATCTGGCCGGATTACGACATCCCTGAGGACTACCTCGACGAGGTCATGCGGCTGCTTAGCCTAGCGTCCACAGACGCGGAAACCGGTGATCTGACGGTGGAGCCCATCGTGTGGACGCGTGCTCGATTGCGCGAAGCGCACAGCCGCCTGCGCTCTCGCCGCGGGCACACGCTTCTTATCGCACTCACCGCCGAGGACGGAAGCATACTCGCACTGACAGAAATGGCTCGGCACGAGGACGCGAATCCTGAAGTATGCGAGTGGACTCTGACAGTGACCGATCGCCCGCACCGCCACCGCGGACTTGCGCAGCTAGCCAAGCTCACAGCGCTGCATGAAGTGGCAGGATATTGGCCGCGGGTACGGCGCTGCTATTGTTCCGTTGCCGCCAAGGACGCGGCCATGAATGCCATTTACCGCAGCCTGGGCGCCCGGGAACTTTCCCGCTCTTCTGCGTGGGAATTGCGGCTGCGGGACTAGTGGCGGTAGGCCTACTGCTCTCCGCGCTGGGCACGGTGGCGTTCGGCGGCTTGCTTGCGGCGATTGTCCTCCAGTGGCTCCTGCTGCGGTGCCGCGTCAATCCTGGATTGGAATTCGCCCACCTCATCAAGCTGTCCGGCGGTGGCGCGCACGCGGGCTTCGGCGGCCTTCTGCTCTGGGCTGCGGCGCAGCGCCACCATGCTATAGGCCAGAAATGCTAGGAAGGTAGCCAGCATTCCTACCCACATTCCCAGCGACGCCCCGTCGGCGGTAGAGCCACGGAACCAGAAACCCCATAGGTTGGCAAAGAAGGACACCGTCACCAGCATCCATGCAACCAGCCCAGGCGTGGCGCGTCGGGTAAACAGCGTCACCGGAGTAAGAATGCCCAGCCCAATGAGCGCGAGCCACGCAGAGACGGTTTCCATGATGGAAATCCTGACGCCACTAGATGTGGTGCCGAACGTCAATGCCTCCCAACCGTGGGCTGGACCGGCGTAGGGCAAAATCAGGTAGAGGATATAGGCCACCACTGCAATACACAGCGTCACCTTGTGGCCACCGAGGTCCATTGTTTGTGCTGCTCTACGCTCAGCGTTAGCTGCATTGCGGGCTGCGGTGGTCGAATGTTCCTCAGTCATGGCTCCCTAGCCTACTCCCCTGCTAGCAACCGCAGGAATCGCCGGATTCGGCCGCCGCGGGCTTGCCAATCGACGGCAATCCCAGACCGACGCCGATGGGTGCGGTGGTAGGCGTTTCGCCGGCAGCAGACATGTCCCCGGCCTTGGTACGGGTGTGGGAGGTAACGGCGGCGTCGGCGAGCAAGAAGAAGGAGCCCGCACCGGTGACCTGGGTATGCACCACATCGCCAGGGCGAATCTCCGCCGAAATATCCGTGCCATCCGAATCAACCGGGGCGAAATGCACCAGACGGCCATCGCGCGCACGGCCTGTCATGCGGTGGGTTTCATCGTTTTTTCGGCCACCTTCGGCCTGCACCAAAAGCTCCACATCCGTGCCGATGAGCTTCTTGTTTTCCTCTGCCTGAATGCTATCTTGCAGGGCAACGAGACGCTCGAAACGATCCTGAACGACTTCCTTGGGAATCTGGTCCTCCATTTCCGCAGCCGGGGTTCCCGGACGCGGCGAGTACTGGAAGGTAAAGGCCGAGGCAAAGCGAGCGCGGCGCACAAGCTCCATGGTGTCTTGGAAGTCTTCCTCGGTCTCGCCTGGGAAGCCCACGATGATATCGGTCGTGATTGCGGCGTGCGGAATCTTGTCCCGTACCTCGTCCAAAATCCGCAGGAACTTCTTAGTGCGGTAGGAACGGCGCATGTCCTTAAGGACCTTGTCGGAGCCAGACTGCAGCGGCATATGCAACTGCGGGCACACGGCCGGGGTTTCGGCCATGGCGTCGATGACGTCGGAAGTAAACTCCGCCGGGTGCGGGGAGGTAAAGCGCAGGCGCTCAAGGCCTTCGATCTTTCCCACCTCGCGCAGCAGCTTAGAAAAGGCGAAACGGTCGCGAGGCATATCGGGATCGGCGAAATTGACGCCATAAGCATTGACGTTTTGCCCCAGCAGAGTGACCTCGGATACGCCCTGGTCCACCAAGGCTTTAACCTCGGCCAGGATATCGCCGGGCCGGCGATCCTCTTCCTTGCCGCGCAAGGAAGGAACAATGCAGAAGGTACAGGTGTTATTGCAGCCTACGGAAACAGAAACCCAGCCGGCATAGGCAGACTCACGCTTGGCTGGCAAGACCGACGGAAAAGCCTCGAGGGAATCAACGATTTCCACCTGGGCTTCATCATTGTGTCGGGCGCGCTCCAGCAGCGTCGGCAGGGCCGCCATATTGTGAGTGCCAAAGACAGCATCAACCCACGGGGCATTATCGAGGACGGTGTCCTTGTCTTTCTGCGCCAGGCAACCGCCCACGGCAATTTGCATGCCGGGGTGGTTTTCCTTTGTCTTCTTCAAGGCACCCAAGGTGCCGTAGAGCCGCTTATCGGCATTTTCGCGCACGGCGCAGGTATTGAAGACGATGAGATCTGGCTCCACGCCTTCGCCGGCGGCCGCGTAGCCGGCCTCCTCCAAAAGGCCAGAGATGCGCTCGGAATCGTGCACATTCATCTGGCAGCCGAAAGTTCGGACTTCATAGGTACGGTTATCTGCGATTGTCTGCTCCACGTCGGCATAGTTTAGCCATGAAGCTAGGCATCTCATAACTGCCGCGTCTTTGTCATTTCGGCGCACCCGTGGCCCGCCGAATCAGTCGTCTGCGCGCAGTTCCGCGCACCGCGCGTCAAGCGCTGCGATTGCGATCTGTAGCGACATTCCTTCATTGAAGCCGCGGCGTGCCAGCACCCCCACGATGCGGCGTAGGGCCTTGTCGCGCTCCTTGCGATCCTCCGGTACGGATTTAATGGAGCGAGCCTTCTTTTCCGCAAGGGCCTGTGCCATGGCTTGTTCATCGGCAGGGTCAATTTGCTCGAGGGCCTCAGCACGATCGGCCTCGCTCACGCCCTTTTCCCGCAATTCCCTGTTGAGAACCGAGCTGGACTTGCCGCGCCGCTTATGTCGTTGGCGCACCCACTCGTGTGCAAAAGCGGCGTCATTCACCAGCCCCGCGTGGGCTAAATCATCTAGCACGTCCTCCACGACATCTGGCTCAAACTCGGCTTTGACTAGACGATCATAGAGCTCTTTCCGGGACCTAGAACGCTGATCCAAAAGACCCAGCGCCCGAGAGCGAACCTTGGCCTTGGCTTCTTCTGCCTCTCGATCAAAAAGCCCGCCCCCAGCTGCTCCATTCTCATAGGCCTCAAGGGCCTGACGAAGTTGGGCGAGTTTTTCGGGGGCGGGCTGATTCATGATGCAGATTCAAATGGTACGCGGATTGTGTGGGGACGGGCTAGACGATTTTAGTCGTCATCAAAATCGACGTTTGGAACGAGATCAACGGACTCATCGGTCAATGGGTCATCGGCACCAGGAACGTCCATCGCGGCACCCTCCTCGCCTTCGGCCGCGGCCTCGCCGATACCGAGCTTCTGGAAAATCTTCTGCTCGATTTCATTGGCCAGATCCGGGTTATCCTTCAGGAAATTACGCGCCTTCTCCTTACCCTGGCCCAACTGGTCGCCTTCGTAGGTAAACCAGGAGCCGGACTTGCGGATGAAGCCGTTTTCGACGCCAAGGTCAATGATGGAGGACTCGCGAGAGATGCCTTCGCCATACATGATGTCGAACTCGGCAATCTTAAATGGTGGCGAGACCTTGTTCTTTACTACCTTGAGCTTGGTGCGGTTACCGATGGCATCTTGGCCGTCTTTCAAGGTCTGAATGCGGCGGATATCGCAGCGCACGGAAGAGTAGAACTTGAGCGCCTTACCACCGGTGGTGGTCTCTGGCGAGCCGAACATCACGCCAATCTTTTCGCGCAGCTGGTTAATGAAGATAGCGGTGGTACCGGAGTTGTACAGGGCACCGGTCATCTTGCGCAGCGCCTGGGACATCAGGCGGGCCTGGAGGCCGACGTGGCTATCGCCCATCTCACCTTCAATTTCCGCCTTCGGGGTAAGAGCAGCCACGGAGTCAACGACAATGATGTCAATAGCACCGGAGCGTACCAGCATATCGGCAATCTCCAAGGCCTGTTCGCCGGTATCTGGCTGGGAAACCAAGAGGTTATCGGTATCCACGCCAAGCAGGCGAGCATACTGCGGGTCGAGCGCGTGCTCGGCGTCAATAAACGCGGCAATGCCGCCATCCTTTTGCGCGGATGCAATAGCGTGCAGCGCAACAGTGGTCTTACCAGAAGACTCCGGGCCATAAATCTCTACGATGCGCCCGCGCGGGAAACCGCCAATACCCAGAGCGACATCGATTGCGGTATTACCGGAAGAAATGGCCTTAATCGGTGGGCGGTTGTCATCGCCCAGGCGCATCACAGCGCCTTTGCCGTAATCCTTCTCAATCATGGCCATTGCGGCATCGAGGGCCTTTTGGCGGTCATCTCCCTTAGAGGCGGCAGAAGAAGACTTCTTTTTGGTTGCCATTAACTTTCATCCTTATCTTTAACGACGATGTACTCACGCATTATTAGACTGCCGTGGAACTCAAACGGTTCCCTCCGTCAACGCCATCCCACTGTAGACGACTGCATCGACACTTCCGCCATCTTACATACATCTGTTCGAATTTTGAAAGTGAACACGCCAGTCCGCCGAATTCGACCGCGCTATAAAGTTGGGTAATCGACTCCCAACCTGCGCTCCTTCGGTACATCAAAGTCATCGCACAGGCTCAGCCAGACGCGACGCGGATCGACGCCGTGTTCGATAAGCTCATCGGGCGTTGCCCCGAGGTCAGGCAAGACATGGGAGTGGCTAATCCACTTTCCCTTAGACTCGCCAAATTCGTCCACAATGAGCTGGTGATACTCGGTCAATCGCATGCGCGCTATCCTACTCAGCACTTAAGCACGGGCGCCAGCGGTCCAGAAAGCGTCGATTGGGAGCCCGCCGCAATGGCCCCGCCTCACTATCATCAGCCGCGGATGAACACCGTTCAAAACCCTCAATTGTCTGCAGTTTTCATGCAGTGCTAACCTCTTGAACATGAAAAAGAACTCTCTGGCAACCACCATTGCCTATGTTGCCGTGTTTACCGCTCTCGTCATCGTCCTTGCCTTCGTGTCCATCCCCATCGGTTCGGCCGGCGTGCCCATCGTGCTGCAAAACGCAGCGCTCATCCTCGCCGGCCTAATTTTGGGCAGCAAGCGCGGCGGATACGTGGGACTTCTCTTCTTGTTCCTGGGCCTCGCCCTCCCAGTTCTGGCAGGTGGCGGTACCACGCTCCGCGCACTGGCAGGCCCAACCGCGGGCTACATCATCGGCTATGTTCTCTCGCCAGCAGTGGCAGGTGCAATTGCCTACCGCTCCCCTAAGAACAAGGGCGGCATGGCCGTCGTACTTGCCGTTGCCGCAATTGTCGGCCTTGCCGTCCAATACATCTGCGGGGCCTTTGGTCTCATGATCCGCTCCGGCTTGGACATTGGTCCAGCCTTCGCCGCCCAATTGCCCTTCATCCCTGTCGATGCCGGAAAGCTTGTAGTTGCCGTCATCATCGCTCTCGGCGTTCACGCGGCCTTCCCTGATCTGATGGGACGAAAGGCTGCCTAGTGCCCACGATCGACTTTTCCTCGGTCACGGTGGCCTTTGATGACACCGTGGTGCTCGAGGACATCAACCTCACCCTCACCGAACAACGCATTGGCATCATCGGCCAGAATGGTGGCGGGAAATCCACCTTGACCCGGCTCATTAATGGGTTGGGCGAGCCTAGTGAAGGTACGGTGACGGTGGACCAGATGGACGTCGCCAAGCAGGGCAAAAAGGTGCGCGAAAAGGTGGGGTTTGTCTTTTCGGATGCCGAAAACCAGATTGTCATGCCCAATGTGCGCGATGACGTCGCCTTTTCGCTCCGCCGCTTCAAGCTGCCCAAACACGAGCGCCTCGCCCGCGTGGATGCTGCCCTCGAGCGCTTCGGACTCGCCGAATTTGCTGAGCGCTCACCGCACACGCTGTCTGGCGGACAAAAGCAACTACTCGCGCTAGCAGCGGTCATGGTCATCGACCCGATTCTCATCATCGCTGATGAGCCCACTACCCTGCTGGATCTGCGCAACCGCGATCGAATCAAAAGAGAATTCGCGCGATTGGAACAGCAACTAATTGTGGTGACGCACGATCTAGACTTTCTAAGCGATTTTGATCGGGTCATTTGCATCGATGACCACCACATCGCCGCGGATGGCCGGCCTGCGGAGGTCATAGATTTTTACCAAGACCTCATGGCCCAGCGGCCGCTGTAGGGAGAATTCTCATGCAACGACGCACGAATCTCCCACTTTCCGTCTATGTTGATGGCACCAGCTTTGTTCACCGCATCAAGCCTAGTTGGAAGATCGCATTCCTCTTAGTCTTTATCCTGGTCACCAGCATCTTTTTCAAGTCTATTCCGTGGGCAGCAGGCGGCGTCATTTTTGTCGTCTTTCTCTATGCTTGCGCCCGGATTCCACTGCGCATTGCGTGGAGTCAGATCTGGCCGCCTCTCTTTTTCTTAGTCCCCTTGGCAGGCTTTCAATGGTGGGCAAAGGACTTCGACTATGCGGCGGTGATGTTCCTCAATGTCTTCGCCGCTATGATGGCTGCCTTCTTGCTCACGCTGACCTCCACGGTAGATGAAATCATGGAATCGCTGGAAGAATCGCTGCAGCCCCTAAAGCGACTGGGAATACCGGTAGAAAACATCAGCTTGGCTATGTCACTGACTATTCGGCTCATCCCGTTGATGTTTGAAACCGTCTATGAAGTCCTAGATGCCCGCAAAGCGCGCGGTGCCGGGATGTCCCCGCTCGCATTTGGAACCCCCGTTATTATTCGCTCCATCCGGCGAGCGCGCGCGATGGGTGAAGCGTTGCAGGCCCGCGGCGTCGGCGACTAGCAGCAAAAGTTATCGCCTCCCTTGCACCACCACATGATGGCCGAGGGAGGCGATAGCTATTTAAAAGACAGTCGGGGTTTACTCCCCGCGCAGCTCACGCAGCCGGGCCTGCACAGCATCGTTATTGGCACTGCCTGGCTGAGCAGCGTTGTCGGCAGCAGAGCCAGACGCTTTATTGCCCTCAATAGCCTGAGCCTTATTGCCTTCCACGGACTTAGAAGAGTTCATTTCGCTGCGAATCTGCTCCAAGCGGGAATGACCGGCCATCTGAATACCAGCTTGTTGTACCTCGGCCATGCGGTTTTCCACGGAGTTCTCAGCAAGCTCAGCCTGGCCGAGTGCCTTGGAGTAACGGCGCTCAATCTTATCGCGCACAGCATCCAGAGACGGCGTATTGCCATTGGCGGTCAGCTCGTTCATGGAGTTCAAAGACTCAGAGACCTTTTCCTGCATCTTTGCCTGCTCCAGCTGGGAAAGCAGCTTGGAGCGCTCATTGACCTTTTCGCGCAGCGCGGCGTTATTACGCTGAACCGCATTCTTGGCCTTTTCTGCCTGCTGCAGTGCCTGGTCGTGCAGCTTCTTGGTATCCTCCACGGACTCCTCAGCCGTAACCAGCTGGGCGGCGAAGGCCTCAGCCGCGTTCTCGTACTCCACGGCCTTATTTTCATCGCCCTTAGCACGGGCCTGATCAGCCAATTCCAGAGCCTGGCGAGCATTGCCCTGCAGCTTTTCTACCTCTGCCAAACGGCGGTTAAGCTGCATTTCCAGCTGACGCTGGTTACCAATCACGGCGGCCGCCTGCTGAGACAGCTCCTGGTGCTGGCGCTGAGCATCTTCAATAGCCTGCTCGATCTGCACCTTCGGATCGGCGTTTTCCTCGATCTTATTATCGAAGAGTGCCATCAGGTACTTCCAGCCCTTAACAAATGGGTTCGCCATGGTGTGCTTCAACCTTTCTAGGTTAAAAAATGTGCGTAATGTTCTGCTGTTTATACTAGCGAAGCGCTGTTTCCGCCGCTTGTACTCCCCGCGGTCGCGGGCGCTTGCCGACGTCCCCCTTAACCACCACAGCCGACCTTCCTCGCAAGAGAGTAGGCCGGCTGTTGACATAGACCGCTGTGGGCTAAAGCTCTGATGCGGCAGGTGCCGTATGAGCAAGCTCCTCATCCATGGAGGGCAGAGTCATGTAACCGGCGGCTTCAATCAGTACATCAGAGACCGAGCAATCCAACGCGTGGCACACCGACGCAAGAAGCTCAGAGGAGACCTCCTTGCGGCCGCGTTCAAGCTCCGAAAGGTAACCCGGCGACACGCGGGCCACCCCGGCCAATTCGCGCAGGGTCACTCCCTTGTCCGCGCGGAAGGCGCGCAGCGTCAACCCAAGAGCCTCACGCAATAGCGGCTCAGGGGTACGAGCAGTGGCGGGCGCCGCTGGTGCAACAGCGCCGTTTACCGGGTGTTCGAGGACTGCAGTAGAAGTGTTCATCACTATAGTCAACGCTCCTTGTCTCGTTATTGTTCCCGCAGTGCCGGATTTTCTTCCAAAGTTGCGCGCAGTAGACGCAAGGCGGCTTCGACCGTGGCCTCTCTGACTTCGTTTCGCTCTTTCCCCAACCCGGAAAGCTGCTGCGAAAAAATGACTCCGCTAGGAGAATAAATTCCGATATAGACCGTGCCGGCCGCCTTGCCTTCTTGTAGGTCTGGTCCTGCCACTCCGGTAAGGCCTATCCCCCAGTCCGCACCGGTTTCTGCCACCGCCGCGCGGGCCATTGCAAGGGCGGTCTGCCCAGAAACCACACCGACCGCTTCGATATCGGCTACCGGCTGGTGCAAAAAGTGGGACTTCACCTCGGTGGCATATGTTACAAGCCCTCCGCGCAACACAGCCGAAGCTCCAGGGACAGAAGCCACCGTGGCACTGGCCAACCCAGCAGTAAGTGACTCACAAAAGGACAAAGTTTCGCCGCGCTCGGTGAGTTCAGATACGAGGCGGGCCGCCATGGAGCTCATGAACTACCTAGCTATT
Source organism: Corynebacterium sp. ACRPJ (assembly GCF_022347345.1). NCBI lineage: Bacteria > Bacillati > Actinomycetota > Actinomycetes > Mycobacteriales > Corynebacteriaceae > Corynebacterium > Corynebacterium sp. ACRPJ. The sequence goes on from NZ_JAKRNC010000001.1 coordinate 26,289, forward strand.
CTGCTTCTTGCCGTCGATGAGGTACTGAACGCCGGTAACCACGGTCACCACTGCGGCCAAAAGCATCACTAGGAAGGTAGGTACGTCCATCCACTCCGGCAAGGGCCACAGGTACAGCCCCACTGCTAGGGATTGCAATACAGTCTTCAGCTTGCCGCCCTTCGAAGCAGGAACGACCTTGCCGCGGCGCAACAAAACCATACGCCAGATGGTGATTCCAAACTCTCGAATGAGAATGACCACGGTAATCCACACTGGCAGTACCCCAATGATGTTGAGGCATACCAGTGCGGTAGTCATAAGCGCTTTATCCGCGATGGGATCAGCAATCTTGCCAAAATTGGTGATAAGGCCACGGGCACGTGCGATGTCCCCGTCGAGCTTATCTGTGAGCATTAGGGCCGCAAATAGGCCAAAAGCCCACCATTCATGGCCGGCAATAACTAGCCATGCGAAAACCGGAATGAAAAGAATGCGCAGGCTGGTGAGAATATTTGGCAGGTTCCAATTGGATACCTGTGGATTCACATCCGAGGATTGCGCTGACTGTGTTCCGGGTTGATTCACGTTATACATACTACCTGTTAGCACCAAGCACCTGCGCTTGGATGCCCCTGCATTTTAAAATGCGAAGCATGAAGTATTTTGCTGTTAGCTACGACTACAACCCCAATAATCCTGAGATTGCTAAGGCCCGCCCCGCGCACCGCGAGTTTACCGCGCAGCTTTTTGAGGAGGGCACCATCATTGCCACCGGCCCGTTGACGGATTCCAAGGGCGGCGCGCTCATCATCGTGGGGCTTGCCGACGACGCAGTGGTCGCCGACGCCATCGCCCTCATGGACAAAGACCCCTTCTACCAGGCAGGCTGCATTACCGGCCGCAGCTTCCGCGAATGGAATCCCGTCAACGCCCGCTTCTAGTGCGGTAGCTCTTCCTTGGGCAGGTCTTCGGCCTTGCCCAAGAATTCACCCTTCTTGTTGCGGACGATCTTATTGCCTTCCTCGTCCCAGTCGAAGTGATTGTGCGATACCGGTACTCCGCCTTGGTTCTCATCGCGCTTGTTTTTAATAATCGAGGCGATAACCGTAATAACCAGGACGCCCACGATCACGATAAGTGAGGTAATGGTGGAAAATTCTGGGATGGACTCCACGTTCTCGCCGCCGTTTACAAACGGCAAGTTATTCTCATGCAGCGCATGGAACATGAGCTTCACACCGATGAAGCCCAAGATGATGCCCAAACCATAGGGCAGGTACACCAAGCGATCCAACAGGCCATCCAGCAGGAAGTACATCTGGCGCAAGCCCATGAGGGAGAAGGCATTGGTGGTAAAGACCAAGAACGCTTCTGAGGTAATGCCGTAGATGGCTGGGATGGAGTCAAAGGCAAACATCACGTCGATAAGACCAATGGACACCAACGCGATAAATAGCGGGGTGAACGCGAATTTACGCTTGCCCGAAGAATCTTCCACGCGGTGCGTGAGCTTATCGCCGTGGTAGCGCGGGGTCACATGGACTACCTTGCGGATCAGCTTGATGATGCCCATGTCATTGGGATCGGTTTCGGGGGCGTCCCGAATCTCATCGACGATGAGCTTGATCGCTGTGTAGAGGAGGAATATCGCGAACAGGTAGAAGATATCGGACCATGCCGCGATGACCGCAGCACCCAAAAGGATAAATACCAAGCGGCATGCCAAGGCGATGACGATACCGATGAGCAATACCTTTTGCTGGTACTTCCGCGGGATCTTGAAGGCGCCCATGATAAGCGCAAAAACAAAGAGGTTATCTACGGATAGCGCCTTCTCTGTCACGTAACCCGTGAGGTATTGGATGCCGTGCTCGTGATCCCATATGGCCCACACGCCGGCACCAAAAAGTAAAGCGATACCGACATAGAACAGGGTCCAGAACCCGGATTCCTTCAGCGTCGGCTCGTGCGGGGTGCGCACGTGGGAGTAGAAATCAAAAACAAAGAATCCAAGAATGACGATGATGGAAATCGCCCAGATCCACAATGGCACATGCATTGGTACATCCCTCCGGTCGAAGATACAACAAAATGACCGGAGGTCTCCCCCGCCCGGCGAACCAATTTCCGCCGGGCCGGCACGACCGGGAGCGTAACGCTACCGTGCTGACGATCGATGCCGAAAGATGGGGTACTCCCCTCCAAGACTCGTTCAACTTTACACGATCTTAGAAGGCGCCTGCCGAAGGGTTATACGTTGTCTGGACGGTACGGGTGTCGCCGGCATCGCCCTGCGGGGAGGAATCGGCGCCTGCGGAAGAATCGGCGTCGGAAGTAGCGGCAGCTTCCTCCTGCTCTTGCTGCTGCATCTCATCCTGAATCTCCTTCGGGGCTTCGGCAGGGTCGGCGCCCTTGATCATCCAGATGATGGTATCGAGCTCTTCCGGTTTCACCAGAACCTCGCGGGCCTTGGAGCCTTCGGACGGTCCGACCACGCCACGAGATTCCATCAGGTCCATGAGGCGGCCGGCCTTGGCAAACCCGATGCGCAGCTTGCGCTGCAACATAGAAGTCGAGCCCAACTGGGCGGTGACCACCAGCTCGACGGCCTCGAGGAGGTCGTCCATGTCCTTGCCAATTTCCTCATCGATTTCCTGCTTGGCCTCGGATTGCTTCTCTTCAGTCACGCCCTCGGTGTAGTTCGGCGCGGCCTGCGACTTGGCGGCATCGACAACCGCCATGACTTCATCATCCGAGACGAATGCGCCCTGCATACGCACGGGACGCTTGCCCTGCGGAATGAAGAGGCCATCGCCCATACCAATGAGCTTTTCCGCGCCGCCCTGGTCCAAGATAACGCGAGAGTCCGTCAGTGAGGACGTCGCAAAGGCCAAGCGTGAAGGCACGTTGGTCTTAATCAGACCGGTCACCACGTCAACGGACGGGCGCTGGGTTGCAAGGACGAGGTGAATACCGGCGGCACGCGCCTTCTGGGTGATGCGGACGATGGAGTCCTCAATCTCCTTTGGCGCGGTCATCATCAGGTCCGCCAGCTCGTCGACGACACAGACGATGTACGGGTACGGGCGTACCTCGCGCTCGGAGCCTGCCGGCGCCTGGTATTCGCCGGAGACAACCTTGCGGTTATAGTCCTCGATCTTGCGTACGCGAGCAGCCTTCATATCCATGTAGCGCTGCTCCATCTCCTCCACCAGCCACTGCAGGGCTGCTGCGGCCTTCTTCGGCTGGGTAATGATGGGCGTGATCAAGTGCGGAATGCCCTCGTACGGGGTAAGTTCCACCATCTTCGGGTCTACCAGGATGAGGCGAACCTGCTCAGGGGTGGCTCGGGTTAGCAGCGAGACCAACATGGAGTTGACGAAAGCCGACTTACCGGAACCGGTAGCACCGGCGACTAGCAAGTGCGGCATCTTTTGTACCGAGAACGAGGTGTATTCGCCTTCGATGTCCTTACCCAAACCGATGAGCATGGGATCCGGCGAGCTGATCATGCTGGGCGCATCAAGCACCTCGCGCAGGTGCACCATTTCACGATCTGGGTTCGGAACCTCAATGCCAACGGCCGACTTGCCGGGGATGGGCGTGAGCAAACGTAGATTATCCGTGGCCACGGCGTAGGCCAGATTGGACTGCAGGTTCGTAATCTTCGATACCTTGACGCCTGGTCCCAGCTCGATTTCATAACGGGTCACTGTTGGGCCACGGCTAAAGCCGGTTACCTGGGCATCGACCTTGAACTCTTCGAAGACATCGGTGATGGCCTCAATGATGCGGTCATTAATCTCCGTGCGCTCCTTGGCCGGAGTGCCCGGGGTCAGCAGGTCCGTGGTGGGAACCGCGTAATTCTCGTTGCCAAACTGTGCGGCCGGCGCAGGAACAGCAGAAGTACCCGGGTCCCCTGCGGCCTCGGCCGCAGGCTCGGTGGAGTCCACCTGTGCGCCGGTCGTAGCGTCGCGTCCGGAGCGCTCGCGGAAGAGTTGGCGGGCCTTCTCGTGCGCGGACGATACTGCATCAGCGCTTCCTTCCACCGCGGATCCAGCAGCGCCTGCAGCTGCACCGGCTGCCGCAGCGCCAGCGGCACCGGCAGCACCCGCAGCAGCAGTCTTTGCTGCGCCACTTGCTGCTCCCGCAGCACCGGCAGCGCCCGCAGCCGCACCAGCGGCCGAGCCAATTGCGTTACCGGCGGCAGTGCCAGCATCAGCACCTGCTGCCGTAGCCGAGCGGGTAGAAGGGGAAGTGGGGCGTTGACGAGTAGTGCCCAGCACTCGGGTCGGTTCCGGATCCCCGGAAGCCGGTTGTTCCGGCGACGACGCAGCGGCGTCGTCTACCACCGGGATCTCATCGGTATCCCCGATGTCACGAGAGACCGGCTTCTCAGCCGCGTTAGACACGGACTGGAACCCGCCTCGCGTTGGTGCGCTAAAGGCGCGGGTGGCATGTTCCTCCTCTGCTGCAGCAGGAGAATCCACCGGATAAGAAGAACCACGCGGGGCGGGGTCTTCAGTGGGGCGTCGGAAAGCGCGCAGGCTTCCACCACGCTCAGAGGAACGGCGCTTGGCTGCAGGTCGTGCTGGGCGCTCGCTGCGCTCACGGCCTTCTGCGATGTCATCAATATCGCCGGTGACGTGGCCGTAGAGGTCATCGCCCTCTTCGTCGTAATAGTCCTCGTCCGCGCCGCCAAAGCGGGAAAAGGCCGCAGAAATGGCATCAGCCACCAACTCATAGGCCTCGCGGATAGTAATGCCGGTGACCAATAGGGCGCCGTAGATAATGACGAGGAAAAGCAACGGCACAGCGACGAAAGAGGTGAAGGCCGTCTCCAGAAGGCCGCCAATGGCGTAGCCGATTACACCGCCGGCACCACCGGCGCTGTCCGGGGTAAAGCCGAGCTCAGGGGTACCAGCAAAGATGTGGATCAAACTGAGCATGGCAAGGACGATAATGCTAATACCGCCCACAATGCGCGGCTTAAAGTGCCCCGCTGGACCAGAGATGTCCATCATCAAGGCAATGGCCAAGGCCACTAGCGCAACCGGCAGCACCCAGGCGCCTGCACCAATGACATAGCGGACGATATTGCCCACCCAGGCGCCTACTTGGCCGGCAACGCCAAACCAGACGGTAGCCGCAAGCACGATGGCAATGCCGATCAAAACGAGCGCCACCGCATCAGGATTTTTCACCTGAATACCGCGCGATTCTTCCTCGCTTACTTCCATGGCAGAAAGCTCTTCTTCTGCGGCTACATCGCGCGCCCGAGTAACCTTGCTCTTCTTCTTTTTCTCCCCGCGTGCAGAAATTTCTTCCGGCTCCCTCGTCGTCTCGTACTCCTCGGTGTCATATAAGTCTTCGCTGGGCTTGAGCCCGGCCACGCCATGGCTTACGCCCCGCGCCATATTTCCCATGCCGCGGGCCGTGGCACCAAAGGCAACGCCCAAGCCCTTGCCGACGGCCCGAAACGCACTGCCCGTACGTTCCTGCGAGGTCGCCGCCGCGCGCCGATGCGAAGACGTCATAGCCAGGCTTTCCGGCATGCCAGCACCGGACCGGCTGCGGCCCGACGGCCGTGAACGATTCGACTTTCGGCGCGTTCCGCGCGAAGAGGCATTTTTGACAGACATGCCTCTACCTTAACCGCGCCACCCCATAAATCACATTAACCACACGCGTTTCCCTAACGTCTGGCCCCACAATCTCACGGAGAACGCTTCCCACGCACCCAAAAGCTAAGAAACTGCAACTAAAACAAGATTAGAGAATTGACTTTACGATGGCGCCGGCATCACCTTCAACCTTGACTTCAGCAGCATCACGCCCGAAGGACCAGAGGATGAGCTCGCCTACCTCGCCCGAAACGCGGACCACGGCATCGCCCTTATCCGCCACGCCATGGGTATCTGCGGCAACGATTCGCGGCAATCCTTCCGGCTGCAGAATCACCGGACGTTCAGATTTGCGCAGGGCCACCTTAGCCAAGAGCTTTAGATAGCTATGCATCTGCTGCTTGATGCGAGCCGAAAAGTCGCGCGGGCCCATGCCATTAGCCCGGCGAATATCCTCGTGGTGAACAAAGTGCTCCACAAAGTTTTGCTGTGCATCCACGAACCGGACGGGGTTATAGGCAGCTGGTCCCCTCCCCCAGTCATCAACCAACTCATCAAAGTCGCGGTCGGCCACCTTACGTGATTCCTTTTCCAGCCGGCCGGACAGCGCGTTGACGAAGATGCCGGCGGCGGCATCGGGGCGGTTTTCCCGCACCCACAAATGTACGGCCAAGTCCCGGGTTGTCCAGCCCTCGCACAAGGTAGGGGCATCGGGACCAAGCTTATGAAATAGCGCTACCAGTTTGGCGCGCTCAGCAGAAGAAAACGACATAAGCCCCAGCATACCGAGCTAGCTGGCATGCTGGGGCTTGCTTTCGCTTAGCGCGAGGTACCCGTGCTATTTACAGGGACTCGCGAGAAGCGTCAACGTCTTCTTCATCGGTAACCAAAGGACCGGAATTCGTCGGCACGATGGTCGGCAGAATGACCGGCTCGCGCTTGTACTTGGAATCCATGAGCTTGGATACCTTACGGCGCAGCTTCTGCACCATGCGGTAAGTATCATTCTCGCCTTCAGCGGCGAGATCGTTCATGGTGTTTTCCACCATCTCCGCAACCTCCGGCACGATGCCGCGGTCATCATCGGAGAAGCCTGTGGTAGATACCGTTGGGTGCTCCAGCAGGCGCGAGGTGCGGTTATCAATCACACAGGTGATAGAAACCACGCCGCCGGTACCCAGGTTGGTGCGATCAGCCAAGGTGTCAGCGTCCACGTCACCCATAGACACGCCGTCGACGTACAGGTTGCCCACCTGCATCTGGCCTACGACCTCGGCGCGACCCTTGCGCAGGTCCACGACGACGCCGTTTTGTGCCAGCACCGTACGGTCGCGATCCACACCGGTGGAGATAGCCAGTTCCTTATTGGCGCGCAGGTGGCGCCACTCGCCGTGTACCGGCATAGCGTTGCGCGGGCGCGCTGCGTTGTACAGGAAGAGCAGTTCGCCAGCGTAACCGTGACCGGAGGCGTGCACCTTTACATCCTGGTTGGTAATAACGTTGGCACCGATCTGGGACAGCATGTTGATGACGCCGTAGACGGCCTCTTCGTTGCCCGGAATGAGCGAGGAAGAGAAGATGATGGTATCGCCATCGCGGACGGTAATCTGGCGGTGCTCGCGGCGGGCCATACGCGACAGAGCTGCCATTGGCTCACCCTGCGTACCGGTGGTAATCAGCATGGTCTTATGCGGAGCCATCTTGGCAGCCTCATCGATGGGGATGATGGTGCCGCGTGGAACCTTCAAGAAGCCCATCTTCTCTGCGATTTCCATGTTGCGCATCATCGAACGGCCATTGAAGGCCACCTTGCGGCCGTTTGCCACAGCGGCGTCGATAGCTGCCTGGACACGGTAAACGTTGGAGGCGAAGGACGCCAAGATTACGCGCTGCTTAGCGCCGGCGACGAGCCGCTTGAAGTTGGCAGGAATATCGCCTTCAGATGCCGATACACCAGGGACCGTAGCGTTGGTGGAATCGCACAGCATGAGGTCAACGCCCTCATCACCATAGCGGGACAGAGCGGGGAGATCCGTTGGACGATTATCCAGCGGGGTCTGGTCCAGCTTGATGTCACCGGTGTGGATGATGTTGCCGGCTGGGGTTCCCAGCATGATGCCCAAAGCATCCGGCACGGAGTGGTTGACTGCCCAGAAGCGCACGCGGAACGGACCGTAGGTTACGTCAGACTTTTCATTAACCTCGACGAACTTCGGCTTCTGGCGGTGCTCCTTACACTTTGCAGCAATGAGCGCGATGGTGAAGCGGGAAGCAACGATGGGGATATCCGGACGCAGCTTGAGCAGCCACGGTATTGCACCAATGTGATCCTCGTGCGCGTGGGTAACGACGAGGGCCTTGACCTTGTGGATCTTCTTCTCAATGGGGCCGAAGTCAGGCAGGATGAGGTCCACGCCTGGCTCACCAGAGGATGGGAAGAGCACACCACAGTCAATGATGATGAGGTCATCGCCGTACTCGAAGACGGTCATATTGCGGCCGATCTCCGAGATACCGCCCAGAGCGTAAATACGCAGGGCATCCTTTGGCTGCTTCGGTGGCTCCGGCAGGCGCTTGGTCAGATCCGCGCCCTGCATAGACTTGGGCACGTTGCGGCGGCCACGGTTGTTGCGGCCGCGGCCCTTACCGTTGCCGTTCTTTCCGTTTCCATTGCCGTTCTTGCCGCCGTGGTTATTGTTTCCACCGTGGTTATTGCCATTGCCATTGCCGTTGCCACCACGGCCACGGCCGCGGCTGCCACGGGAACGGGAGCGACGGTTGTTGCCGCCACCTTCGTTGTTGTTGTCGGAAGAATTCTTCTTGCCAGAATTATCCTTGTCGCCCTGAGCGGAATTATCCTGCGCGGAATTGCCCGCGTCAGTTGCTGGGGCTTGGAAAACTGGCGAAGCCGCCTCGTTGGAGGCGGTTTCGTTTTCCGCCGGTGGGCCCGCCTTGCGGGTCACCTTGCGGGAACGGTTACGGGGTTCATTCATTCTTAGAGGACTCCAGATTGTTCCAGATCACGGCGAAGTTCCTCGCGTTCCTCCCCGCTCGCAGCGGTGATAGGAAGACGGGTATCGCCAACTTCGATGCCCTGCAGGCGCAGGGCTTCCTTTGCAAACGTCGCTCCACCCAACCGAGCTTGTGCATGGGTTAGCGGAAGGAGCGTAGTGACATTGATTTCTCGGGCGCAGGCCATATCGCCCGCGTCGAAAGCTTCATAAAGTTCTACCAAGGCACGCGGTGCAACATGGCCGATAACGGAGATGAAACCAGATGCGCCGAGGGAAAGCCACGGCAGGTTGATCGGATCATCACCGGAATACCAAGCCAAACCGGTTTCTTGGATGAGTTCTGCGGCCGCAGGAAGGTCGCCCTTGGCGTCCTTTACGGCTTGGATGGTCGGCAAATCCGCAAGGCGGCGGAGGGTATCCGGCGCCACTGGGATGCCCGAGCGGCCAGGGATGTCATAGACACAGATCGGTAGATCCGTGGCTTGCGCGACTGCGGCAAAGTGCTCGTAAACGCCCTTTTGAGAAGGCTTGGAGTAGTACGGAGTTACCACCAGCAGGCTGTCTGCCCCCGCGTCAGCGGTGGCCTGAGCCAACTTAATGGAGGTTGCGGTGTCATTCGTTCCGGCACCGGCACAAAGCTTTGCGCGGTCTCCTACTTCTTCCTTTACGGCTTTGAGCAGCTCCAGCTTCTCTTCAACTGAAGTGGTCGGTGATTCGCCGGTGGTTCCACCTAGGATGAGCGAATCAACGCCATTGTCAACGAGATGAGCTGCTAGGCGACGACCTGCTGCAACGTCCAGCGCACCGTCACGGTCAAACGGGGTGACCATGGCGACGCCGATGCGTCCAAAGGTGTCGACGCCAGTCTTTGCTGTCATACCTGTGCTCATAGCCGTCAAGATTACCCTTTTGGCTTGCAATTAGCCGCATCGGGGTCACGCGCGTGTTAGGCGTAGGGGCTTGCCGCCATCTGGGTTCCATCAGCCAGAGTGGTGATATTGAAATCATCAAAGAGCACTGGCGCCTTGCTTTGCAGCAGTTTCAGGCACTCCACCGCAACATGGCGGAGCTCCTCATCGGCCTGCTCGGCGGCCCGTGCACCAATAAAGTGCCGCCAAGCGCGATAGTTGCCAGTGACTACAATGCGAGTTTCTGTGGCGTTTGGTAGCACGGCACGCGCCGCCTGACGGGCCTGCTTCTTGCGCAGGAGAGCGTTGGGCTCATCCAGCTTCTCTTCCAGTGCGCTAAGCAGTTCATCGTAGACAAAGCGGGTTTCATCAACCGCCTGCATGACCAATCGACTTAGTTGCTCGTCTTCGGCTACCAGTTTTGGTAGAACCACCTCGGTCTCCTCCGGGTGAACGAAGCGCTGGGAGAGCTGCGAGAAAGAAAAGTGCCGGTGCCGCACGAGCTCATGGCTCGCCGACCGCGATAGCCCCGTGATGTACATGGTGGCCGTGGCATGCTCAAGCAACGCAGTATGGCCTACCTCCATGATGTGGTGCAGGTAGGCTTCATTGGTTGCCGTTCGGGGGTTTGGCTTATCAAAAGACTCGTAGCACGCCCGTCCAGCGAACTCAACGAGTGCTTCCCCATCAGAGGCCGAGTCATCCGCGTGCCACTCCACGCCCTGCGGGGCGTGGAACTGTGTTGCGGCAATGAGCTGAATATCTAGCTCACTTGCTTTAGCCATGGCTTAAAGCCCCAGGTACTTGTCGAGGCCCACGACTAGGCCCGGGTGATCTGCAATCTGGCGCACGCCCACCAGCACGCCCGGAGTAAAGGACGCGCGGTCATAAGAATCCTGGCGGATGGTCAACGACTGACCTTGCGCACCAAAGATGACCTCCTCGTGTGCCACCATGCCACGGGTGCGAACCGCGTGTACCGGAATGCCATCGACAGTGGCGCCGCGAGCACCATCGAGTTGCTTTTCCGTAGCATCCGGCATGTCTCCCAGACCAGCCTCCTTGCGGGCGGCGGCAATTCCCTCAGCGGTATGGATCGCAGTACCGGACGGTGCATCCAACTTGGTTGGGTGGTGGAACTCAATAACCTCTGCCGTTTCGAAGAACTTCGCAGCCTGCTTAGCTAGCACCATCGTGAGCACCGCAGAAATGGCAAAGTTCGGCGCAATGAGGACATTGCCGGCACCGTCCTGCTTGGTCCACTCCTCTACTTGAGCCAAGCGCTCCTTATCAAAGCCGGTGGTTCCCACCACGCAGTGGATTCCGTGGGCGATGCAGAATTCCAGGTTTCCCATTACGGAATCTGGCTGGGTAAAGTCCACGATGACCTCTGCGTGGGCGTCGATAAGCTGCTGCAAATCATCATCGCGGCCAATTTCTGCCACCAGCTCTAGGTCATCTTCCGCGTTGACGCCTTCAACGATTGCCTGGCCTACGCGTCCGTGAGCGCCTAGTACGCCAACCTTGATAGCCATGGTGTGTTCTCCTTCTTCAGCCACATCGGTAGTACTTTTCTCCCCATCCTAACGCGCATGGGGGTTGCACAATTCCTCACCTTCCTTGGAATGGACTTACGCTCTTCGACGAAGCCCTCATTCTCACTAGGATGGCGGGCATGCAGATATATATCGCTTCCGTTCCTGTAGACGACGTTGCCCGCGCTCACGATTTTTACGTCAATACCCTTGGCTTCCGAGTTAAGGATGATGTAACTCACGGCGATTTTCGGTGGCTCACCGTCACCAATGCTGAAGATGAGGGAAATACCGAGCTGCTTCTGGAACCGAAGGGCCACCCCGCCGCCAAAAACTACGCCGCAGCACTCAAAGCTGACGGTATTCCGGTCACGCAGTTCCTGTCCGCCGATGTGGAGAACGAATATAAGGAGCTCAGTGACAAGGGCGTGAAGTTCACCATGGAGCCGACCGATGTTGGACCGTCTATCATCGCTGTTTTCGATGACACTGTAGGCAACCTTATTCAGCTGGTGGAACTAAAGAAGTAGCCGCACCCTCCCCTCTCACATGGGTTAACAATTGCATCACTTCCTAATGCTTGTCCCATCTGCCCCAGTAGAATGGGCGTAATAACACGGTAAGCACCAAGGAAGTGATGAATATGTCTCCCTCAATTTTCTCTCGCACTATCGCCGTGGCAATCAGCACAGGATGCGCGTTAGCACTTGCCGCTTGTTCCGATAAAGACACTACGAAGGCAGGCGCACCGGCTTTCAGTGAGGTTCAGTCAGCTACCGACACCGCTGAAGTTCAGACCTCCTCCGCTACCCCCGCCGCTACTTCTGCCCCGCGCAGTACCTCTGCAGCGGATGCAGAAAAGCAGAAGCTCCCCCAGGACTCAGCCCCACTGGCATTCGCCGGTATGGGCACGGCCTCTCTCGAGGACCAACAGCACATGCCGGAGGGGCTCGGAAACCTCATTCCCACGGGCGTGCGAGTGGGAGCACACGATGGCTTCACCCGCGTCGTCATCGACCTGGAGGGCGAAGGTGAACCGGGGTGGTTTACTTCCTATACCGATAGCCCTGCCCAACAGGCATCCGGAAAACCAGTCGAGGTCAAAGGAAATACTTTCCTCAACCTCGGCATTGAGGGAACGCCGTGGCCTTCTACCCCAGAGTTAAAAGAAAAGTACATGCAGCCAGGCACTACCCCTGGTGCCGGGGTGGTTAGCGCAGTCAACTACACCACCACCTTTGAGGCGCAAACCCAGCTCATTATCGGTCTAGAGAAGAAGACTGCCTACTCCGTGACGTATCTGAATGACCCATCGCGCGTGGTCATCGACTTCCAGAACTAAGGTTGTGCCGACGCCCCTGGATGGTGCACACCTACGAAGAAAGGCTCTGCCTTCCAGCGAGTAAGCTGGAAGGCAGAGCCCTTCTTTTGGGTTTAGGGATTAGTCCTCAACCGGAACCAGGGAAATCTTGCCGCGGTTATCGATATCCGCGATTTCTACCTGAACCTTATCGCCAACGTTGATGACGTCTTCTACCTTCTCGATGCGCTCGTCGCCACCCAGGTTGGAAATGTGGATCAAGCCATCGCGACCCGGGGTCAAGGAAACGAATGCGCCGAACGGCACGGTCTTTACCACGGTGCCTAGGAAGCGCTCTCCTACCTTCGGCAGCTGCGGGTTAGCAATGGAATTAACCTTATCGATGGCAGCATCCGCAGCCTCACCGGTTGCAGCGGAAACGTAGACGGTTCCGTCATCCTCGATGGAGACATCGGCGCCAGTTTCCTCGGTGATCTGGTTGATGGTCTTGCCCTTTGGTCCGATGAGCTCGCCGATCTTATTAACCGGGATCTTCACGGAGGTGATCTTCGGTGCAAGGCCAGACATCTCGTCCGGGGTATCGATGACCTCAGCCATGGTCTCCAGGATGGTAGAGCGGGCATCGCGAGCCTGCTCCAGTGCCTGGGCCAGGACCTTGGACGGGATGCCATCCAACTTGGTGTCCAGCTGCAGGGCGGTGATGTACTCAGAGGTACCGGCGACCTTGAAGTCCATATCGCCAAAGGCATCCTCGGCGCCGAGAATATCGGTCAGGGCGACAAACTTCTCCTTGCCATTTACCTCGCCAGAAACCAGGCCCATAGCGATGCCAGCTACCGGAGCCTTCAGCGGAACACCGGCATTGTAGAGGGACAAGGTGGAGGCACATACAGAGCCCATGGAGGTAGAGCCATTGGAGCCCAAGGCTTCGGAGACCTGGCGGATGGCGTATGGGAAGTCCTCACGGGATGGGATGACCGGAAGCAGAGCGCGCTCGGCCAAAGCACCGTGGCCGATCTCGCGGCGCTTCGGAGAGCCCACGCGGCCGGTCTCGCCAGTGGAGAATGGCGGGAAGTTGTAGTGGTGCATGTAGCGCTTGGATTCCACCGGGGTCAGGGAATCAATCTGCTGCTCCATCTTGAGCATGTCCAGAGTGGTAACACCCAGAATCTGGGTCTCACCGCGCTCGAACAGGGAGGAACCGTGAGCACGCGGAACCAAGTCCACCTCAACGGAGAGGTCACGGATATCGGTAACGCCGCGGCCATCGATACGGAAGCCCTCGGAGAGGATCTTCTGGCGCACGATCTGCTTCATCAAAGCGTTATAAGCGCCGCGGATCTGCTTAGACGCGTCGGCCTCTTCCAAGTCCTCGAACTGGTCCAAGAGCTTTTCTTCGACCTGCTCCATGTATTCATTGGTGGCATCGTCGCGCTCCTGCTTGCCCGGGATGGTCAGCAGCTTCTCTAGCTTCTTTGCAGCGGCCTTTTCAACTGCCGCGAAGACATCATCGCCGTATGCCGGGAAGAGCGGGAACTCCTGGGTTTCCTTGGCAGCACGCTCCGCCAGACCGTTCTGGGCCTCACACAGGGTCTTAATGAAAGGCTTTGCTGCCTCCAAGCCTTCAGCGACGGCTGCTTCCTGCGGTGCAGGAGCGCCGTCGGCAATGCGCTCAGCAACGTTGGTGCCAGCACCGGCCTCAACCATCATGATGGCTACGTCGTTCTTGCGGCCCTTTTTGACAATGCGGCCGGCAACGACCATCTCAAAGAGTGCGCGCTCGTGCTGCTCGTGGTTCGGGAACGCTACCCACTGGCCTTCTGGGTGCTTATCGTCAGCAATAAGTGCCATGCGGACACCACCGACTGCACCGGAGACGGGCAGGCCGGACAGCTGGGTGGCGGCGGAAGCGCCGTTGATAGCAACGACGTCGTAGTACTCTTCCGGATCCTGGGACATCACGGTGACAACGACCTGGACCTCGTTGCGCAGGCCCTTGACAAAGGTTGGGCGCAGCGGGCGGTCGATGAGGCGGCATGCCAGGATGGCCTCAGAAGAAGGACGGCCCTCACGGCGGAAGAAGGAGCCCGGAATCTTACCGGCCGCATACATACGCTCTTCTACGTCCACAGTCAGCGGGAAGAAGTCGAATCCCTCACGCGGCTGGTTGGACGCGGTGGTCGTGGCCAGCAACATGGTGTCATCGTCCAAGTAGGTGGTCACGGAGCCGTCTGCCTGCCGGGCCAGCTGGCCGGTTTCAAAGCGCAGGGTGCGGGTGCCAAAGTCACCATTGTCTAGCGTGGCAATGGCCTCGGTAATGCCAAAGTCCTCGTCAATATTGAACTCGACGGAGTTCTGAACGCTCATTAAAAAATGTCTCCTTGAGTGGTTTAGGCGATCGTCGATGCCGCCTGGTCGATTTTGTCTATGACAACGGTGTCAAATTCTAACAGAAAAACCACAAAAGCCCCGCCAAAGGGCGGGGCGAGGTGGCCGAAGCTGGGCCGAAATTAACGGCGCAGACCCAAGCGAGAGATCAGATCACGGTAGCGATCGACGTTGTTCTCAGCCAAGTACTTCAGCAGGCCACGACGGCGACCAACCATCAGCAGCAGACCACGACGGGAGTGGTGATCGTGCTTGTGGAACTTCAGGTGCTCGGTCAAAGTATTGATGCGGGAGGTCAGCAGGGCAACCTGTGCCTCAGGGGAACCGGTATCGGTTTCGTGCAGGCCGTACTCCTTGAGGATTTCGGCCTTCTTCTCAGTGGTCAATGCCATGAGTATTTCTCCTTTATTTCAGTCCACATTATCGTGACGCTTAAGCCTGCGCTGGGCGCAGTACTTATGCGTGCCGCAACTGCTGTGAACCGCAGTCGCTAAGCCAAACAAACACCTTACAGCGCCTAGGCAGACAAAATCAAAACCATATGGCTTCTAGGCTGTGCTTTTAGAGCTCGCTGAAGAGCGCCTCAAGGCGTCCGACAAACTCCCGCACAAAGCGCTCACTGTCCACACCCACAGCCACCCGGGCGGTAGGCGGCGCATCCAATCGCGTTTCATCCGCGATTGTCCGTCCACGGGTAGGGCCGGTGGTGTCCGTCTTGAGGTTTATAGATAGGACGTCGACAAGCGAGGCATCTGCCGCCACCGCAACGGCTAATGGATCGTGCAAACCGCACCCGCCCAAGTGCGGCGATGTGGTGGCGTAAGCGCGGATATAATAGTCCACCATATCCGCAAAGATGCGGCCGGCGTGGGTGCCGGTAGCGCGCCAACGAGCGGACTCCGCCGTGGTCAAAAGGGTGCGCAAGGTAACATCCAAGCCCACCATGGTGGTATCGCTCGTGTGGCGGAAGAGGTAATCGGTAGCTTCCGGGTCCTGGGAGATATTGGCCTCGGACCACGGCGTGACGTTTCCAGGTACGGTAAGAGCACCACCCATCATCACCAGGTGCGCGGCCGCGGCAAAGGAAGGGGCCTGCTGCATGGCCGCAGCAATCGTGGTGGACGGGCCGGTCGGAATGATTACTAGATCATCGCCGTGCTCGTGCACAGCTTCGATGAGAAACTCGGCCGCTGGTTGGGACTGCGCCTGGGGGGTTGCCGGCGGAAGAAGGACCTCCCCCACGCCGTTGTGGCCGTGGATAAAGGAAGAAATCTCGCTTGGCCGAAACCCATCCGGGCTAGGCCCGGCAAAGACTGGAATATCGTCGTGGCCCAGCAGCTCTAGAAGGGCCAGTGTGTTGCGCACGGCCAAGGGCACGGTCACGTTGCCGTACGTACAGGTCACGCCGATTAAGTCCAGGTCCGGATGGGCGATGGCATACGCCAGCGCTAGGGCATCATCAATGCCGGTATCAAGATCGAGAATCGCCTTCATTTATTTCTCCCGCAGGAAGTAGTCTTTCGCGGTCCAGCCCTGCGCCTTCGCGTCGGCAGCGAGCACCTGGCGGGCCTTGGCTACATCATTGGCCATCGCTTCTAGCAGCTCGTTTACTGAATTGAACTTCACCATATCGCGGAGGTGGCCCACAAAGTGCACCGTAGCCTCGTAGCCGTACAGGTCAGCGTCGCGGTCGAGCACGAAGGACTCGATAGAGCGCTCCTCATCGCCAAAGGTGGGGTTGGTACCTACGGAAATCGCGGCCGCATAGGCCACGCCAGGCCGCATATCCCCCTCGATATCGGAGTCAGAGTGGACGATGAACCAGCCCGCGTAAACGCCATCGGCCGGGATGGCCACCGTATCCGGGAAATACTGATTGGCCGTGGGGAATCCGAGCTCCTTGCCACCACGTCCTGCGCCGCGCACTACGGGCCCGGTCACAGTGAAATGGCGGCCGAGAGCCCAGTTTGCGGACTCGATGTCCCCCTGCGCAAGGCACTCACGGATGTGGGTGGAGCAAATGCGCACGCCCTCATCATCCAGCAGCGGAACGATGTCCACACTAAAGCCAAACTCGGCACCAAAGTCCTGCATAGCCTGGGCGGTTCCGGTCGCGCCGGCGCCAAAGGTGAAGTTCTCGCCTACCACGATGTGCTGTGCTGCGAGCTTTCCTACCAATAAATCCTCTACGTAGGGACGTGGCTCCACCCCAGCAAGGTCGCGGGTGAAGTCAATAACAAGCACGGCTGCAATGCCCATCTCTTCGGCCAATTCCAGTCGGCGTTCAAAGCTCAGCACCGCCAGGGGCGCACGCTCTGGGAGGAATACCGACACCGGGTGCGGGTCAAAGGTCACCATGACAGGGCGCTCACCATGAGCGCGTGCGTGCTCTACGCAGGCGGAGATGAGCTGCTGATGGCCGCGGTGCAGGCCGTCAAAGACGCCGATGGTTATTGACGTTGGGCCCACTTCCGCGGGGATGTCATCGATTCCGTACCAAATATCCACGCAGACCATCGTAGAGCATAGACTTAGAGGCTATGACTGATGCGCTCGCAAACTCCGGACTCGTCATCGTAGACAAACCCGCCGGCATGACCTCCCACGATGTTGTAGGCCGCCTACGCAGGTACTTTCACACCAAGAAGGTAGGCCACGCCGGCACACTCGACCCCATGGCCACCGGCGTGCTTGTCCTTGGCGTGGAGCGTGGTACCAAGTTCTTGGCCCACATGGTTGCCTCCACTAAGTCCTATGACGCCACCATTCGCCTCGGCGCCGCCACCACAACCGATGACGCCGAGGGGGAATACTCTTGGGGCGCTAGCGCTGCAGCCATTGACCGCGCCGCAATCGAGGCAGAGATTGCCAAGCTCACGGGCGATATTATGCAAAAGCCCGCGGCCGTATCCGCTATTAAAATTAACGGCCGCCGCGCCCATGAGCTAGTACGCGAGGGCCAGGAGGTAGACATTCCCGCCCGCCCAGTAACGGTAGATAGGTTTGACGTTCTGGCAGAGCGCAGCGAGGGCGACTACATCGATCTAGACGTCACGGTGGATTGTTCTTCCGGTACCTATATTCGCTCCCTGGCCCGCGATCTGGGCGAAGCGCTGCAGGTGGGCGGGCACCTGACCGCCTTGCGCCGCACTGAGGTGGGCCCTTTTGCGCTTGCCGACGCCCACTCGCTCGACGCCCTTGCCGATTCCCCGCGCCTTTCCCTCAGCTTGGATGAGGCCTTGGCTCGCTGCTTCCCCGTCCTTTCCGTTTCGGAGGAGGAGGCAGCCGCCCTCGCTATGGGCAAGTGGCTTGAGCCCCGCGGACTCAAGGGCGTCCACGCTGCTGTAGCCCCTAATGGCCAAGCCGTGGCGCTCATTAAAGAAAAAGGCAAGCGCCTCGCCACCGTATTTGTGGCACGGCCCTCTACCCTTTAGTGGCTAAAGTCTAAGGCCGGAACCGAGGTGGAGACGATAACGTAGCCATCTCTGATTACCCAGCGCCCGGTGATAAAAGGCACCGGTGTGGGCCTAGCCAAAACATAGGAAATTAACGTGCCATCCTCGCGCAGGTCGATTTCTGCTTGGTCAAAGTCCAGCCAGCGAAAGGTCATGGGAAACCACGACTTATACGTGGCCTCTTTGGCGCAGAAGAGCAAACGATCCGGGCAGGTAATCCCCGCCTCACGCAGCCGCAAAAGCTGCGGCATCTCCCCCGCCCGGGCGATCATGGTGAGCACATGATCCGGCAGCGGTTCGGCGGGTTCTGCATCCAGGCCTACGGATTTTAAGGATGAGGTAGGGGCAACCACCGCAGCCCGCATCCCCTCGGTATGCGTCATCGAGCCTACAAAACCTTCTGGCCACAGCGGCATGCCGCGCTCACCGCGCAAAATCGGCGTCGCCGGGCTGGCCCCCAATTCCTGCAAGGCTCGGTGCGCACACCACCGAGCATCACCGAACTCGGCCTTGCGTACATCAACGGCCTGGGAAACCAAAGACTTTTCTTCGGCCGCGAGGCCTTCAAAATTAGCCAAATCCGCGTAACCCGAATCCGTGCGTACATAGCAATAGCGCGCACTTTCAGGAAATAGCTCTGGATACATCATCGTGCCTCCTCCCCTTCAAAAGAACGCAGTACCGGATACGGCCACGCCTGGGCGCTGTCGCGCCCCTGCCATTCACGCGGATACCCCAACGACGTTTCGATGTGGTCAACGCCGTCCACATTCATGCGAGACGGCATATGCAGGTGCCCATAGATTACGGACTGCGCGTTATAGCGCCCCGGCCACGACCGCGTATGCCTGGATCCGCACCACAAGGCAATTTCAGGAAAGCGCAATAACATTGTCGGCTCTTGGACCAACGGCCAATGGTTAACCAACACGGTAGGACCATGTACTCGGGAAAGGCGCTTGATGGAATAGGCCAACCTGTCCCAACACCACGCCCGCACGTCTGCGAAGGGGGCGATGGCGAACTCATCGGTCATCATCAGTTGTTTTGCGCGCGCCGCGTCAATAGCTTCGTCCACGCTAAGGCCATGCGGACGGAAACTGTAATCATACAAAGTAAATAGCGGAACGATGGTGGTCCCGTGGAATACCGGATACGGGTCTTCGGGAGTAATAACTCCAATTTCCCTGCATCTTTTCACCAAGTGCGCATACTTATCTCGACCTTGATACCGATCCTGGGAGCGAGAGAATAACTCATGGTTGCCCGGCACCCAGATGACCCTGGCATAGCGATCATTGAGCTGGCGCAAAATGCGAACGATGAGATCGGTGCGTTCTGCAACGTCCCCGGCCACAATGAGCCAATCCGCGGGATCGGGCGGAGTAAGCCGATCAATGCGCTCGCTATTAGCGCTGACCGCTCCATGCAGGTCAGAAACCGCCCACACTGTTGGCATAGGTTTCTCACCTGCCTTTCTAGAATCTGCGCGCTGCACGGAGCCGAGCACCGCGCGAGAGTATGAACACGCCCACTTTAGCGCAGCTAGCGCTTCTGTACTACGGCCCATTTCATCGAACGGAACCGGTAGACCACGCCCACCATGCGGAAAGCAATGAAAGCGGCGAGGCCACACCACACGCCGGTTAAGCCTGTACCCATGAAGTGCGCCAAGATAACGCCCGGCAAAAATCCCACCAGGACCGAAGAAATGGTCAGCGTGCGCAGGAACGCAGCATCGCCCGCGCCCAGCAAGACACCATCGAAGGCGAAGACCACGCCACCGCCGATAACCATGGCTACCAGGATCCACCACGGCTGGGAGATGGCATCGAGCACTTCCGGAGCGGAGGTGAAGATGCGCGGAATAATCCCTGCACCAGCAGCAAATACGACAGCCAAGAGACCAGAGAAAATCGTAGAGTACAACGCCACCTTGCTGCCCACACTTCGTGCGTGCCGCGCAGAGCCAGCACCTAGTGCAGCACCAGTCAATGATTGCGCGGCAATGGCCAACGAATCCAAGATGAGGGACATGAAGTTCCACAGCTGCATCATGATCTGGTGACCGGCCAAAGAAGCGGTACCAACGCGGGAAACCACAGCCGTGGCGGTAAGAAACGCCACCTGGAAGCTAGCCGAACGCAAAATAAGATCGCGGCCTAAGATGAGCTGTTCGCGTACCACATGCCACTGAAATTGCCAGGAGCCGGTATGTTCCTTGTGCAATTCGCGGACGAATAACGCAGCAATAATGCTCATGCCTAATACCGTGGCAATGGCCGAGCCTGCCAGCCCCCAGAAATGGACGAAGATGGGCACCGCAATAGCGCCGGGAATCATGCCCGACAAAGTAAAGTACAGTGGCTTCTTCGTATCTTGGACACCACGCATCCAGCCGTTTCCGGCCATCTCCACCAGAGTAATGGGAATAGCCAGAGCTGCGATACGCAGCCACAAGGCCGTCCCGGCGGCTGTAGTGGGATCACCAGTGAGAGCACGGGCAAATACTCCGCCGAAAATCCACATGATTACCGCGAGCAGCCCGCCTACTCCTAGAGCCACATAGGTGGCTTGCACGCCTTCAGCAACCGCAGCTTCGCGCTTGCCGGAGCCAAAGAGCCGAGCAGAGCGAGCGGTCGTGCCGTAGGACAAGAAAGTCAACTGCGTCGTCACCACGGAGTGAATTGTGGTGGCTGCAGCAAGCGAGGCGAGCTCTTGGGCACCAAGACGACCGACAACCGCGGTATCTAGCAAAAGGTAGAGCGGCATGGCCGCAAGTACGCCAAGCGCGGGAAACGCGAGGCCAAAGACCTCGCGTGCGGTTACCGTGCCGGCGGTGGAGCGATCCTGAGCGTTCATTCCATCCGTCTGCCTATTTCTCATTGGATAGCGGCCACCAATTCCTTAATAATCTCTTCCGGAGCCCCGTGGGCGGTATAGCCCGCGGCCGGTACATGCCCGCCGCCGCCGAAGGTTAGCGCCACCGAAGAACAATCAATGCGAGAAGAACGCAAAGAAACCGCCCAAACCTCCGGAGCTTGTTCCTTAAACACTACGCCGACGGTGGTTCCTTCAAGCGCGCGAACGAACTCCACTAGTGATTCGACAGCCGAATCGGAGTGTCCCTGGATATCTTCCAGCCGCGCGACGAGAATGCCTAGGGTGTGCTCCCCTGCTTCTTCGAGGCGCAAACCGGCCAATACCCTACCGATCATCTGAAGATCGTCCGGAGTGGTGGAATCTAAAAGGTCAGCTGCGATCTGCTTGGTATCGAGATCGTAGTGCATGAGGCGGGTGGCAATATCGTGCATAGCCGGCCTACCCCAGCGGAAACTGCCAGTATCGGTCATCAAGCCGGCATATAAGCAGTGCGCAATATGCCGGTCAATCTGAATCTCCAGTGAATCCAGGATTCTCAGCAACACCACGGTGGTGGATTCACATTCAGTGTCCACCACATTGATGGCACCAAACCCTGGGTTAGAAGAATGATGGTCAATGCACAGAACCCGGCCCTGCTTGGCTAGCTGATCAATCCGATCCGCAAAGAACCCCGTTCGGTCCAAAGAACCACAATCAACGGTGACGTAGAGGTCATAGCTTTCCGGCAGCTTAAGGCTAGTGGTGACGTCGTCGGCGGCAGGAATGGTGTAAAGGTTACGGGAAATTTCCCGCTCCTGGCCCACAACGGCACACACGTCTTTGCCCCGTTGGCGCAGCGCGAGCAGCAACGCCGCAGCAGAGCCGATGGCATCGGCATCCGGCCGCAGGTGCGTCACAATGCAGATGCTGTGAGCATCGTGCAAAGCGGCAACTGCCGGCTCATATTGCTTCTTGGTCACTTAAGCCTCGTCTTCATCGGAGGTCTTATACGGGTTCGCATCCCCTGCCGGCTGGGCGTTTTCCTTCAGCTTTGCCAGTTCTTCATCGCGGGCGCGAGCACGGGCCAGAAGTTCTTCCATATGAGCAGAGGCCTCCGGAACGGTATCGACCTCGAAGGTTAGCGTCGGGGTAAACCGCACCGAGAGTTGATCGCCCACAATCTTGCGCAGCTGACCTTTAGCGCGCTTGAGGGCTTCTTCTGCTTGTGCGAAGTCTGGCTCGGAGTCAATGTCTTTTCCGCGCACGGTATAAAAAACGGTGGCATCGTGCAGGTCGCCCGTCACTCGAGTATCTGTGATGGTCACCAACTCGAGGCGGCGATCCTTGATCTCGCGTTCTATGGCACTCGCCACGATTTCCTTAATACGCTTGGCCATTCGTGCAGCACGCGCGTGGTCAACCATGGTGCAACTCCCTCTCCGTCGAACTATCGATCTCTACCAAGATCTATAAATCTCTACCAAGATCTATAAAATTGTGTCCATCTTACATTACTCCGCATGCATGTCCTGTGGCAGAAAATTAACTGCACATGAAGGCAATTCTGAGGATCTCGAACATGCAATAAAACCATATATATATCTTATGGACCCCTTGAATTAAAACGTTTCCGAAACTATGGTCAAAAGTGTTTCACCCCACCACGAGCCTGAATGGAGAAACGTGAAACCTTATAAAATAGCCGCATCGATCACTACCGCCGCTTGTATCCTCGGCGGCTTTGCAGTCCCTCCAGCCTCTGCCACAAATGAAACGCTTAACGATCCCCTCAATTCGTCATTCTCAATGTAGATTCTGACGGCGCCCCAAGCCTGCAACCATATTCCACAGGGGAAAGAAGCCCGGGAGATCCTGTTCCTGCTTGCATTCATTCTGAGAAGGAAAAGGGCGCAATTCAAGTCTATAACGATTGCGATTTTGATATGAACGTCAAAGTAATCGTTGCATTTGATTTCGACACACAATGCCTGTTGGTAAAAGCACATTCGCGGAGGAACTTTGAATGGTCTCCGACAAAGCGAATGGACGGTATTCAAGAATGCTAGATACACGCAGCAGAATGAGGACCCTAATCATCGCGATTGTATCAGCATTTTCCCTCCTTCTTTCCTCAAATATTGCCACCGCCGACATCGGAAACTTCCTTTATGACACAAAAGATCAGTGTGAAAGATCGCTGAAGGAGTTACGTAAAGACCCAGCGACAGCTAATTGGGCGAGAAGAGCAAGTTGCAATTACGAAAGCAACTGGGGAAACGGAGTATGGCATCTAAGGACCTAGGATTTGCAAGACCAAAACCAATCTAAGCCAGAAACAGCGAGCGTCACGCCCCAGCCTTTAAATGAGTTTCACGCCGATGCTCCGAACAAAGCAGCAAGCTGCCTCGAAAGGGCTAAACTCACGCAAGAGTGGCTAAACGATCAAGAACAGATTAGTGAAGTGGTACTGCACAGGTTGCTCACTTCCAGCACAAAAGCCGAAGAAGGAAGAATAGGAATCACCTACGTTTTGGGCCAATGGCTACTTTCGAAACGCACTGGAACGTGGTCGGACTTGGCCCACGGCGAGGCTACGGAAAATAGTATCGGCCTTCGGTTCAACGATGGCAACAAGGAAATGCTCCCACTTGAGGACTGGGTATTCGACCTGCTTGGTGAGCCCCAAATCAAGGCCGAAAAATTTCTTGCATTCCTCAACTTCTCTGCTAAACAAGGCACGCATTAGCAAACCCAACTTGTCGTAAACCTGTCTAGATAGTTTAAATACTAAAGTTCAGCAGAAGCTGCAAATAAAATCGCCAGGGCTTCCCCAATCGGGGAAACACCTGGCGATTTTATTTACGCCGCTTGCGGACTAGGTACGCGGAACCTCGACCTCTTCGTAGGCCTGGATGATGTCGCCTACCTGAATATCCGGGTAAGAGAGCACCATACCGCACTCGTAGCCGGCCTTGATTTCGGTTGCGTCATCTTTTTCATGGCGCAAGGATTCAATCTTGGCGTCGGCAGTGATGACGTTGTTATCGCGCAGCAGGCGAACCTTGCCGTTGCGGACAACCTTGCCCTCGGTAACCATGCAGCCGGCGATGGTACCCACCGCGGAGGACTTGAACAGGGCGCGGATTTCGGCCGCACCGGTGTCGCGTTCCTCGTAAATCGGCTTGAGCATGCCCTTGAGCGCAGCCTCGACCTCTTCGATGGCCTTGTAGATAATCGTGTAGTAGCGAATATCCACGCCCTCTTGGGTGGCCATCTCCGTCGCCTTGCCCTCCGCACGGGTGTTGAAGGCAATAATGACGGCGTCGGAAGCCGCTGCAAGAGATACGTTGGTCTCGGTCACAGCACCGACACCACGGTCGATGATGTTGAGCTCGACTTCGTCCTCGGTCTTGATATCCAGCAGGGCATCTTCCAGTGCCTCGACGGAACCGGCGTTGTCGCCCTTGAGGATGAGGTTGAGGGTCGAAGTCTCCTGCAATACCTTGTCCAGATCCTCCAGGGAGACGCGCTTTCGCTGCTTGGCCTGCAGGGCAGAGCGCTTGCGCGCATCACGCTGGTTAGCAATCTGGCGGGCAACGCGGTCGTCTTCCACCACGAGCAGGTTATCGCCTGCACCCGGCACGCCGGACAGGCCCTGGACCTGCACCGGACGGGATGGGCCAGCCTCTTTGACGTCTTCGCCGAACTCATCGAGCATGCGGCGGACACGACCGTGCGCATCACCGACGACGATTGAGTCACCCACGTGCAAGGTACCGCGCTGAATGATGACCGTTGCCACCGGACCACGGCCGCGATCCAGGTGCGACTCAATGGCCACGCCCTGTGCGTCCATGTCCGGGTTAGCGGTCAGCTCCAAGGCGGCATCCGCGGTCAAGATGACCGACTCAAGCAACTGGTCAATGTTCTTGCCCTGCTTCGCGGAGATATCCACGAACATGGTGTCACCGCCGTACTCTTCCGGAACCAGGCCGTACTCGGTGAGCTGGCCACGGATCTTATCCGGCTGAGCTTCCGGCTTATCCACCTTGTTCACAGCCACGACGACCGGAATATCGGCAGCCTTGGCGTGGTTGATGGCCTCCACGGTCTGTGGCATGACGCCGTCATCGGCGGCAACCACGAGGATGGCCAAGTCGGTGGACTTAGCACCACGGGCACGCATGGCGGTAAAGGCCTCGTGGCCCGGGGTATCCAAGAAGGTGATGGTGCGCTCGCCGTCCACGTCCACCGTGGTTTGGTAGGCACCAATGCCCTGGGTGATGCCGCCTTCCTCGCGGGCGCCCTCGTTGGTCTTACGGATGGCGTCCAACAGGCGGGTCTTACCGTGGTCAACGTGACCCATAACGGAGACGACTGGAGGACGATTCTCCAGTGCTTCCTCGTCGCCTTCGTCCTCGCCGAACTTCAGGTCGAAGGACTCGAGCAGCTCGCGGTCCTCGTCCTCAGGGGAGACGACCTCGACGTTGTAGTTGATCTCGGAGCCAAGCAGCTGCAGCGTATCTTCCGATACGGAAGCGGTTGCCGTCACCATTTCACCGAGGTTGAACAGTGCCTGCACCAGTGCTGCTGGATCCGCGCCGATCTTCTCGGCGAAGTCAGACAGGGATGCGCCACGACGCAGGCGGACGGTCTGGCCCTTGCCGTCTGGCAAGCGCACGCCGCCTACGACATGCTTTTGCTGCTCCTCGTACTCATGGCGCTTCTGACGCTTGGACTTCTTGCCCTTACGTGGAGCACCACCTGGGCGGCCGAATGCACCCGCGGTGCCGCCGCGACGTCCGCCGCGTCCGCCTCCGCGGAAACCGCCTGGACGGCCACCACCTGGGCCACCGTGACTCGGACCGCCGCGACCGCCTCGACCGCGACCACCACGTCCACCGCCGCTCGGTGCCTTAGACGGCATCGACGCAGGGTTCGGGTGGGACGGCATCATGGCCGGGGATGGACGACGACCGCCGCCACCCTGGTTATTGCCACCCTGGCGGTTATTTCCGCCCTCGTTCTGGCCACCGCGCTTACCGCGGTTATCGCCTGGCTTATTGCCGCCACGCTGCCCCTTGGAGCCGCCTGGGCGGGGGCCCGGACGGTTGTCGCCGCCACCCGTGGAGAACGGGTTATTGGCTACGCGACGGGAACCGCCTGGCTTCGGCATTGGACGAGGCATGGAATTGCCTGGGGTCGGGCGCTCGCCCGACTTCTTGCCGCCAGCCTGTCCTGGCTTCGGTGCGCCCTGGCCAGGCTTCGGTGCAGCAGGCTTAGCACCAGGCTTCGGGGCAGCTGGCTTTGCGCCCGGCTTAGCAGCAGCACCCTGTCCCGGCTTCGGTGCGCCCTGGCCAGGCTTCGGTCCAGCGGCCTTCGCGCCTGGCTTTGGCGCCTCTGCGCCCGGCTTGGGTGCAGCGGCCTTCGCACCTGGCTTAGGAGCGCCCTCCTTTGTAGTGCTCTTAGCGGCACCCTTGGCAGGCTTATTGTCTTGCTTCTTCTCGGCGGCGTCATCGCCGCCCGACTGTGCTTCATAATGAGCTCGCATCTTCTTAATCACCGGCGGTTCGATGGTGGAAGAAGCAGTCTTTACAAACTCACCCTGTTCTTTCAGGGTGGCGAGCAGTTCCTTGCTGGTTACTCCGAGCTGCTTTGCGAGCTCGTGAACACGTAGCTTTCCGGGCACTTGTCTCCTCTTGGTATCGACTAGGAGCCAAGGCCGCGGAAACTGGCCTGACCCCTAGTTAGGTGTGTAGGACTTTCATCGCTGATGCTTCATCGTTGTGCGCTCATCAGTGTTCGGTCTTCCTTTGTAACTCTGGTTCGTACGAATCTAACGCGGCATCTTCCGCGCTAGGTACTTGTCCGCTTTGCGCTTCCAAGTACTGCCGTACCTGACCTGTGTCCACGGGTGCGGACGTTCGAAGCGCGCGCTTGAAGGCGCGTTTGCGCTCCGCCAGCTCGAGTGCAGATAGTGTGGGGCTAATCCACGCCCCACGGCCGGGAAGCCGGCGGTGTGGATCTGCTACCAGACGGCGGCCGTGCGGATCATCGTGGTCAATGACCACCCGTAGCAAGTCCGTATCTGGCAGGCGGCGGCGAGTGGCGATACAAGTCCGGAGTCTTACTCTCTCAGACATTCAACTCCTTACTTTTCGCGTCGCCAATATGCCCCAATCTGCAACTGGGCCGTTTACTAGCCTACGCTACAAAAGCGCAGATCCTTAATTAGCGTCAGCGTCCGAGTGAATATCGATCTTCCAACCGGTCAAACGGGCAGCAAGACGGGCATTCTGCCCCTCTTTACCAATAGCCAGAGACAGCTGGTAATCCGGCACCACCACGCGCGCGATTTGCGCCTCGTTGTCTACAACGGTGACCTTGACCACCTTCGAGGGAGCCAATGCGTTGCCTACGTAGACCGTTGGATCCTCGCTGAAGTCGATAATGTCAATCTTTTCACCGCCAAGCTGGCGCATGATGTTATTGACGCGCTGACCGCGCGGGCCAATGCAGGCACCCTTAGCGTTCAGGCCCTTGGCATGGCCCACAACAGCCACCTTGGAACGGTGTCCTGCCTCGCGGGCGATGGCAATCATTTCTACGGTGCCATCAGCAACTTCGGGAACTTCGAGCTCGAAAAGGCCACGCACCAGCTCCGGGTGGGTGCGGGAGAGATTGATCTGTACCTGGGCGCCATTGCGGTTAACGCCTACGACATAGGCCTTAATGCGGTCACCATGCTCGAGCTTTTCACCCGGAATCTGCTCAGCCGGCAGCAAGATGCCATCCTGGGACTCCAGCTCAGAGCCCAGCTGGACCACGACGATGCCGCGGGCATTAGCGCGCGCATCGCGCTGGACGATGCCGCTGACAACGCGGCCGGTAAGCTCCGAGTAGGAATCATAGGTGCGCTCTGCCTCGGCCTCGCGCAACTTGCGCAGGATGGCCTCGCGCACGGCCTGTGCGCCCACGCGTCCAAAGTTTTCCGGGGTGTCATCGTATTCGGTGGTTACTTCCCCAGTTTCTGGGTCGCACTCCGAGACAATGACGCTGACCGCACCGGTGATGGCGTCGATATCGACGCGGGACTTGGCGCCTTCTACCTTGCCGCCAGCATTAGACTCGCGGTAATCCAGGTAGGAATACAACAAGGCACCCGCAATCGCTTCCAGCAAGTCCTTTACGGGGACGTTGCGCTCGGACTCGATGGTACGAAGTGCCTGTAGATCAATATTCACTTGTCATTCCTCTCGGTTGCCGGTTAGTTCTCGGCTTCTTCAAACGTCTTTCGCACTGCCTCAAGTTCCTGTTCGGACGGCTGTGCAAACTCAATTTCTACCACTGCCCGGGCAATGTTTTCCAATCGTTCGGCGCGCGCCTGCACGTCCTTTTTGCTTGCCGTGATGAGGATTACGGCATCGGCGGCGTCGTTAAGCGCGCCAATGCGCGCCGATTGAGTCTTGCCATCGCCAAGGTCAAAGGAGACCTTGCGCCCCCGATTGCGGCGCCAGTGGCGCGGGGCGGTGAGCGGCAAGTCCACGCCGGGGGTGGAGACCTCCAAGGTATAGCCGGCGCCGAAGTTCAGCTCTCCTTGCGCTTCCTTGTCATCAAAGAAGGCAGAAATCTCGTTGGATACTTCCTCCAGCACATCGGAGCTAGGGCGTTTATCACCATCAATACGGATAATGACTTGGGATTTCTTTCCCGCTTTGGTGGTTTTAATGTCTTCTACGTCCAATCCCCGCTCAGCTAGTTTGGGTTGCAGGAGATCGGTCAATTGTTGTGCATCTGGGAAAGCCATGCCCACTAGCCTACGTGCTACGGGGTACAGTCTTTTGCGTGAACCGCCGACGTATAGCTTTGACCCTCGTAGCCACAACCGCCACCCTGCCCGCCTTGGCTGGGTGCCAAGCGGTTGATTCCGTCGTCGACTATTTTGGCCCGCGGCCAGAGAGCAGGCTGCTGGCGCTTGCCGACGCCGCCGCCACCGACGCCTTGTCCCTCAGCGGCGTCGATGACCATGCCGCGGGGCTGCGCAGCTCCCAGGCGGATGCCCTTTATGCCGAAATTACGCGGCTATGCGGCACGGATGATGCCGGCAATCCCCCACGCTCCTGCGAGGTAGAGCGCCCTACCGAGGCCAATCACGCCGCAGACTCTGGTGAAATTATGGAAAATGCCGCCTCCGCTACCACCGAGGCCGCCGATGAGGTCACCGTTGAATCGCGCACCCTAGTTACCGAGCAGGCCATCGCGCTCAATGCCTGGCTGCCCGGCGATGCCCCCGATATTCCCGAGCTTTCCCAACCGGAGCAAAAAAGCGCTGCCGATCTTCTGAGCTGGGAGTATGAGCAGGTATACGGTCTAGATTTCGCCCGCGCCTACGTTGGCCCCGAGCACGAGGATAAGGTGGATCATCGCCTCGCTGTTCATCATCGCCGCATCGACGCCCTCCAGGACGCACTTGCCCGTTACGGCAACATTCCGCAGCCGGAGTCGGCCTATACCTCCGGAGAGCAAGAACTGCCCCACGATTCTGCTTCCGCCCTGGCCTTTATCGATGGCCTTGCCGAACACGACGGCCGCAAGTGGTCCGCTGCCGCAACGGGTGCAGCGCAGGAAGAATCCCCGGATCAGGAATGGGTTACGTGGCTCATTGGCATCGCGGCAGAGTCCCACGGCATGCGCTAGACCACTACCACCCCGGCCAGCCCCCACCTGTCCATCCCCTGACAACGGGCCAACGAAATGGCAGCAACCTCTACGGCCCTATGCATTGCTTCGGCTCCTCTAGCGTGCGTAGGTTGGTTCACCATGAGCTTGCAGGAGATTCCGCAAGCTAAACAGACACAAAGAGAAGGAGTTTCCTCTCAATGCGTTCTAAGAAGACCATGTTGACCGTATCCGCCGCAGCACTTGGCCTTGCTGGCTTGGCCGCGCCTGCTGCTACCGCCGCACCGGCTAGCGCCTGGGATCAGGTAGCTGCTTGCGAGTCCGGCGGTGACTGGCACATCAATACCGGAAACGGTTACCAGGGCGGCCTGCAGTTCAACCCGCAGACCTGGGCTGCCAATGGCGGCACTCAGTACGCCCCGACCGCTGACCAGGCAACCCGCGAGCAGCAAATTGCCGTGGCCGAAAGCGTCCTAGCCACCCAGGGTGCTGGCGCTTGGCCTAACTGCGGCGGCCCCGTCGCCGGCTAGTTTATAGCCTCGGCATTTAACACGAAACCGGCCTCCTCCCCATCCCGCGAAACCCCGCGGAGTAAGGGAGGAGGCCGGTTTTGTGCTTGACCTAACTGGCTAGCATGCAGCCAAGGCGGCTTTATGCCTCATGCTTGGCGATATTCCAGGCATACATCATCAACAACACCTGCAGCGGCTGGCGGATGATGTGGTAGAGCTTCTTTGCCCACCCTGCCTTGCGCTCAATCCAGGCGTGGTACATATTGGCCGGCCACACCGCAGCAAAGAGCGCGAGTGCGGAAGCACCGCCGAAGCCGCGGGTGGCGCGGCGGCGAAGCAAAGCACCGGTGGCAATCTCCCACAGGCCCGAAGCAAAGTTATAAAAGCGCGCAGGGCCTAGCAGCTGCGGCGGAACAATGGATTCGAAAGTCTTCGGCTTCACAAAGTGCAATACGCCCATTGCTGAAAGCACCGTGGAAAGCCCATTCTTTTGAAAGTTCATACCTTCCACGGTACCCCGCCGCGCAGAGTTGGGTCTTTTCTAGCCATGCACGAGCTCGAGGATCTTGTCCACGATGTCCTCGGCCGGAACCTCGAGGGTCTCTCCCCCGCGGATGCGCAGCTCAATTTTCCCTTCCTTGAAGGCACGGCCCAAGATGGCCACGAATGGCATGCCAAGGAGCTCCGCATCCTTGAACTTCACGCCCGGGGAGACCTTTGGGCGGTCATCGAAGAGCACCTCGAGCCCCTTGGCAGATAGCTCCTCTACCAGCTTGTCGCCGGCCTCCATGGCGGCGGCGTCCTTATT
The DNA here is from genome assembly GCF_022347345.1 of Corynebacterium sp. ACRPJ. Classification (NCBI taxonomy): domain Bacteria; kingdom Bacillati; phylum Actinomycetota; class Actinomycetes; order Mycobacteriales; family Corynebacteriaceae; genus Corynebacterium; species Corynebacterium sp. ACRPJ. Next base: position 57,380 of record NZ_JAKRNC010000001.1, read on the forward strand.
GGCCACGGCTACGTGTACCTGGTAAGGAGCGACGGCAACCGGCCAGTTGAGGCCTTTGTCGTCATGGCGCTGCTCGGCCAAGACGGCCAGCATGCGGGTAATACCAATGCCATAAGAACCCATGGTAGGAACCGCACGCTTGCCGTTTTCATCCAAGATTTGCACGTCAAAGGCCTCGGTGTATTTGCGGCCCAGCTGGAAGATATGGCCGAGCTCAATGCCGCGCTCCAGGGTCAAGGTGCCCTGGTTATCAGGAGCCAGGTCGCCTTCTTTAACCTCTGCGGCCTCAATGAACTCATCCACGGTGAAATCGCGGCCGGCCACGCAGCCCACCACGTGGCGCTCGCTCGCATCGGCGCCGGTAATCCACGCCGTGCCCTTGACCACACGCGGATCGGCCAGGATCTTGATGCCATTGGCGTTCAAAGCGCGCGGGCCAACATAGCCCTTGACCAAGAAGTCATTGTCAGCAAAGTCCTTATCCCCTGCCAACTCAAACTCCACCGGCTCGAGTGCGGCCTCGAGACGCTTTTCATCCAACTCGCGATCGCCAGGGATGAGAACGGCAGCCAACTCGGACTCGCGCTCTTCGCTCTCCACGGCCGGGTGGTAGAGCTTGACCATCATGCACTTGAGGGTGTCTGCAGCGGTGGCCTCGCGGCCGTCGACAGTAATGCCTGCGCCCTGGGCCCATTCGACCAGCTTCTCAATGGTCTCTGCTCCCGGGGTGTCATGCTCCTGTGCCTCTGGCTGGCCCTCGATATCCTTTTCCGCCGGTGCTGGGGTCACCACGGCCTCGACGTTGGCTGCGTAGTCGCCCTCGGTGGAGCGCACAAAGGTATCCTCGCCCACCTCAGAGACGGCGAGGAATTCCTCGGACGCGGAGCCGCCCATGGCACCAGAGGTGGCCTTACAGATGGCGTAATCGATCTCCAGGCGGTTGAAGATATTCTGATACGCCTTGCGGTGGCGGCCGTAGGACTCATCCAAGCCCTCATCGGTCATGTCGAAGGAGTAAGAATCCTTCATCGTGAATTCGCGGCCGCGAAGCACACCAGCGCGGGGGCGCTCCTCATCGCGGTACTTGGTCTGAATCTGATAGAGCGTGACCGGGAAATCCTTATAGGAGGAGTACATATCCTTCACCGCGCTGGCAAACATTTCCTCGTGGGTAGGGCCAAGCAGCATATCTGCGTTCTTGCGGTCCTTGAGGCGGAAGAGGTTATCGCCGTATTCCACCCAGCGGTTGGTCTTTTCATAAGGCTCGCGCGGCAGCAGGGCAGGAAAGAGCATCTCCTGGCCGCCGATGGCGTCCATTTCCTGACGGACTACATCTTCAATCTTGCGCAGGGTGCGCAGACCCAACGGCAGCCAGGTATATACGCCCGGCGCGACGCGGCGTACATAACCGGCGCGTACGAGCAGCTTATGGCTAGGGACCTCGGCATCGGCGGGGTCCTCACGAAGGGTTCGGAGAAATAGTTCAGAAAGGCGGGTAATCATGCACAAAAATATACCCCGCTACCCTGTATATATGCTCATTATCCTCCCTCCTTCAGAAACTAAGGCCCATGGCGGTACGGGACAGCCCCTTGACTTCAGCCAGCTGTCCTTTCCGCAATTGCATGCCACCCGGCAAGAAATTGCCGCTGAGCTGCAGTCTCTTCCGGTAGACGAGGCCATGGAGGTACTCAAGCTTTCGGAAAAGCTGCGTGGTGAGGCAGAATCCAACCAGGGGCTTTTTACCACCCCCACCATGCCGGCCGTGTTGCGTTATACCGGCGTGCTTTTTGATGCCTTGGATGCCTCTTCCCTACCCACATGGGATCGCCTTGCTATTGGCGACGCCCTCTTTGGCGTCCTCCGCGCCAGCGACCCGATTCCGCATTACCGGCTTTCGGGTGGCTCGAAGCTTGGCGGCCGCACCATGAAGTCGCGCTGGGGCAAGCAGATTACGCAGGCGCTCGAGGGGGTAGACGAGCTAATTGTGGATCTGCGCTCGGGTACGTACCAGCAATTGGGCCGGGTAAAGGATGCGGTAACGGTACGGGTGGAAAGCGTGCAGGACGATGGATCGCGCAAGGTGGTCAGCCACTTCAATAAGCACTACAAGGGCCTGTTAGCCCGCGAGTTAGCGCTCTCGCCTGCTGACGCCTATAGCGCCGCTGACGTTGCCGCCATCGCGCGCGCCGCGGGTATGACCGTTGAGGAGCCGGGGCCTGGGTCGAGTGAGCTCACGCTCGTCGTGAAGCGCTAAGCCCACCTTGAACTACTCAGCACAGCTTGCCTAGCGCAGCTGCGGGTTATACAGCAGGCTATTGCGCTGTACCAAACATTCGGTAGCCACGCGGACCGAGCGGGCAACATGCCCGGACTCGCGCAGGGGATAAAGCTTGCCTACTACCCTATCGCGCAGATCCCAAGGCGAGATCGTGTTGAGGTAAATTTTGGTGCCGCCTTCGAATCCGGCAAGGGTAGAAATGCGCAGCTTGATGAGAATGCGCCATGGCTGAGCGACGTCGACATCGGCTGGCTTGTGGTGCCATTCCTCATTGCAGGGCACCTCGCGGCCCACTGCGGCGTGGGCGGCGTGGACGAGGTCGCTCATGGCGCGGATTTCTTCTTCCGACTGCCGCCAGGGCTCACAGGTCGCGGACTTGGAATAGACCTCCAAGGTGGGATAGCGATGCCCAAAGCCGGCGAAGAGGACGGCATGGTCGTTTTCCGCAATGATGAGGTTCCGGCTAGCGGCATAGTCCACCGCCCACTCGTTGTACATGTTCATATTGCTGCGCAGCATCTGTACCTCCCGGTGGGAGGCCATGCCGCGGTCATCGATGGCAACGAGTTGCTTGTGCAGGTGCTCAAAGGAGGCGCCGGCTGGCTGCAGCCAATTTTGGAAGGCCACCACATAGGGTGCGTAGCGGTTGCGCTCGTAGAGGTCCCGCATGGCATCGATAGTCAGCTGCATAAAGAGCAGGTGCTCTTCGGCGCTGAGGGTGCCAGAGGACACTAGCTGTGAAACATCTTGTGCACCGCGCTCAAAATGGCGCCCAGCCACAATGACGTCGTGGCCTCCTGCGAAAAAGCCCGCCGCCTGTTCTATAAGTTCCTCTTCGCTTGCCTCGGGCAGGTGCGCTGCCTTTCGCTTCGTGCGCACGATCTTGAGCACATGTTCCCGGCCGGCAGGATCGGCAAGGTAGTTGTGCATACGTTGGCGGGTCTCGGCGTCCATATCGAAGCCGTAGTTAGCGCGCCAGTAGTCATAGGAGACGATTTCAAAAAGATTTGGAATGCGGCGAAAGGCCGGGACGGTGTGGCCGTATTCAGTCAAGGGCAATCCACGCACAATCCCGCCGGAAGGCAGGATGCGGGCCTTTTCCGGCGGAGTATCAGTCATGCGACCTGAGCAAAAGGCGCAGCGGTGGGTGAAGTCTTCTTCGTGCAAGGGCTGCGGGTTAGCCACCGGTGTGGACAAGGGGCGGTTGCCCCGACCCGGCACGGTCCACACCTCGGTCCCGGAGAACGGGTTGACCTGCTTGCCCGTGCCATCCCGCATGGTCTGGATGGGTTCTATGCGGGCAAAAAGTGCATCACTCATGCCCACCAGCGTAGTTATTTCTGGGCACTATTTGGCGACAGAACGGCGGCGGGATACCACGCATGCACCCCCGACGCAGATCGCGAGCATCACGCCGAGAATCAATGCACACACACCGCGGGAATGGTCCAAGCCGCCTAACTCGCTGCCAAGGACCAAGGTTTGCATATTGGCAAATGGCATGACATTCAAGATGGATTGGGCCCACGAGGTATTGAAGGCTATAAGTGCCGTTTCTACCACGAAAAATTCCACTACTAAGATCATCGCAGCGAAGGTGCCACTGCGCAGCAAATATGCCAGCCCCATAGCAAGTGAGGTGAAACCGGTCCATTCCACATAAGCCAGCACAATCTGGTTGCAATCCGGCCATTGGGTGAAGCTAGCAAAGTTAATATCGCCGCCGAATGCCGCAATCAGCAGGGCACCCACGGCCATGCCAAATGTTGCTGCGAGCAAGAGTGCTACCAGGATGACTGCAAATTGGTTGAGCACTATACCAACGCGGCGGTTGGATGAAAGATAAGACCATGCAACGGTTCCTTTTCCTAAGTCACCGCCGACCATCATCGCGGATGCGAAAATCATGACTACAACAGCGAGTTCACTAGCAATAGCTATATCGCTAGATTGGAATTTGCCATCCACGCTGCCGTTAAAGTCATAGCCCCAGGCCATGAGCACGCCGCCGGCGGCCATGCCGAGTGCCACGATGGCGAGGTAGACCCAGGTAGAGCGCAGGGAAAAGAGTTTGCGGGATTCTGAAACCACAGTATTCATAGAAATCTGTCCTTAAAGGTTGGGTTGTGCGTTTAGGCGGAGCGGTAGGCCACGTGGTCGGCGGTCGCGCCGAGGTAGGCCTCTTCGAGGGAGGGCTGCTTGCGTTCCAAGCTGGAGATGAGAATGCGGTTATCTAGACAGATGCGGCCGATGTCGGAGCCTTCGAGACCGCGCACGCGTAGGACCTCACCGTCAAAGGAGGTCTCCGCATCGGTGCCGTGCAACAGCCGCAGGAGTTCATCGGGCTGGTCCACAATCACCTCGAGGCTTGCGCCTCCCGTGCCGTTGACGAACTCCTCCACGGTGCCCTCGCCCAGCAACTTGCCCTTGCCGATGACCACGAGGCGGTCTGCGGTGAGCTGCATTTCCGACAGCAGGTGGGAGGAAACCAGCACGGAGCAGCCGGCCTCGGCGAATTCGCGGATCCGGGCACGCATCCAGTGCACACCTTCGGGGTCGAGACCGTTGACGGGTTCGTCGAGAAGCAAATGTTTCGGCTCGCCGATGAGCGCACAAGCAAGGCCGAGGCGCTGCTTCATACCCAGCGAATAGCCGCCCACGCGCTTGGTGGCGACCTGGGTAAGGCCGACGCGGTCCAGGGTGTCATCCACGTGGTTCATGGACACGCCCTGCAACGCGGCCATGTAGCCCAGGTGGGCACGGGCGCTGCGGCCGGAGTGGAACCAATTGGCATCCAGCAAGGTGCCCACCGTGGTAGCGGGATTGGACAGTTCACGGAAGGGCGTGCCATCAAAAGTCGCGGTGCCGGAAGTCGGATTCTCTAGGCCCACGCACATGCGCATCGTGGTGGACTTGCCAGAACCATTTGGGCCGAGGAAGCCGGTGACTTGGCCGTCTGGAACCTCGAAGGAGAGGTCATCTACTGCTTTAAAGGAACGGAAATTCTTGGAAAGGTGTGAAACTTTGAGCATGGTTCCCATCGTGCCGCCTGACCGGCACAAAGTAACCATCCTTGGGAGTGATTTAGCAGGTCATACCTAGGGATGAGAGAGCAGTTCCTCCACCGAAACCACGCCATGAGTAAGGGCGTAGAGCACGGCATGCACGCGGTCGCGCGAGCCGGTTTTCGTCAAGATATGGCGTACGTGGGTCTTGACCGTGGCCATGGAGACGAACTCGCACTCGGAGATTTCGGTATTCGAATACCCCAGTGCCATTAGCTTGAGGACGTCCAGCTCGCGCGGGGTGAGATCTTCAGCCGGAGGGGCGGTAGCCGCTGCCGCAACGGGGGCGGCATGTGAATCAGGCTGTGACGCGGACTGCTCGCTGCGCAATTGCTGCAGCACCTGGGCGGTAATGCGCGGGGAAAGGACGGCCTCGCCGGAATGTACGGTACGAATAGCGGCGAGGAGTTCTTCCGGTTCGACGTCTTTGAGCAGGAATCCGGAAGCCCCGGCGGAAATGGCGCCATGGACAAAGTTCTGGTCATCGAAGGTGGTAAGCATGATGACCTGGGTGTCCGGGAATTCCGGCAGCAGCCTTTCGGTGGCGGCGATGCCATTGACGCGGGCCATCTGGACATCCATGAGCACGATATCGGCAGGCTGCGCGCGGGCGAGGTCGAGGACTTCATCGCCATCGGATGCCTGCCAGGCAACGTCCAAATCCTCTTGGGAGCCAAGGAGCATGGCGAACCCGGCGCGCACGAGGGGCTGGTCATCTACTAGGCCAATGCGGATGGGAGCGGCATGCGATCTTGCTGGCTGCTCAGAGTTAGTCATTGGGTACCTCCACGGTGATAAAGAAGTGTCCGTCCTCTGTGCGGGTAGCAACGCTGCCGCCATAGGCCCTAACGCGCTCGCTCATCCCGATGAGCCCGTAACCGGGCTCGTGATTGTCCGGCGTGCGTGCGGCCGGGTTATCGGCGCTCAATACTAGGCCGCTTCCAGTAGAGCGAAAGCGCAGCACTCCCCTTTTATCGCGGGAATGCTTGAGCATATTGGTCAAAATTTCTTGCACCACGCGGTAGACGGTGAATTGGTAGAGCTCGTCGCTTTCGGTCGGCAGGTCCTCCAGCCCGTGCACGGTGATATCGAAGCCGCTGCGGCGGGCTTCCGAGATAAGGCCGGCAATATCGCTCGCGCCGGGCGCCTTGGTATCGGCGCGGGAATCGCCATCTCGCAGCACGGAGAGCAATCCGCGCATCTGCTTGAGGGAATCGCGGGAGGTAGAGGCGATGGTCTCCAATGCTTCTGTGGCCGCGGCGGGGTTTTTGGCGGCGGCGAACCGGGCGCCGTCGGCAAGAGCAATAACGCCCGCTAAGTTATGCGCCACGATGTCATGCATCTCGCGGGCAATGCGGTTGCGCTCTACCGCGCCGGCCATCTCCGCACGTTCAATCAGAAGCTGCTGGTCCTCGCGCTTTTTGCGGTCATTGGTGCCCAGCAAGAAGAAAAAGCCCATGACCGGCCACGCGATGATAACAACGGAGGCTAAGGACACTAGGGGATCAATCTGTGCCCCCTCGAGCCCAAAATCAATATCACTAAAGATAAGGTTGCCAAAGTGCTGTGCCCACACAGAGAAAAGGGTGCCTACGCCTATCCAGACAATCCACACACGGCGCATGCGCTTTGGGGAATGCGCCCCAATAAGAAAAACGCAATACGCCAAGGGAAAAGCATGGACGTTACTCAACGCGGCCAAAGGGGTAAAAAGACACAGGGTAAAAACAATAGCGATTGCGCCTATCGCTTTTTCCTTCAGCTTAGGGTGCAGCCACAACGCTAATGGGAGAACCACGCAATAAAGTACTAAGACGGCCTTGTGAAAGAGGGAATCCCCGTCCAATACATCAGCAGCATAAGAAGCGGAAGAACCCCAGAGAATCAGGGGGATGATAATTCTCCACGGTGGGCCCACCCACGCGCGAAGTGCATCGGGCCATAGCTTCTTCATGGCTTTCTAGGCTAGCGCAGGCCCTAGGCCATAGTCCTCATCCCTGGGGCTGACTAGACTGGCGGGCATGCAGCACGAGTTCTTTGAGGTTGATGTTTTTGCCACGGGTGCCTTTAACGGCAATGCCTTGGCGGTGATTGCGGGCGCCGATGGCCTAAGTACCGAGCAGATGCAGGCAATCGCGAACTGGACCAACTTTTCTGAGACCACCTTCTTGCTCGAGCCTCACGACGCCCGCGCGGACTACCGCGTGCGCATTTTCACCCCGTACGAGGAGTTTGATTTTGCCGGCCACCCCACGCTGGGTAGCGCTGCCGCGTGGCGGGCGCTGGGCAATAGCCCGCAGTCAGAGGGAACTATCGTCCAAGAATGCGGCGTGGGCTTGGTAACCGTCCGCCAAGAGGGAGAAGTCTTTTCCTTTGCTACCCCGCCGCTGCGCCGCGAAGAACCGCTGAGCCCGGCGGAGCTGAAGGAGGCCTGCGCTGGGCTGGGGCTAGAAAGCTCAGATATTGTGGACCATGGCTGGGTGGACAATGGCCCGGGCTGGCGCCTGCTTCAATTGCGCGATGCCGCAGCGGTGCGCGCGGTTGAGCCCCGGGCCGAGCGGCCCAAGGTCGGCGTAGTGGGCCTTAATCCCAACGCCCCAGTGGGCGAGCCGGCCTATGAGGTGCGGGCCTTTACCACCCAATTCGAAGACCCAGTCACCGGTTCTTTCAACGGCGGCGCCGCGCAGTTTATGCGCTCGCGCAACGTGGTGCCGGCGCGCTATACCGCAGCACAAGGCAGCCAGATTGGCCGGGCGGGCGAAGTATTTATCAACGATGACGGCACGGATATTTGGGTGGGCGGCCGCGCCCAGATTCGCGTGCGCGGAACACTGGAGGTTTAGATGCAGCTACACCACGATTTTGCCCAGAAGCTTCCCCACTTGGTTCGCCCCACCGAGGGTGAGGAGCAGCCGAACCCACAGATGATCATCCTCAACGAGGAGCTCGCCACAGCGTTGGGCTTTGACCCGGACTGGCTGCGCTCCTCCGAGGGCATAGATTTCCTTACCGGCCGCGCGGGCGGCCACGCCATGGCCTATTCCGGCTTCCAATTCGGTGCGTTTAACCCGCAGATGGGAGACGGCCGGGCAATGCTCTTGGGCGAGGTGGAAAAGGACGGGCGGCTCTGGGACTTGCATGCCAAGGGAACTGGGCTTACTCCTTATTCCCGCCTCGGGTCCGATGGCCGCGGAACGCTGTCTTCCATGCTGCGCGAGTACCTAATCTCTGAGGCTATGCATGCCTTGGGCGTTCCCACCACCCGGGCGCTGGCGGTTATTTCCACCGGACGGCCCATTCAGCGCGGGCACGTGCAACCGGCCGGCATTGTGGTACGCGTGGCAGCCAGCCATATCCGCGTCGGCACCTTTCACCTAGCTGCGCAGACGGATTACGCCCGACAGTTGGCCGACTATGCCATTGCGCGCCACTACCCTGGCGCGGACTACCAGGAATTTTTCACTCAGGTGATGGATGCGCAGATCCGCACCGTGTCCCACTGGATGCGCTTGGGCTTTATTCATGGCGTGATGAATACGGATAACACCACCATCTCTGGCGAGACCATTGACTATGGCCCCTGCGCCTTTATGGAGGCCTATTCGCCCGCCACGGTCTTTTCCAGCATCGATAGGCAGGGCCGTTATGCCTTTGGCAATCAGCCCTCCATTCTGGGATGGAACCTGGCCCGCTTGGCAGAATCCCTCCTGCCGCTTTTTGATTTGGACATGAATAAGGCCACGAGCTTTGCCCAAGAATCCATCAACGGCTTTACCGACCGCTTTGAGGACCAGCGCAGGGCAGATTTAGCACAGGCTTTGGATACCTCTCTAGAAGTCGCTTCTTCCTATGCTGCTGCCATGCAGCTCAACGGCCCAGATATCACGCTGGCTCACCGCGCTCTTGCCGACGCCGCCGCGGGCCACCCCACCCACGCTCGCGAGCTCTTTGCCGAGGGAGACTTCTTAGATGACTACCTTGCGTCCTCGCCCGATCCTTCCCGCGTTGATAGCGCCATGCCGCGGGTTATCCCGCGCAACCTCGCCGTAGAATCGGCATTGAGCGCTGCCGAACGCGGGGAGTTGGGCCCGTATCAGGAGCTTCTCCACGCGGTCACCCACCCGTGGGAGCCCAACCCAGCGTTCGAATCGCCGGATCCTAACGGCCTCGAGGGCTACCTCACCTACTGCGGTACTTAATCCCTCCCCGCCTTGCTCAAAGCGCACGAAGCCCCTGCACCACAACAGCGGCGGTGCAGGGGCTAACGAGGCCGAAAGCTAGCTCTTAGCGGTCCAGCTTCAGGGTCTTCTGGGTGTACTCCCACATCTCGTCGTACAGCTTCTCATCGTTGCGCAGCTTGATGCCATAAGACGGAACCATCTCGCGAATCTTGTCTGCCCAATCAATCATGTGCTCGCCGAAGCAACGCTCCAGCAGCTCCAGCATGACGGCCGGGGCAATGGATGCACCCGGGGAAGCGCCGAGCAGGCCGGCGATATTGCCCTCCTGGTTATTCACCAAGGTGGTGCCGAACTCGAGGGAACCGAACTGCGGGGCACCAGCAGGCTTAATCACCTGGACGCGCTGGCCAGCGATAACGGTTTCCCAGTCGCTTTCCTTTGCTTCCGGTACGTACTCGCGCAGGGCTTCCACGCGGTCCGAGAAGCTCTTGCGCACCTCATCCACCAGGTATTTGGTCAGGCCGAACTCCTGCACGGCAACGCCGAGGTAAGAGGTGATGTTGTCTGGGCGGATGGACTTGAACAGGTCCAGGTAGGTGCCCTTCTTCAGGAACTTCGGGCTCCAACCACCGTAAGGACCGAAGAGCAGACCCTTCTCGCCGTCGATCACGCGGGTATCCAGGTGCGGCACCGACATTGGTGGGGCGCCCACGGCAGCCTTGCCGTAGACCTTTGCCTGGTGCTGCTCGATAAGCTCCGGGTTCTTGGAGCGCAGCCACAGACCAGATACCGGGAAGCCTGCGTAACCGGCAACTTCCTTCACCTTTGCCTTACGCAGCAGGTCCAGGGCGTAACCGCCGGCACCTACGAAGACGAACTTGGCCTTAACTACGGTGATGTCGCCGGTGTGCTTGTTCTTGGAGTACACCTTCCACGCGGAGCCATCACGCTTGATATCGATGACCTCATGGCCATAGCGGATCTCGGTGCCGGAGGCCTTGGCTGCGGTCAGGAACTGCTTGGTCAGCGCGCCAAAGTTGACGTCGGTACCAGCGTCGGTCCAAGAAATGGCCACCTTATTGGAGAAGTCACGGCCCTTCGCCATCAGCGGCAGCTTCTCAGCAAAGTCGGAATCGTCTGCGGAGAACTGCATGCCCGGGAACATGTGCTTCTCGCTCAGCACATCATAGCGGCGCTTGAGGTAATCCACCTGGATTTCGCCCTGTGCGAAGGACACGTGCGGAACCGGATTAATGAATTCGCTCGGGTCGGTGAGAATACCGTTGTTGAGCTGGTGGGACCAGAACTGGCGAGACTTTTGGAACTTCTCGTTGATGCCCAGAGCCTTGGAGATATCAATGCGGCCGTTCTTCTCCGGGGTGTAGTTCAGCTCGCACAGTGCGGAGTGGCCGGTACCGGCGTTATTCCACGGGGAGGAGGACTCCAATGCGGGGCCATCAAGGCGCTCAAAGACCATTTGGGTCCAGCTGGGCTCCAACTCGCGGAGCATAGCACCCAGGGTGGCGCTCATGATGCCAGCACCGATAAGTGCTACATCGACCTCGTCTACAACCTGTGCTGTCTTCTTAGCGGAGGACACTGTGTTATTACCTCTTCGAATTGAAAATAGATATCCATCGGCGCGGTCTACGCCTTGATTTTTAGCGCTTAGCGCCCCGCGCCACCATCGCTGCACTATGACAACCTGGCAGTGCGTCACGCATTAAGGCCTTACTCTACGCTTTTCTCATTCAATTTGGGATTTCTCCCCCAGACCAGTGGCAAAAATGTGGGAATTTCTGCCCCCACCATTTACACCCCAGTAGCAGCACCATAAATTCTTCGTTGCACCTAGAATCGAGGCATGGTTACACACTCCCCGGTATGGGGCCCAGACAAACTTGGCCCCGACTATGAAGCTGCCACCATTGACTTGGGTACAGACCCCGATGGCGAAGGCGACGTGGTCACCACGCTGGTGCACTACGCGCCGGAGCACGCGGGTGGTACTGCACGTGAGTCAGCGGCCCCGTCACGCCCAGCGCTGGTGTGGCTACACGGCATGACCGATTATTTCTTCCACACCCACGTAGCCGAGCACTTTGCCGCCGAGGGTTATGACTTTTATGCCATCGATCTGCGCAAGTGCGGCCGCTCGCGCCGCTCGGGCCAATCGTGGCACTATGCTTCGGACCTGGCGCTGTATTTTACAGACCTCACCGCCGCACTTGATGCGATCCCCAATGATGAAGTCATCTTCATCGCCCACTCCACCGGTGGCCTGATCGCCCCGCTGTGGATGGATCATCTACGTCGAACCGACCGAGAGCGCCACCAGCGCCTGGCGGGCCTCATCCTGAACAGTCCGTGGCTCGACATGATGGGCGTGCCCGGCCAGGTCCTCACACCACTCAAGCCGCTGCTCTACACATTGGGCCGTATAGCCCCAATGACTCCGCTACCCGGCGGTAATCTCACTGCTTACGGCGAGTCCGTGCACAAGGATTTCTACGGCGACTGGGATTTTGACCTTCGCTTTAAGCCGCTGGCCGGCCATAAGAAATATGTCGGTTGGATAGCCGCGGTATTCCACGGCTTTGATGCTATTCACAGCGGCCGCGTTGATGCCGGCGTGCCGATCTTGACCTTGCAGTCCACTCGCACTCACTTGGGCCAGCCCTACTCCGACAGCGTGAACCACGCAGATGTCATCATCGACGTTGCGCAAACGCGGCGCTGGGCAAAGGAACTTAGTGCCCACTACACCTTGCATCCCATCAAGGGCGCTAGGCACGATGTGTTCCTATCGCTTCCGGACCCGCTCCAAGAAGCTTTTGACGCCTGTGACAAGTGGCTGCCCACCGTCCTCGATACTCCACAATCCACTCAGTAATTTAGTCCCTATATATAAGGAATAAACGTGACTACTTCACACCAGTCCCACACGCCCGCTGCCGAGGAACATTTCGACCTCATCATCATCGGCACCGGCTCCGGAAACTCCATCCCTAGCCCGGATTTTGATGACCAGAAAATCGCCATCATTGAAAAGGGCACCTTCGGCGGCACCTGCCTCAACGTAGGCTGCATTCCCACCAAGATGTATGTCTATGCCGCCGACATCGCCTTGGCTGCACGCGAAGCCGGCCGGCTAGGCCTAGATGCTCAGGTCAACAGCGTGGACTGGAACTCCATTGTGGACCGCGTCTTTAACAACCGCATCGACCAGATTGCCCAAGGCGGCGAGCAGTACCGCCGCGGTGAGGAAACCCCTAATATCACCGTCTACGACGAACACGCTCGCTTTGTTGGCCCCAAGACCATACAAACTGGCAACCATGTCATCAGTGGCGATCAGATCGTCATTGCCGCCGGTTCCCGGCCGGTCATTCCGGAGGTCTATGCAGATTCCGGCATCAAGTACTACACCAATGAAGACATTATGCGCATGGACCACCAGCCGGAGAGCTTAATCGTGGTGGGCGGCGGCTATATCGCGATGGAGTTTGCCCACGTCTTCGACGGCCTCGGCACCAAGGTGACCGTGGTCAACCGGTCCGAGACCTTGCTGCGCCACCTCGATGATGACATTTCCAGGCGCTTCAACCAGATTGCCCGTGATCGCTTCGACGTGCGCATAGCCAATGGCACCAAGCTCGAAAAGACCGACAATGGAGTGCGGTTGGAGCTCGACAATGGTGAGTCCGTGGAAGCAGAAGCGATTCTCGTTGCTACCGGGCGCACCCCAAACGGCGATCAGATGGATCTGGACAAGGCAGGCATTAAGCTGCTTGCCGACGCCCGCGTGAGCACCGACGAGTTCGGCCGAACCACCGCCGAGGGCGTTTGGGCGCTTGGCGATGTCTCTTCTCCATATATGCTCAAGCACGTAGCCAATGCGGAGACCCGTGCCGTGCAGCACAACCTGCTCCACCCAGAAGATCTCCGCCCACTGCCCCACGACAATGTCCCCGCCGCCATCTTTACCCACCCACAAATCGCCACAGTGGGCCTAACTGAGAAGCAAGCACGACAGAAGGGCTTCGACGTCACCGTCAAGGTCCAGAACTTTGGCGACGTTGCCTACGGCTGGGCTATGGAAGATAGCACCGGTATCTGCAAGCTAGTTGCCGATCGCGCGACAGGGCAGCTTCTCGGCTCGCACCTCATGGGCCCGCAGGCCTCCACCCTCATCCAGCAATTGATTACCGCGATGGCCTACAAATTGGACATGCGGGAGTTCACTCGCAACCAATATTGGATCCACCCTGCGCTGCCAGAAGTAGTGGAAAATGCCCTTTTGGGACTGGAGTGGTAAAAGTAAATTGTTACGTGATATTTCTCACACATGCCCAGTATCTTCCCAGCCTATAAGATATCTTCCCACTTCAGACTAAGGATTCCTACTTTGCATTTTCAGGGAATTCAACTCCTTTAAGGGGCCCAAATAAATTTAATGGCCGGAATTTCGGCCCATGACGTGCAAAAGGACAACAGTTTTACTAAATTGTGTTGAGACACCGGCTAGAGCCGATACGAACACGGCTACCGCGTGTTTCTGGATGTTCCCTGTACATTCAATAACACTTTGGTTTCCCAATGTGGAAGCCTTGCAAGTACGACTTTTAAGGAATTTTGATATGCGTATCCGCAATGCAGCTATCGCTGGCGCAACCGCTCTCGCCGTTGCCTTCGGCGGCACCACCGTTGCTTCCGCTGACGAGACCGTCAACCAGAACGGCACCGAGATCGAGGTACAGCCGCAGAACCCGTCCAACACCGCAAAGGGCGGCGACGATGACAACGGCAAGTCCGGCGGCTCTCTGTCCTCCGAGCTTGGCCACAAGCTCGAGGGCGACCAGGCAGCTAACGGCGTTGGCATCTTCGGTTCTTCCAAGGACTTCTCCGACCAGCCGGCATGGGCAAAGGTCTTCTACGGTGCAACCGTTGTAGCAGGCATCGGCGCCCTGCTCGGCGGCATCATCGGCCCTGTATACAACTTCTTCGTTCACGGCCCGTCCTTCTAAGCAACAGCCACACGGCTCAATCAAAACTTCCGAAAGGTAATTTTCACAATGCGTAACTTCCGCACCGCAGCCGTTGCTGCTGCTACCGCTGTCACCGTAGCCTTCGGCGGCACCGCCGTTGCTTCTGCAGAGTCCTCTTCCACCAACGAGAACACCACCTCCTCCTCTTCCTCCAGCTCCTTCACCCAGCTGGGCAAGAAGAAGGGTGCATGGTCCGAAGGTGAGGACGGCAAGCCTGTCGTTAAGCCTGAAAACCAGGTTACCGGCGAGGACATGTGGGGCACCGAAATCTCCGAAAACATCCCGGAGTGGGCTTCCGATTGGAAGAAGGGTGCTACCGCACTGGGCATCACCTCCGTTATCGGCGCAATCATCGGCGCTTACAACTACGCTGTTCACAACGGCATCATCCCGCAGCACATCCTGGACCCAATCTTCCGCCGCTAATTAACAGCAGCAGATTGGCTCTAGATAGCTAGGGCTTGCACGGGCCTCGTTCTTGTAACGAGGCCCTTTTTGCTATATATAGTCGCTCCGATACGGCCGACTGCTCCGCGAGACATAGGCAAGTATGCAAAAGCCGCCTCCACTCCCCTTCTCTGGAAATGGAGGCGGCATTCAGATTGTTCTGAGACTAAGTACTAGTCCTCATCTGGAATGGTAAGAATTTCATTGCCGTCTTCGGTAATGACGAGGGTGTGCTCAAACTGAGCGGTGAACTTGCCGTCGGTGTTTTGGACGGTCCAGTCATCATCCCAGATTTCATAGTCCAAAGAGCCGAGGTTAATCATCGGCTCAACAGTCAGGGTCATGCCAGGCTCAAGGATGTCGCGGTACACGGTCGAGTCATGGTGTAGGACCACAAGACCGTTGTGGAAAGTTGGGCCGACGCCGTGGCCGGTGAAATCGCGCACGACGTTGTAGCCGAAGCGCTTGGCATAAGACTCAATAACGCGGCCAATGACGTTAATCTCACGGCCAGGCTTTGCAGCCTTGATGCCCCGCATAGTGGCTTCCTTGGTGCGCTCTACCAGCAGGCGGTGTTCCTCGGAGACATTACCGGCAAGGAAGGTGGCGTTATTGTCACCGTGGACGCCGTTCTTATAAGCGGTGATATCGATATTGACGATGTCGCCATCCTCAATCACGGTGGTATCCGGGATGCCGTGGCAGACAATCTCGTTAAGGGAAACACAGCTGGACTTAGGGAAGCCGCGGTAGCCCAGCGTGGACGGGTAAGCGCCGTGGTCGCACATGTACTCGTGCGCCACCCGGTCCACATAATCAGTGGTTACGCCCGGCTGCACGGCCTTGCCGGCCTCCTTGAGGGCGTTGGCTGCAATCTTGCAGGCCTCACGCATCTTCTCGATGACCTCTGGGGACTGCACATAGGGCTCGCCTACGGCCTCCTGTACTTCGTCCTTCCATACGTACTCCGGGCGCTCAATGCTCTCCGGGACGGTGAGGATCGGAGTGGGCTTGCCTGGCTTTAGCTTTCCTCGATTACTCATGGTTTTCCATGGTAGTCCTCCACGCCCATAATGCAGCAGCCGGGGTCACGAGGGCAGGCGGGGTTTCTACCCTTCGGCCGGCGGAGCCGCACCCTCGTGCGGTCCGGACCGGTAGTCATCGACCTTCTGCAAGAAATTGCTAGTGATATTGACCGAGACATCGGAGCCGCCGCCCAAGACCACGAGGGTGGCAAAGGCAATATCGTCTTCTTCGCGGTAGCCGGTAAACCAGGCGTGCGAACCTTCATTAATCTCGGCCTCACCGGTCTTGCCGTAAATCGTGCCACCCGCTGCCATGCTGCGGGCAGTACCGTTGGTGACTACTTGGCGCATCATGCCGCGGACGTTATCTAGCACAGGCTTCGAAATCTGCTGCGGCTTATCGGAGGCTTTGGTTTCGTGGCCTTCGATAAGCGTGGGCGTAGGCGTCTTGCCATTAGCAACCGTTGCGGAGACAAGAGCCATGCCGAAAGGGCTAGCCAAGTCGTAACCCTGTCCATAGCCAGCTTCAGTGCGCTCGAGTGGTTCTTTGCCCTCCGGAATGGAACCGGTAATGGTAGTAAGACCTGGGATATCGTATTCCACGCCGAAGCCAAACTTCTTTCCCATGTCTTTCAACTCACCAGGCTTGAGCTTGGTGGAAATATCCGCGAAGGTAGTGTTGCACGATTGTGCGAAGGCTTGGCTGAGCGGAACGCTACCTAGGGCGAAGGCATTGTAGTTGGTCACCACGCGGCCAAAGATATCCATGGTGCCAGGGCACGGAACGATGGTATCGGTATTAAGCCCCTGCTTTTCTACGCCGGCCGCGGCGGTGAGAATCTTGAACACCGAGCCCGGAGGGTACTGACCTTGGAGGGCTACGTCGCCGTCTTCATCGGCCTTCTCGGTTTGGGCGACGGCTAGGATATCGCCATTGGAGGGCCGGATGGCTACGAGCATGGCCTGGGAATCGGCACGCTCATTGACCGCCTCCTGCGCGGCCCGCTGCACGTCGTAGTCTAGGCCTACCTTGATCGATGGCGCCGCATCAGGGTCGTGCTTTTCCACATCAGAGAGCGCCGCACCATTTTCATTGACCACGGAAATGGACCAGCCGGTTTGGCCATCGACTTCATCTTGGACCGCGGAACGCACGCGCGACATCAGATCGGGTGCCAGGCCACGGTCGCGGGTGACCAGAGCCGGTTCTTCATTGAGTCGCACGCCGTCTATGCCTTCGACCTTGGGGCGCACGGCCTTGGCTTGGTCCTCCGTAAACATGGTGACGGAAAAGGAGCCGTCTGCATCCTCCAATTTTTTGGCCAGGTCCTTGGCATCCATCTCCGCAATGGAGTCATCCTGGCTATGGGCGGCAGCCAGTGCGCCGCTGATCTTGGAAGCGGTGGGCCGCACATCATCCAGCGAGCTGGTATCTACCACCAGCCGGTAATTCAGCCCCGGGCTCATCAATTCCACCCCGTTGGAAGAAACCACGCTGGCGCGCTCTGCCTCCAGCGCGCGCAATTCCAGGTGCTGATTTGCTCCCAGGTCGGGGTGGATAAGGCTCGGCTTCCACCGCACCGTCCACTCATCCTCAGTCTTGGTCAACGTCATCTGCGTGTCATAGCTCAAGGTACGATCCTTGGGCAGATCCCAGGTGACCTTGTAGTTCGCCGTGGCGAGGTTCTCATCCTGGTCCACGCCTTCAAGCTCCATGTCGAGCCCCTCGGCCTGCAGGCCGGAGTAGGTGGCATCGAGAGCGGAGGTGGCGTCCGAGGGGGCGTCGGTAAGCGCGGCTAAACCGTCATTATTCCGGGACTCCATCCCCTGGAGGAATTCTTCCGCGACCGGCTCGGCTGAAACCGGCTTCGGAGTACAGGAAACCACGCTGGTGGAGGCGAGCGTGATAGTTGCAACCAGCGCGACCAACTTCTTCATGTCTTGGCACTCTAGCAGCGCAAGCGCCAAAAAAGACTGCCCCACACCGAAGTGCGGGGCAGTCTGCTCAAAGTGGGTAAATTACTGGGTTACGCGAACCTCAGCCTTGGCGCCTTCCACGGCTTCCATACCCTGCTCATCGGCAATGCGCATGGCCTCTTCAATGAGGGTTTCCACGATCTTGTCTTCCGGCACGGTGCGAACGACCTCGCCCTTAACAAAGATCTGCCCCTTGCCATTGCCGGAAGCAACGCCGAGATCAGCATCGCGGGCCTCGCCTGGGCCGTTGACAACACAACCCATCACGGCAACGCGCAGCGGGAACTCCATGCCGTCCAAGCCGGCGGTAACTTCCTCCGCCAGCTTGTAGACGTCCACCTGGGCGCGGCCGCAGGACGGGCAGGAGACGATCTCCAGCTTGCGCGGGCGCAGGTTGAGCGACTGCAGAATCTGGTCGCCCACCTTGATTTCCTCTACCGGCGGAGCGGACAGGGACACGCGAATGGTATCGCCAATGCCCTCTGCCAGCAGTGCGCCGAAGGCAACCGAAGACTTGATGGTGCCCATGAACTTCGGACCAGCCTCGGTCACGCCAAGGTGCAGCGGGTAATCAGTCTTTTCCGCCAGCTGGCGGTATGCCTCCACCATCAAAACCGGATCGGAGTGCTTAACGGAAATAGCGATATCGCCATAACCGTGCTCCTCAAAGAGGCCAGCCTCCCAAATAGCGGACTCGACGAGTGCCTCCGGGGTGGCCTTGCCGTACTTTTCCAGCAGGCGCTTATCCAAGGAGCCACCATTCACGCCGATGCGGATGGGAATGCCGGCATCGCCTGCTGCCTTAGCAACTTCCTTCACGCGGCCGTCAAACTCGCGGATATTGCCTGGGTTCACGCGGATGGCGGCGCAACCAGCGTCGATGGCCTGGAAGATGTACTTAGGCTGGAAGTGGATATCCGCAATCACCGGGATCGGAGACTTCTTGGCAATGGCCGGAAGTGCCTCCGCGTCGATGGGCTTAGGGCAAGCCACGCGCACGATATCGCAGCCGGAAGCGGTCAGCTGCGCGATCTGCTGCAGTGTGCCGTTAATGTCGTGCGTCTTGGTATTGGTCATTGACTGCACCGAGATGGGCGAGTCAGAGCCGACGCCGACCGGGCCCACCTGCAGCTGACGAGTCTTGCGGCGCGGGTGCAGGACTGGTGGTGGGCCGTCTGGGATTCCTAGACCGATGGGGGTCGACATGAATTCTCCTTGCTGAAGCACAGTAAATACATACGGTGGGTGATTAACGCCCCCACTCTAGCACTGCTTGCTTTATGCCTGAAGTGCACGCAGCGGGGGCTGCGGCGGCTAGCCAAATAGCCGAATGGGGTTAACCACATCGGCGACAATAACGATAGCCCCAACGCCCATTAGCAGCACGGCCATCACATAGGTCACCGGCATCAACTTGGTGTAATCGGCCGGGCCCAGAGCTGGCTTGCCCGCCATTTTGCGGATGCCATCGCGCAGCATTTCATAGATGATGACGGCGATATGTCCGCCGTCAAAAGGTGGCAACGGAATCAGGTTAAAGAGCGCGAGGAAGAAGTTCAGCGTGGCCAGCATCATAAAGAACATCGACCACAGGGAGCGCTCCGCCAATTCGCCGCCCACGCGGGAAGCGCCGACGACGGACATCGGGCCATCGGCCTCGCGTTCGTGGCCGAAGATGGAGGCCACCACACCCGGAATTTTGCCCGGGAATTGCTTCAGCCCGTCGATCGTTGCGCTCAGCGAGTAGGTGCTAAAGCGCCAGGTTGCCGGCAGGGCGTCGACGGCGCCGTGCTTTTCGACGACATCAATTAGCTGATTGCTCAGCCCGATCGAGCCAGCATCCACTAGCTCGCCGTCTTGGTTCAACCGCTTGACCGTATCGAGGTGAACCGGGAAGTCCTTTTCTTCCCCACCGCGCTCCACCGTCAGCGTAATGGTCTCACCGGGGCGCTGCATTACCTCATCGCGCAGCTGGGTAAAAGAATCCAGCTTCTGGCCATCGAGGGCCACGACGATATCGCCCTCCTGCACGCCGGCCTTTCCAGCGGGGCCTTCACCCGTACACTTTTCCAATTCTTGGTTCGGCTTCTGGTTGGCCGAGCAGGTCACCTCCCCCACGCGCGGGCGCACGTCAGCATCCGGGTTGGGTAGACCGGCCGTCATCGCCACAAAGTAAAGGATGACAAAGCCCAAAATCAGGTTGACACCGATGCCGCCGGCCATCACGATTATGCGCTGCCACCACGGCTTTTTATACATCGCATGGGGCTCTTCTTCCTCGGTGAGGAATTCGTCCTGGGCCGTCATGCCAGCGATATCGCAAAACCCGCCTACCGGGAAGGCCGCAAGCCCATATTCCGTGTGGCCCTTCCGGAAGGAAAATAAGCGCGGCCCAAAGCCAATAAAATAACGGCGCACGCGCATGCCAAAGGCACGCGCGGTGAGCATATGGCCTGCTTCGTGCAACGCTACGGTGAGCCCGATGCCAAGGGCGAAAAACACAATGCCCAGCAAGTTTGCCATGGTGTGAAAGCTTTCTAGTCAGCCAGCGAATCAATCAGCGCATTCGCGCGCCTGCGCGCCTCGCCTTCTACCGCGAGGATTTCATCGAGGCTAGAGACTACACCAGTAAACTCGGATGCGGAATCAAGGATCGTGCCCACGACGTCCACGATCTCCGGGAAATGGATGCGCCCGGACAAGAACGCGGCCGCTGCTTCCTCATTGGCGGCGTTGTAGATGACCCCTGTTCCCTCGGCCGCGGCCCGGCGGGCGAGGTTGACGGCGGGAAAGGCGGCATCGTCAAGCGGCTCAAAACGCCAATCGTGTGCCTGCGCAAAATCCAAGGACGGCTGGGCTCCTGGGACGCGGTGCGGCCAATTCAACGCCAACGAAATAGGCAGCTTCATTGATGGCGGTGAGACCTGGGCGATGGTGCAGCCATCCTTGAAGGTGGCCATGGAGTGAATGATGGACTGCGGGTGCACGGTGACGTCGATGCGCTCAGGTGCGATGTCAAAGAGCAGGGTGGCTTCAATCAGCTCTAGGCCCTTGTTAATGAGGGTGGCGGAGTTGAGGGTATTCATCTGCCCCATCGACCACGTAGGGTGCTGCGCTGCCTGCTCAGGGGTCACGTCCCACATTTCTTCGCGCGACCAACCGCGGAAGGGGCCGCCTGAGGCGGTAAGGACGAGCTTATCCAGCTCCCCTTCCTCGCCGGCACGCAGGCACTGCGCCATGGCGGAATGTTCCGAGTCCACAGGGATAATCTGGCCAGGGCGCGCCTTTTGCGTAACCAGCGTGCCGCCCGCGACGAGGGATTCCTTATTGGCTAAGGCTAAATACTCGCCCATCTCCAGGGTGGCCACGGTGGCCTTGAGCCCCAAAGAACCCACCAAGGCATTGAGTACCGTATCGGCCGGGGCCGAGCGCACTAGGTGCTCTGCAGCGTCGGCGCCACTCAAAACCGAACCGCCTAGAGCGGCCGACACCTCGGCCGCGGCCTCCTCGTTGGCCACGGCAACGTGGTCAAACGAAAGGTTGAGGCTACGGGCTTGTTCGATGATGAGCTGCGGGTTGGAGCCACCCGCAGCGATTCCCACGACGTCGAATTTATCGGGATTATCCGCAATGACTTCCAGAGCCTGCGTGCCGATTGAACCGGTGGAACCAAGAATGAGTATTCGCTGAGTAGTCACGCCTCCACCCTAGCGCCCACCACCATTGCGCGGGCGCGGCAGGTACGCCGCACTGCGACGGGGGTGTTTAATCGCCATCTCAGGTGCGATGTTTTAGAATGTGTAGCAGACAAATGGCATTGGTGTGCCCGCATGCCCATCGCACAGACGGACACACGCAGAAGCGAAGGAGAGCAAGTGTCTTCCCACAAGCCGGTACCGCAGGTATTTGACGGTGTATCTACTGAGGACGTTCCATCCGCAGGATTCGGTTGGTCCCGCATCAGCCGCTCTGGCGTACAGATCGCCGGTTGGATCTCTGTCCTGTTCCTGCTTGCCTACAACTTTGGTAACCACAAGGGCCACGTTGAGACCATCTGGCTCATTGCCTTGGCTATCTTGCTCGCTGTTGGCCTGCTCATCCACGCTTTCCAGCCTAAGTTGCACCAGGTGCGCACCGTGACCGCCCGCAACCAGCCGGTGGGCCACCAGGAGCCGGACTGGGTCTACGACCAGAAGACCAACACCGGCGCATACGCTGAGCTGACCGATTCCCAGCTGCGCGCGCTCAACATTGAGCCTTCCCGCGTTTCTCACCTGCGCGTTGAGCCAGGCACCAACAACGCCACCCCGGTTACCTCCGGCAAGCACACGCTCTAAGCTTTAGTACGCTTTAGCTACCGCCGCCCTTCCGCGCGAAGGCCGGCGGTTTCTTTTATGCCTCCGCTTGGCGCTTGACGACGCCCCGTACTTGCCGACTCATTCTGTCGTTTAGGCCCCGCTCCCAGCCCCACGGACCCACCCCCGGAGAGCCGCGATGGAGCCACAGTCGCGGGGACCAGAGGGTTAAGACACCCAGTGCCCCACCTTGGCGTAAATCTCAGGCAGGGAGTTGTCCACGCGTTTGCCGCTTACCCGGAGGGCAACGATATAACACGCAACTGGAACCGCAATGACGAGGATGAAACCCAGCGCAACCAGTACCATATTCGAGCCGTAGCCGATGGCCATTGGAATGACGCCAGGGATAATCGGCGTCCAACCAATAAACAAATTCAAAATGGCGCTTAAGAAGGCACTGGCCGAGTAGCCGGATTTATCTGCCCACATACTGCCACCGGGCCGCGCGGTGGCAAAGGGATTAAAGGTGGATAGCAGCAATGACAATCCTGCAGAAGAAATGAAAATTCCCAGTGCGACCACCATCAAGCACCCGGTGAGCGCTTTGTCGGCGCTCACCGCGAAAAGCACCGCCGCCGAGAGGACGAAAGTTATGGCTGTGGGCGCCAAGTGCGCCCAGTGCCGCGCGTAGAGAAACGTGCGCGGACGAACTGGTGCGGCCATCTTTACCCACAGGCTTGGACCGTCATAGCCAAAATCATTTGTGGCTACAATTCCGCCGAAGAGTCCCAGAAATAGCACTCCTATAGACGGCATGACGGAATCAGTAGTAAAGCCTTGAATGATAAAGACGATTGCCAGAATCGGCTGCATGATGATGGTTCCGATAAGGCGGGAGTCACGGAAGATGTAGCGCAACGAGCGCGTAAATTCCATCGCAGCTGGTCCGCGATAGGAAAAGGAGCCCAAGGAAAAGCGGTTAATCCCTTTCGCCTTTTCGCGGCGTTGGTGCTTCGGAGACAAGAGTGCGCGGCGCTCGAATTGCAGGCGCAGCAACCGGTGCCACGCCCAGATGGCTGCGCCCAGCGACGCCGCGGCGATGAGAAACTGCAAGAAGGCTACTACTGGTTCGCCTTGGGCGAGCGCGAGCGCCCAGCCCACAGGTGCACCTACAGGCGTCCAAGCCAGACCCTCGCCCACAGTTCCCAATGGGAAGTCCGAGCCCGCGAGGGACGCAAGCCGATTCGAACCAAAGATGAGCAAGAACACCGCCAGCGCACCCAAAACTTTGAGGGTGGTCGAGCTTAGCTCCGCGACAGTAACCCCGACATAGACCGCGAGGTCCACTAAAACCAGCGTCAGTACTAGGGCAAAGAGCATGCCCAGGCAGAAGGGCACGATGAACAATGCCTTGCCATTGGCCGCCAAGATCACACTTCCCGCCACCGCATAAGCGATGGAGAGCAAGACTGATACTGGAGCGCGCAGATTGAGCACTGAGGCAATAGCAAGCGCCGGTGTGATGTCTTTTAACCGCACCGGCAACGCGGAAAGCTCACGGGCAGAAAGCTGATTCTCCCCGCTGGGCATGATGAGGGTAATAACGATAAAGGCCAGCGTGCCTACAGCAGGTGCCACGGCCAGCGCTTGCATTTTTCCAGTTCCGATGGAGATATCTGCCGCAGCAAGAGCTCCTAGCGACGCAAGGCCGATGAGACCATAGAGCAAGAGGCAGATAGGGATCATGACCGCCGCGGCATTCGCCTTGAGATTGCGCGCCCACAGTGTGCGGTGCAGCTTGAGGAGCGTCGAAGTCATTGCGCCTACGCCTCCCCTTCCCCGCGCTGCGGCTCGCCGCCTTCACGACGCAGCCAGTCGAAAGAGCCCGCATCAAAATCACTCCCACCGGCAAAGTGGATGAAGGCATCCGTCAGGCTACCGCCTTGGCGCACCTCTTCGACGTGGCCAGCAGATAGCACCTGTCCTCCCGCGATAATGGCTACATGATCACACAAGCCCTCCACCAGTTGCATAACGTGTGAAGACAGGATTACGGTGCCACCGCGGGCGGCATAGGCGCGCAAGAGCTCCTGAATGAGCTGGCCGGAGACTGGGTCCACCGCTTCCAAAGGCTCGTCGAGGATCACTACCTCTGGGTTATGCAGGAGCGCACCTGCCAAAAGGATCTTCTTAGTCATGCCGGCGGAATAGTCCGCGATGGGTTTATCGGCGGCGTCGGCAAGCTGCAGGGCATCCAGCAGCTGTGCGCTGCGGCGCTCCACCTCGGCTTGGTTCATGCTGCGCAAAGCGCCGAGATAAAACAGGTACTCCGGGCCAGACAAGCGGTCAAAGACGGGAGCACCATCAATGAGCAGGCCCATCGCCGCCTTAGCCGCAATCGGTTCCTGCCACGTATTGTGCCCAGCGATGAACGCCTCACCGCTATCGGGGCGCATCAGACCACACGCCATGGTCAGCATGGTGGTCTTGCCAGCGCCATTAGGGCCGACGATGCCATAAATAGAGCCCCGCGGAATGTCAAGGCTCAAATTCGACACCGCGGGGCGTCCAGCGAAAGATTTATTCAGACCGCGCACGGCAAAGGCCTGCGCGGTGGGGTCATCTGCAAGCGGTGGATAATTCGGAATAATCATATCCGCCAATGTTATCAGTTAGGCGGACTTATCTTCCCGTTCATCCGCTGCGAGCTGACCACACGCTGCCGCAATCTCATCGCCCTTGGTATCGCGCACCGTGCAAGGAACGCCTTGGGCCTGTACGCGGCGCACGAACTCGTCCTGGCGGTCCTGCGGGGCCGCATCCCACTCCGAGCCCGGCGTGGGGTTCAGCGGAATGACATTGACGTGAACCTTGGAGCCCAGCTTCTGATGCAGCTTGCGGCCCAGCATATCCGCGCGGAAATCCTGGTCATTTTTATCACGAATCAGGGCATACTCGATGGACACGCGGCGAGCAGACTTATCCGCGTAATAGCGCGCAGCATCGAGCACCTCATCGACGGACCAACGGTTATTGACTGGCACGAGACCATCGCGCAGCTCATCATCCGGAGTGTGCAAGGAAACGGCGAGCGTGCAGGCCAAATCTTCGTCCGCCAGCTTACGGATTGCCGGTGCCAAGCCCACGGTAGACACGGTCACGTTGCGCTGGGAAAGACCAAAGCCGGCACCATCCTGGCCGGTAATCTGTCGCACGGCCTGCACCACGCGCTTGTAGTTGGCCAGTGGCTCACCCATGCCCATGAAGACCACGTTGGACAGGCGGCCACCTTCTGCTGCCATCGCGGCTGCAGCATGGCGGAACTGCTCAACGATCTCGCCCGTAGACAAGTTGCGGTCCAGACCGCCCTGGCCGGTAGCACAGAACGGGCAGGCCATACCGCAGCCGGCCTGGGAAGAAATACACAACGTGGCGCGTCCTGGGTAGCGCATCAGAACCGACTCCAGCAGCGTGCCATCATGCAAACGCCACAGGGACTTAGTGGTCTCGCCGTCATCCGTGGAAGTAGTCCGGATAGGCTGCATGAGCTCAGGGAAGAAAGCTTCCTTGACTGCTTCGCGCTTGTCGGCGGGGATATCGGTCATATCCTCCACATTGTCGGTATAGTGCTCGTAATAGTGCTTAGCCAGCTGCTTTGCACGGAATTTAGGCAGGCCAATTTCTGCGAGCTTGTCAATGCGCTCGGTTTCAGTCAGGTCCGCGAAGTGCTTAGGGGGAAGTCCGCGGCGCGGGGCGGAGAAGTTAAGTTTCACTGGTTGAGCCATAATGTTGCCCATCTTTCCACGGTCTGCGTGGGTTTTTCCAATTGAAAGCCATGCCAAGTGGCATAATCGACAGGTTTAAAGAAATAATGGATGCATGACAAATCCGAATTACCCCGCAGATGACTTTTCTTCTTCCGACGCAGACCTCTCCTCGACGGAGCTGAACACTTCTGCACCGGAGACCGATTCTAGCCTAGAGCCGACGGTCTCTGACTCTACTTCTCACTCCACCCAGCCTTCCGGCAAAGCAAAGGGATCTTTCGCAGCCAGCACATGGATCGCACTCATCGTAGGTTTCCTGCTGCTGATTGTCCTTATTGTTTTCATCATGCAAAACCAGCACGAGGTTCCCATGAACTTCCTAGGCTGGTCCGGTGAGTTCCCTGCCGGAATTGCTTTCCTCATCTTCGCCATTGGCGGAGCGCTCATCATGGCGCTAGTCGGTGGCTGGCGCATGTTTGAGTTGCGCCGCCAGCTTCGCAAGCAGGCTAAGCAGGTATAAGTCTCAAAAAGCCGCCTCTCCCCCTGTCCTGCATTCTTAGGACGGACTATTGGGGAGAGGCGGCTTTCGCGTACCCGCTGCTCCTATGGTGTAAACGTTGCCAGGAAGCTAATGGCCACCCAGGTAACCATGGCGGAAGGCAGCATGCCATCCAGACGGTCCATCAGTCCGCCATGACCTGGCAGCAAGGCCGACATATCCTTGATTCCGAGCTCACGCTTGAACTGTGATTCCACCAAGTCGCCCAAGGTGGCGCAAATGACAAGGCCAAGCCCCATCAGGCCACCCACCCAGGCATCGTGATGGAGCAGGAACTTCACGCTAAGCGCTCCGGTGACCACGCCAAAGAGGATGGACCCGGCAAAGCCCTCCCACGATTTCTTGGGGCTTACTGCAGGGGCCATGGGATGCGAGCCAAACATCACGCCAGCGATATAGCCACCAGTATCGGAAGCCACCACACACAACATGAAGACGACGATGGAAGCGGCACCACTGGCAAACGGGGTCGATACCAGCGACAGCATTGCTGCGAAGGTGGCAAAAAGCGGAATCCATGTCAGCACAAAAATGCCGACGGACATATCCCGCAGGTAGTTAATTGGCGGGCGATGGCGACCATTATGGAAGAGACGACCAAACATGAGCGCCAGCACAGCGGTGACATAGACCGCGACAAGGCCGGGCGCGCCCAGTGGCCACGAGACCCACACCATGGCTTGGCCCAAAATAATCAGCAGCGTGCGCGGAATATAATAGGAATGCTCTCGCAGGCGGCTAAGTACCTCCCACATGGCAACGCCAACTGCAAGGGCCACGACCGCGTACCACGCGAGCGGGCCGGCCCATACGGCGAGCACGACAAGTGCGCCAAGGCCTACGCCAACGCCGATAGCGGCCGGCAAATCGCGGCCTGCACCATTCTTCGGCTGAGGCAATCGGCGGTTAATGGCGTCACTCACCGTGACCGGCTCCTTTCGCTGCTTCTTTCGCGCCCCTCGCTAACTTTCACTGGTCGACCTCCCCTTACTCCAGACTTCGGATCTGTAGGCCGCGGAACAGAAAAAGCGCCGCCGGCCGGGGACGGGCACGGCGGCAATGATGGGAGGTCTTAGACCTCCATCAGCTCGTTTTCCTTATTTTCTACCAGCTTGTCCACCTGCTCGATGTAGCCGGAAGTAATCTTTTCCATTTCCTTTTCCGCAGCGATGACCTCATCCTCGCCGGCGTCGCCGTCCTTCTGCAGCTTCTTCAACTGCTCCATGGCCTTGCGGCGAATATTACGGATAGCAATCTTGCCGTCCTCGCCCTTGCTCTTGGCCAGCTTCACCATTTCCTTACGACGCTCCTCCGTGAGCTGCGGAACGGTCACGCGCAGAACCTGACCATCGTTGGTGGGATTCACGCCCAAATCCGAGTTGCGGATGGAGTTTTCAATCTCATGAATCATGGACTGCTCATAAGGCTTGATGAGCAGCATGCGCGGCTCCGGTACGGAAATGGTAGCCATCTGGGTAATCGGAGTAGGTACACCGTAGTATTCGGCTACCAAGCCGTTGAACATGGTGGGGTTCGCGCGGCCGGTACGAATGGTCACCAGCTGCTCGCGGGTGTGCTCGACGGAAGCGGTCATGTGCTCTTCTGCTTCGAGCTGAATCTCATCGATCATGAGGTTAAATCATCCTTAAACGAATAGGGGTGGCTGTATAAAAAGGTAGCAGGTTCGCAGCCCTTACAGTATTAGGACTGCACCAGCGTGCCGATAACTTCGCCTCCTGCGGCGCGGGCGATATTGCCCTCCTCCAGCAGGTTAAAGACCAAAATTGGCATATCATTGTCCATGCACAGGCTAAAGGCCGTGGCATCCGCAACCTTGAGGCCCTTTTCAATAACTTCACGCGGAGTGATTTCAGAGTACAGTTCCGCATCCGGGTTGGTGCGCGGGTCATCAGAGTAGACGCCGTCGACCGCCTTGGCCAAGAAAAGAACCTCAGCGCCAATTTCCAGGGCTCGCTGCGCGGCAGTGGTATCCGTGGAGAAGTACGGCATGCCCATGCCGGCGCCAAAGATAACCACGCGACCCTTTTCCAGGTGGCGGTCAGCGCGCAGCGGCAGGTACGGCTCGGCAATCTGCGCCATGTTGATGGAGGTCTGCACGCGGCAGTCGACGCCCTGCTGCTTGAGGAAGTCCTGCAATGCAAGGGAATTCATTACCGTGCCCAGCATGCCCATGTAGTCCGAGCGAGCACGGTCCATGCCGCGCTGGGAAAGCTCCGCGCCGCGGAAGAAGTTTCCGCCGCCGATAACCACTGCAATTTCGATTCCCTGGCGGGAGACCTCGGCGATTTGGCGGGCTACGTTTTCAACCACGTCTGGGTCGATACCGACCTTGCCGCCGCCGAACATCTCACCGCCCAGCTTCAGCATTACTCGCTTGTATCCGGTTCGCTTAATATCTGCAGCAGTCACGCCTACTTCGTCTCCTTAACGCGGGGCAGTTTCAATCTCCGCCCTATCTTACCCATATATCTTTCGCATCCTCACACCGCCCGCCGGTGCAGGCCAGTAGGCAATTGCGACGTGCCGGTCCCTTTCCTGCGGATTGTCCATCCGCACGAGTCGGCACGGTGAGCGCACAACAAAGCCCACGAAGGATAGTCCTTCGTGGGCTAGTTGTTAAAGCGCGGTGGGCTTAAGCGCCAACCTCGTAGCGAACGAAGCCGGTGATGGTGGTGCCAGCTTCTTCAGCAACCTGCTTTACGGTCTTCTTGTTATCAGAAAGGGAAGCCTGCTCAAGCAGAACGATGGACTTGAAGAAGCCGTTCAGGCGGCCTTCCACGATCTTCGGCAGGGCTGCCTCTGGCTTGCCCTCCTCACGAGTGGTGGCCTCAGCGATCTCGCGCTCCTTCTCGACGATCTCTGCAGGAACGTCCTCGCGGGTGAGGTACTCAGCGTTCATTGCAGCAATCTGCAGGGCTGCGGCGTGAGCGCCTTCCTCGCTGCCCTCGTAGGAAACCAGGACGCCCACTGCCGGCGGCAGGTCAGCGGAACGCTGGTGCAGGTAAACGGCAACGTTGTCGCCCTCTACGGTAACTGCACGGCGTGCCTGCAGCTTCTCACCGGTCTTTGCGGACTCTTCGTCCACGACCTCGGAGACCTTCTTGCCGTCGATCTCAATGTTGTTGAGCTCGTCAGCGGAGTTTGCCTTGGCCTCAGCAGCAGCGTCAGCAATCTTGGCTGCGAAGGTCTTGAAAGCCTCGTTCTTAGCAACGAAGTCGGTCTCACAGTTGATCTCGACCATGGTGTTGCCGGAAACGGCGATGAGACCCTCGGTAGCCTCACGGTCAGCGCGCTTGGAGACGTTCTTAGCGCCCTTGATGCGCAGGTACTCAACGGCCTTATCGTAGTCGCCGTTGGACTCTTCCAGAGCCTTCTTGCAATCGAGCATGCCGGAGCCGGTAGCTTCGCGCAGTGCCTTGACGTCTGCAGCAGTGTAGTTCGCCATAGTTGGGGCGATCCTCCTTGAAAATCAAACAGTGTTCGTTCAAACAGCGTAGTCGACGCGGTGAAATCGCGCCGCTTTAGGGTGGCAGAAACCACCCCTTTCCCACCTATGCATGAAAGTGGAGCTGGTTTCAGCAGCCCCCAGCATAGATAAAACCAACCCCCGCCGCCGTTAAAGCACGGTGGCGGGGGTTGGTAAACAGCCTTGGGCAGGAATTACTCCCTTGCTGCCCCACACCAAAAGTGCGTGGGGTATTCAGTTAAACGCAGGTAAGGAAGATTCCTAGCGAGAAGTTAAGACTACTTCTCGGCCTTGTCTGCGGATGCTTCCTCAGACTTTTCCGCAGAAGCTGGGTCGGAAGCTGCGGCAGCTGCCTCAGCGTCACGCTTTTCCTTCTCAGCGGAGTCGCCGGCAGCTTCCTTAGCTGCAGCCAGCTGACGCTCTTCACGAGCCTTCTTGCCTTCCTCAACAGCGGAGGCAACGATGCCGGAGAGCAGCTTGGTGGAGCGGATGGCGTCGTCGTTGCCCGGGATCGGGAAGTCAACGTCGTCCGGGTCGCAGTTGGTGTCCAGGATGGCAACAACCGGGATGTTCAGCTTGTGAGCTTCCTTGACCGCGATGTGCTCCTTGTTGGTATCAACAATCCACAGTGCGGACGGGGTCTTGGCCATATCGGAGATGCCACCCAGAACGCGCTCAAGCTTGGCGCGCTCACGGTTGAGCATGAGAACTTCCTTCTTGGTGCGGCCCTTGTAGCCGTCCTCACGCTCATCCATTGCCTGAAGCTCCTTCATGCGCTTCAGACGCTTGGAAACGGTCTGGAAGTTGGTGAGCATGCCGCCCAACCAGCGGTGGTTGACGTAAGGCATACCGACGCGGGTTGCTTCCTCAGCAACTGCTTCCTGAGCCTGCTTCTTGGTACCAACGAACAGGATGGTGCCGCCGTGTGCAACGGTTTCCTTGACGAACTCGTAAGCCTCGTCAATGTAGGTCAGCGTCTGCTGCAGGTCGATGATGTAGATGCCGTTACGGTCGGTGAAGATGAAACGACGCATCTTCGGATTCCAGCGACGGGTCTGGTGGCCAAAGTGCACACCAGCGTCGAGGAGCTCGCGCATGGTTACAACTGCCATGATTCGCTCGCTTTCTTTTTATCTTGTCTTTCGGTTTTCCAATTGTGCGGTGTTTTATTCCGCACCCTAGCAACGAAGGCCCCGCTGACACCTTGTTTCCAAGGACCACGTCAACCGTCAGGCTGTCTCTTCCTTCCAGCAGGAAGCGACAACTTCGCCGCGCGTAGTCAATGCCTCCACGAGGTGGACACACTGCTGTCCCAAAGAATAATCCCCTTACGCTGGTTTTTCCAAACCGAAGACAGCTTATCCACAACTTCGTCGCAGCCATTTTGTCTCAATCGTCACAACGGACTCAAACACACCATGTAACCCAAGTTGTCCACAGTTAAAGGAGAACTAACTTCCCAGCCGCTTACCTCCGGCGGACACTGTGCCCATGAATAGGTTTCTTTCCTCCACATTTCCCGCTTGCCGACGCCCCACCTTCCTCCCCACCGCTTTCCTCACCGTTCTTTCGCTTCTTATTCTGTGTTGCCCACCGGCCACGGCCTATGTCGACCCTGCCTCCGGCAAACCTAGCCCTGCGCGGGTGTTGCGTGGATTCGACGCCCCAGAACACAAGTGGAGTCCTGGCCACCGCGGCGTCGACATGGCCCTATCCGTAGGCTCGCCGGTAGTAGCCGCCGAAGACGGCGAAGTCGCCTTTGTGGGTACGGTGGCCGGCAAACCAGTTGTCTCCATTGCCCACGCGGATGGAGTGAGAACGACGTATCAGCCCGTGCACGGCTCCGTAAAGCAGGGCCAAGAAGTCCGCGAGGGCCAAGTGATAGGCCGTTTAGGCAATCCCGTCGATGGCTATCCCGGACTGCACTGGGGCGCACTCATCGCAAAAGATACCTACATCGATCCTTTAACCCTGCTGGATATGCCGGTAATTCGCCTCAAACCGCTTTAGGCTCGGGGATGGGCTTGGTCGTATACGCGCTGCAAGCGCTGCGCGGACACGTGGGTATAGATCTGCGTGGTATTGAGCGAGGAGTGCCCCAGCAGTTCTTGCACTACGCGCAAATCTGCCCCACCTTCCAATAGGTGGGTTGCGGCAGAGTGGCGCACCCCGTGCGGGGTAAGCCCCTGTGTACCAGTGACTTTGGCGGCCTTTTCTACAATGCGGCGCACCTGGCGTTGATCGATGCGCCCTCCCCTGCTGCCAACAAAAACCGCTTCATTATCGGCCGCAGCGATTTCTCCACGGCCTTTGTCAATCCACTGCTTTAAGGCGTCTTCCGCTGCGTGCCCGAAAGGCACTACACGCTGCTTATTACCCTTACCGGTGACGTGCAAGGTACCACGTTGAAAATCAATATCCCCTAGATCTAGCCGGACCAACTCCGCCACGCGCATACCGGAGGCATAGAGCAACTCCAAGATGGCGCTATCGCGAAGGAAGTGGACTTCATCTGCAGAGACCGCATTGCCCATAAGCTCGCCGGCCTGCTCAGGAGCGAGAACCGTGGGAAGGTGACGCCCCACTTTGGGCGTAACTAGGCGGGCAGCAACGTCTCGCTTCAGGTGCCCTTCGCGCACTGCCCAAGTAGAAAAACCCTTCGCTGCCGCGGTGCGCCGTGCCAGGGTGGAACGCGACTTTCCTTCCGTAACAGCTTCTGCCAACCATTGGCGCAGGCTGTTGAGGTCAAACTCCGCGAAGGTAGGCACACTGCGTGCAAGGTCGCGCAAGTCGGAGCGATACCCGCGCACCGTCGCTTCTGCGCGGCCTTTGACATGTAGTTGGAAATCCGCGAAGTCCTCAATGGCCTCAGCCATCTGCCCCTCAACTTTCGGAGCCTTCGCGGACTTACCATCTTCACTCATGCCACAGCAGTGTACTCGCCATACGCAGGTGTCATTTATTCCGTTTCCCGGCGCGCCCAGGTATTGCCATGCCGGACGACAACGCACATCTTTTCCAGTGCCAGTAGTAAGTGAACTGTCAGCGGTAAACGGAATCCCGCTTCGCGGGCAATGTCTTCTGCCGTTGCTTTCTCCTGCCCTAGC
This sequence comes from Corynebacterium sp. ACRPJ, assembly GCF_022347345.1. Classification (NCBI taxonomy): domain Bacteria; kingdom Bacillati; phylum Actinomycetota; class Actinomycetes; order Mycobacteriales; family Corynebacteriaceae; genus Corynebacterium; species Corynebacterium sp. ACRPJ. The sequence continues at coordinate 90,622 of NZ_JAKRNC010000001.1, forward strand.
GGTGGCGTCGCGTCAAAGACGCGCAACTCATTGCGGGAGAGGCGTTGGGTCATGGTTGCCGCAAAATTGATTTCGTACTGTGCGCCTAGGTCCACTTCCCCGGCGCGACTTACTAAAGCGCGAATTTCATCGGCACTGGTAACCAACTGTGCTCGGCCTTCTTGAATGCGCTGGTGGCAGCCCAACGAACCGCTAGTAGTTATTGGTCCCGGCACCGCCATCGCAACGCGCCCAAGCGCCTCTGCCCAGTTAAGGGTGTTTAATGCACCAGATCGAAACGCGGCCTCCATAACTACTGTGCCGTGGCTCAGCGCTGCCACTAAGCGATTCCGCGTTAGGAACCGGTGGCGCTTCGGCGCGGTTTCCGGCGCGAATTCAGAGATGATGCAACCGTTGTCCGCAATCTTGGCGAATAAGTTGGCATTGCGGGCTGGGTAGTCCCTATCGATGCCACACGCTGCTATGGCTACCGTGCGCCCGTTGTTGTGCAGGGCGGTTTCGTGCGCGACGGTATCCACTCCCAGCGCGCCGCCGGATATTGGAGTCCATTCATGCTGAACCAATCCGGACACGACGTTGTGGGTGGCCTGCCAGCCATAGCGAGAAATGGCACGAGTACCGACGATAGCTACAGCTTGAGCAACCTCTGCCTGCAATGGCGCACCGCGCACCCATAGGCTATGCGGCGGCAATGCTTGGTCATCAAAAGTAGCTGGGGCCTCCCCGCTGTGCTGATAGAAGCCGAATGCAGAGTCAAACTCCTCTGTGGGCCACTCTGGGCTTTCTGCCGTAATGAGCCGAGCCCCGACCCTTTCGGCTGCCGCCATATCTTCGGCTTGCCGCAACCAGTCATAGCGAGAGGCCGTGCGCGCCAAAAGCGGGCCTATCCAGTCAGCACGGTGAAAGATTCCGTGGGCGATTTCCTCAGCTGGGTACTGCGTAAGCAAGGCCTGCAACGCCGCAGAAGGACCTTCCACCACTCGGTTGAGGTATACCCAGGTGGCATAAGGAGTAGAGAGGTCAAGTTCGCTCATGCTGCGAGCCTCCCTACATTAATTGAGCCGCGTAGATCGAGCGCGCGCCCCACTTCGTCCAGATCCGGCTGCGCCTTTCCTGCTAGATCCGCCAGGGTCCAGGAGAGCTTCAATACGCGGTCCACTCCGCGCTGGGATATTTCGCCATCTGCCAAATAAGCGGACAGCATGACCATCGCGGCTTCGGCGGCCGGTCTCTTTCGGCGCAAATAGGACGAAGGGACTTCGCCATTGGTTCGCGCGGTGATGCCATCCGCCCACCAGCGCGCGGCGGCGCGTTCACGGGCCGCGGCGACGCGCTCGGCGATAACTGCGGATTCCTCTTCTCCCTCCGCGTTAATCGTTGCCGCCTGACCCGTTAGCGTGACCACCATATCCAGACGGTCTCGTAGCGGACCGGAGAGGTTGGATAGATAGTTCATGCGCTCGTGCGGATTGCACCTGCACTTGGACGGGTCTTCGGCCGCACACCTACACGGGTTTGCCGCCATGACCAATTGGAAGCGAGCAGGATAAGTTACCTCGCGGCGCGAGCGCGCCAACCGCACGTGTCCTTCCTCCAGCGGGGCACGCAAACCATCGAGTACCGGCGCGGCTACCTCACTGGCCTCGTCGAGAAAGAGCACACCATTGTGAGCCAAGCTCACCGCACCAGGGCGCGGATGTCCGGAACCGCCACCAAGTAATGCCGCCCGAGTAACCGAGGCATGCGGGGCGATGAACGGGGCGCGCTCGATAACCTCACCTGGGGTCCCGGTCAGCGAATGAATTGCAGTGGTTTCGACCTGCTGGTCCGGGGTAAGGGTAGGCAGAATGGTGGGCAGACGCGAGGCGATCATGGATTTTCCTGACCCAGGCGGCCCAATCATCATCAGGTGGTGGCCGCCGGCGGCCGCAACCTCGGCAGCCCATTTCGCATTGGATTGACCAGCAATATCGCTAAAGTCGAGGCGCGATGCCGCCGCTGGCGTGGGGTTGAGGGAACCCGAAAAACTTCCAGCTTGCGGCAGCCCACGATTACCGCAGGCCCAGCCGAAAGCCTCCTTCAACGACGAAGCAACCAGTACGTCCATGTCCGGCACCAATGTGGCCTCGGCGGCATTGCCAGGCGGAACAATAAGAGTTGTTATTCCCTGTTCCCGTGCGGCAAGAAGAGCGGGGATAATGCCTGCTACAGACCGAACGGAGCCGTCGAGACCAAGCTCGCCCAGTACCAAGGTGCGCTGGAGACGTTGGGCGGGCGAGGGAGTGCTGCCATAAGACGGAAAGTCGGCCTCCGCCTGTGCCGCGAGGATTGCCAGCGCTATGGGTAGGTCAAAGTGGGACCCGGATTTGGGAAGCGAAGCCGGGGACATGGAAACAACCACTTTGGTCTTGGGCCAGGGCAGATGGGCATTAAAGGCTGCGGTCTTGATTCGGTCCCGGGATTCGGAGATTGCGGTATCCGTCTGGCCTACAACGTGAATTCCCGGCAGTCCGTGACCGACGTTCGCTTCCACGTCAACCAACTGGGCTAGAACTCCGTTGAGGGACATAGTCAAACAATTACCTAGAGCCATCTTCGACCCCCTTGAAGTGTTCCAGCACGAATCCTTTCCCCTGCGCGACCAAGGCAATGACATCGAATCGCACCTCAGACAGTGGCCTTCCGTCGAGCCACTGCGCCGCGGCTTTGCGCAGGCGCGCGAGCTTCTGCGGGGTTACGGCCTCAGCTACCCCGTAGTTGGAATTGGCGCGGGTCTTAACCTCAACAAAGACAATGGTTCCGTTAGGTTCCCGGGCGATGAGGTCGATCTCTCCCACTCGATAAGAGACGTTGGCAGCGATGATTTCCGCCCCGCGCTCGCGCAGATAGCGCGCTGCGAAGGCCTCTCCCCTTTTGCCTAAGACTTGTTTATGGCGAGGCTTCTTCGTGGCCAAGCGGTGTTCTGAATTAAAGTGCATTGTGGTTTCCTTGTGCGTTGGGAAATTCATTGGCCAGCACAGAACACCGCAGCTGGCAGGGCTTACACAAGGGACGCAATAGCAAAAAGGCCCTAGCTGTGGATAACCAGGCTCTGCACCTCTGTTATCCACAGCTAGGGCGCGGCGCCGCGTGCGCCGGCTTGACAAACTTATTCCGGCATCATGAATTCCGGCTTATCCAGCTCCTCGATGTTGACGTCCTTGTAGGTGATAACGCGGACGTAGCGCACAAAGCGCGCAGAGCGGTACATATCCCATACCCAAGCATCAGACATGCGCACCTCGTAGTACACATCGGGCCCAGAGGTATGCGGAATGAGCTCTACCGCATTAGCCAGATAAAAGCGCCGCTCAGTTTCAACGACATAGGAAAACTGGCTGACAACGTCCCGGTACTCGCGGTAGAGGGACAGCTCTACCTCAGCCTCGTAGTTATCGAGTTCCTCTGCACTCACGGTGGACCTCCAGGTTGTGGGTTAGCTCGCTTTAGCTTAGCGCGAGAAAGGCTAGATTTTAGCTAGGCACGCGCGGCAAACTCCGCATGTGCGCGGCGGACATTCTCATAGCTGATCCGGTGCTCCGGGCACGCTCCAAGCGCCGCAATTGCGGCCTCGTGTGCCTTGGTCCCATACCCCTTATGGCTGGCCAACCCGTAGCCGGGGTACCGCGCATCCAGCTCGTGCATCAGGTGATCGCGGCTGACTTTGGCCAATACACTCGCCGCGGCAATGCACCGTGCGGCCGCATCGCCGCCGATAATGGGCAGGTGGGGTTGGGTAAGGCCGGGGATAAAGAGGGCGTCGGTAAGCACATAGCCCGGACGCGCTTCCAGGCGCGCAACTGCCCTGCGCATGCCGGAAATATTGGCGTGCTGGATGCCGCGCTTATCGATGTCCCCCGCACCAATATGCACTACAGACCAGTCCACAGCCTTGTCTTTAATGAGTGGAAAGAGCTTCTCACGCTGTTTGGGGGTGAGCTTCTTGGAGTCAGTAAGCTCTGCCAACTCCTTGATTGGCCGATCAGGCATCACACAAGCCGCGATGGTAATTGGTCCACAGCAGGCGCCGCGCCCAGCCTCATCTACGCCGGCTACCGGACCTAAACCGGCCTTGCTCAATGCGACCTCGTAGGTGCGTCGCTGTTTAAGCCGCCGCATGCGAAATTTCCGGGTGCTCCACCCCGCCCCAACGCGAAAGCGGCAAAATGACGGCCTCAACGCGCCCGCGGACGTTGTCTACCGGCACGGTGCCCTGCAGGTGGTCGCCCAAGTGTGCACGGGAATCGAGGGAGTTGGTGCGATTATCACCCATCACCCAAAGGTTTCCCTCGGGGACGGTGACCGGGCCAAAATACTCGCCACCGCACTCCTGCGAGCCCACGCTGGGGTCTACGGGAATCTCCGGCGGATCGAGGACGAAGGATTGGTCAATAGGCTTTCCATCCACCATGACCGCAGGATCGCCAGCCTGACAGCTCACCGTCTGCCCGCCGGTAGCAATGACGCGCTTTACCAGGATATTTTCCCCATTGGGAAGCAGCCCTACGGCCGCCAAGGCATTTTGCGCGCCGCGCACAAAAATATTGTGCGAGCGATTGACCTCAAACTCGTTATTCCACGACTCGGGCCCTTCAAAAATCACCACCTCCCCGGGCTTGGGGTCCGTGAAGTAGTAGCTGACCTTTTGCACGGCAATGCGATCATTTTTGCAGCCGGGACACCCGTGCAGGGTCGGTTCCATCGAAGCAGAAGGAATGACATACATCCGCCCCACCAGCGCCTGCAGGAGTACTAGCAGGACAAAGCCTGCCACCACGGGGATGAGAAAATCCCGGGTGCGCAGGCGTTGGGAGGAAGGCTTATTCCTGAATGTCCGGGTCATCGACCCCACCAATGCGGGTAAACGGCCAGAATACGAATTTCACCTTGCCGCGGACGTTTTCTACTGGAACCGTGCCGTGGAACTTATCGGTCATGTGGTAACGAGAATCGGCCGAAGCAGTACGGTTATCGCCCATCACCCAGATATTGCCCTCCGGTACCTCGACGGGACCAAAGTACGGACCACCGCAGGCCTCCGAGCCGGTCGACTCATCTACCGGGTACGTTGGCGGGTCTTGCACATAGTCTTGCTCGATGGGTTTGCCATCTACCATGACGGCAGAATCGCCCTCCTGGCAGGACACCGTCTGTCCGCCGGTAGCAACCACACGCTTGACCAGGGTGTTTTCGTCTGGCGGTGCCAAGGATACGAAGCTCAACGCATCCTGCACGCCATGAATGATCGGATTGGACGAGCGCGGTGAGACGTAGCTGGAATTCCAGTCCTCGGTGCCCTTGAATACGACGACATCGCCTGGTTCTGGCTCGCCGTCACCGTAGTAAGAGATCTTTTCTGTAAAGATACGGTCATTCGTGCAGCCCTCGCAGCCGTGGAGGGTCGGCTCCATCGAACCCGACGGGATCACATACTGCCGGCCGATAAAGTTCTGGAATAGTCCGACGATCACGAGAACCGTCGCCACTACCAGAAGGGTTTCCAGCAGCCACGGCATATCTTTTTTCTTAGTCGCCTCTTTGCCTTGCTGGGTGGCGTCGCCCTGTACTGGGTGGGCCCCCTCGCCTTCTGGCGACTGTTCCTGCGAGATGCTGTCTTTATTCACGCGCTAGATCCTAGCAACCCCATGTCCGGATTCCGGCCTTATCCCCCTCGCGGCAGGAGGATTCACAGACAACTTTCCGTTTAGATCAGGGCTTCCAACTGTGAATTAAGCGAAATTGGGCATAGAAAAATCCTCCTGCATCCACAGTTGGGTGCAGGAGGAAGCTGGCGCGCAGCGCGCTAGTACTAGCGACGCTCCTTGATGCGAGCCTTCTTGCCGCGCAGATCGCGCAGGTAGTAGAGCTTCGCACGGCGGACGCGGCCACGGCGGGAGACCTTGATGGACTCCAGGTTCGGGGAGTGAACCGGGAAGGTACGCTCAACGCCGATACCGAAGGAGACCTTACGGACAGTGAAGGTCTCACGGATGCCGGAACCCTGGCGACGGATGCAGATGCCCTTGAAGAGCTGTGCACGCTCGTTGTTGCCCTCGATAACCTTTACGTTAACGTCGAGGGTATCGCCTGGGCGGAAGGACGGGATATCGTCGCGCAGCTGTGCTGCATCGACCTTGTCAATAATGTTGGACATGCCAATATTCCTTTTCAGTTTGGGACAGAGGACCCTAGCGGCGTACTGCCTAACCGGTTCGTGCCCGTTACATAGAACGGTGCACTATTTTTCCACATCCACCGGCAGGAACCAAATTTCTCCCCAGCACTACTTTCTCCCCCCTCCCAAGCTACGCCGCCGCAGCAGCCGGGAAGCGGACTAGGTGCTCATCCAGGATTTTCGCCGTACCCAAGTGACGCGCGCGGAAGACCACATATGAGGCGAAAAGTGCGATCAGGGTAAATCCGAGCAGCGCTGCCATTCCAGTCCAGAACGTCGCATCATGAATCCCATCAGTGGCACGCGTGAATGCGCCTTTGGCGTAGGTCATCGGGTGGAAAGGATGCATCAAACTCAACGGGCGGGGAATCGCGGCCACCGGCCACACACCACCAAAGACCATCACACCGAGGGCGAAAATTCCCGCAGCAAAGATGCCACCAATCTTTCGCCCAAAAGTCACGTGGAAGAACTGGTAAGTCGCCGCACCCACCGCTGCGATCGCTGCTACTACCCCGAGAATCATGGACCAGCTAGCCGGTGCCCACCCCAAAGTTGCTGACATCAGCGCCATAAAGGCAAGGACAATGAAGTTGAGCACGGTCAGCGTGATGAACGCAGACAATATTCCGCGCGCAGGATGCGCAACTGGGGTTCCTTTACGGCCGAGGTAATAGGGAAACACCATAGCCACCAGCAGCATGACGAGGAAGCCAAAGACGAGCACTAAGAGCAAAGAGGCACCGCCGGTGACGTCCTTGCGGGTGGGGTCCGTGGAGCTTATTGCTGTTTGGACTGGGTGCACATTGGACGCGGTGAAGTTAATGGGAACGGCCATGTTTTGAGCTGAGTCTTCCGGTTTGGAGATAGATGGCGCTTTGGCTGCACCATCTGCCAGCTTCTGTGAGAGCTCACCAGAACCGGCCTTTAGCTTATCCATACCACCCTTGAGCTCGGCACCACCGGCTGCCAAGCGGTCTGTTCCCGTCTTCAGGGTGCCAGTCCCGTCGTGGAGGCGGCTCGCGCCATCGTGCAGCTGAGCGGCGCCGGTGCCAAGTTCGCCAACGCCGCTGTGTAGCTCCTTCGTGCCATCAGCTAGACGGTGCGCTCCGCCATTGAGTTTGTTCATGCCGCCCAGATACTCCGAATTAGGATCTGAAAGGTTGTAGTACAGCTGACCGGTACCATTAGAAAGTTGCTCTAGTTTATCCACCATGTTGCCACTCGTGGCCGGATCAAGTTTGGATACGAGCGAGTGGAGCTGTTCAGCCTGCTGCCCCATACCCAAGTTACGCAGCACCTCTACCAGTTGCGACAGGGCAGGAACCACGACCTGGGCCTGTTTGAGCACTGGGATAAGCATTCCCGTGAGCTGATTGACTCCACCATCGATCTGGCCGGCACCGTCGGCGAGACGGCCGGTGCCAGCAAGCAGCTTATCGGAACCTTCAGCAAGTTGTGTGGCACCGTCATCCAGGCGAGCGGCACCTTCATCGAGTCGCCCGACTCCCTCATTGAGACGGTTTGTGCCATCAAGCAGCGCACCAGTTCCATCATGTAGCTTTCCTGCACCGGCTCCCAGCTGACCTATGCCGGCGACCGCACGACCTCCACCTTCTTGTAGCTTCCCGGCACCTTCATCAAGACGTCTAGCACCATCGGCGGCAGTGCCTATTCCATCACTTAGCTTATTGAGCCCTTCTATTACCTGGTCAGCGTATTTTTTCGAGATTGCATTTTCCACGCTGGTTTGCACCTGCGGGATTAGGCTCGAAGAAATAACGGAGCCGTTAGTTCCGTAATAGTCATTGCTAGCGAAGTGAATTTCAGGTTTGACGGGCTTATCACTGATGATGGACACCGCTTTTTTGGAAAAGTCCTCAGGGATGGTCACCACCAGGAGATATTTGCCTTTAATCAGCCCTTGATCCCCCTCATCCTTATTCACCTCTGCGAAATTCAGGTAATCGGTATCCAGCAGCCCTTCTACCACCTGAACGCCGTAGTTGGTATCAACGCCTTGCTTGTTGACGCCCGCGTCTTCATTCACCACCGCTAGGTCGATTTTGCGCATGTATTTGGATGGGTCCCACATCGCCCACATCATGGTTCCGGCAATAATAATGGGTGCAACCAGGAAGAACACGATGAACAACCGTGCCAATGCACTGCGCGGACGCCAGTCCAATACGCGGTGCCAACCCAACACTCCCCTGCCATGGCTGGCTTTAGCAGCTTTGCTCATTTCCCTCTCCTTGTAATTAAAATGGCACCAAGCGTCTTTTATTTAGTTTTGGCAAACTTACCATTTTGAAACAATCTCGGCGCGCATTGGACCCCACGTCGTGGAGGAATTCTCCCCTCTGGAATGTATAAGCTCCCACCGTCCGCAACGATGGGAGCAAAAAGCAGCAGGTAGAAAGGCTAGTCCACGACGATTAGAAGCCTGCCTTCTTCAAGGCATCGGCCATGGCTCCACCACCACCGGAGCCACCTCGACCGCCAGTGCGGCCGCGCGAGCCGTCCCGGGATCCGCGCCCAGATTTGTGGCCAGAGCGCTTTCCTTCGCCCCTGGCTCCGGATTTGGCGGAACCGCGTGGGGAATCACCGCGGCGTTTAGGGGCCGGCTGCCCCGGGTCATCATCCAAACGGAGGGAGAGACCGATGCGCTGGCGCTCCACATCAACCTCCATGACCTTCACCTTGACCACCTGGCCAGAGCGCACGACCTCGTGCGGATCGGAGACAAACTTGTGGCTCATGGCAGAAACGTGGACGAGGCCATCCTGATGGACTCCGACATCCACGAAGGCGCCAAATGCCGCCACGTTTGTCACCGTGCCCTCGAGAATCATACCCGGGGTGAGATCGGAGACTTTATGTACGCCTTCTTTAAAGGTGGCGGTCTTGAACTCAGGGCGCGGGTCGCGTCCGGGTTTATCCAGCTCGGCGATGATATCGGTCACCGTAGGAATGCCGAAAGTCTCGTCTGCAAAGTCTGCTGGCGCCAGCATGCTGAGTACGCGGGTATTGCCAATAAGTTCAGAAGTCCCCAGGCCCGTCTTCTCCGCGATGCGGGAGACGACAGGATAGGCCTCAGGGTGTACGGCAGAGGAATCCAGCGGATCGGTACCGCCGTTGATGCGGAGGAATCCGGCAGACTGCTCAAAGGCCTTAGGTCCAAGCCGCGGTACCTTCTTCAGTTCCTTGCGGGAGGCAAAGGACCCATTTTCATTGCGGTAGGCCACAATATTGGCGGCGATGGTGGAATTGACACCAGCCACGCGCTCGAGCAGCGGAACGGAAGCGGTATTGAGATCCACGCCCACGCCGTTTACCGCACTTTCCACCACGCCATCGAGGGTGCGGGCGAGCGCCGTCTGGTTAACGTCGTGCTGGTACTGCCCCACACCAATGGCCTTCGGATCGATCTTGACCAACTCAGCCAAAGGATCCTGCAAGCGGCGAGCGATGGAAACCGCTCCGCGCAGCGAGACATCCATGTCGGGAAATTCCTCCGCCGCAAGCGGCGAGGCGGAATAGACCGAGGCGCCGGACTCCGAAACCACCACAGGAGTGGGTCGTTGACCGCCGGCTTGCTTGATAAGGTCCGCAATTTCCTGGGCAAGCTTCTCGGTCTCGCGGGAGGCGGTGCCGTTGCCGATGGCCATAAGGTCTACAGAATGCTTGGCGCACAGGGTCGACAGCGTTTGAACTGCTTGGCTCCACTGGTTCTGCGGCTGATGCGGGTAGACAATGGCGGTATCGAGCACCTTGCCGGTTTTGTCCACTACCGCGCACTTCACACCATTGCGGTAACCCGGATCCAAGCCGATGGTGGCACGCTGGCCAGCAGGTGCCGCGAGCAGCACGTCGCGCAAATTGGTGGCAAAGATCTTCAGCGCGCCTTCCTCCGCGATCTCTTTTAGCCGCATGCGAACGTCCAGGCTAGAGGAAATATAGAGCTTGGTGCGCCAGCCCCAATGGACGGCGTCGGCAAGCCACTTGGAGGAGCGATCCAGCTCGAAGCGGGAGGCGATTGCGTCCTCGTAGTCGGCGTCATCGCCGGCATCTAGCTGCAGCTGCAGCACGCCCTCATTCTCGCCACGCAGCAGCGCCAAAATGCGGTGCGAAGGCAGCTTGTGGAAGGGCTCGTTGAAATCGAAGTAATCCTTAAACTTCGCGCCTTCGGCCTCCTTGCCCTCAACAACGTGCGCGCCCATGGAGCCTTCAGTGAACATGCGCTCGCGTACTTCACCCACCAGGTCCGCGTCGAGCGCGAAGCGGTCCACCAAGATGGCCCGGGCGCCGTCGAGGGCCTTCTTGGTGTCCTCAAAGCCCTCGGTGGTAAAGGCCTGTGCCAACTCTTCTGGAGCGGCGTTGGGATCCGCAATGAGCTTATCGGTCAGCTCCTCAAGGCCGGCTTCGCGGGCTATATCGGCCTTGGTTTTGCGGCGTTTCTTATACGGCAGATACAAATCTTCTAGGCGCGCTTTGGTCTCGCAGGCAAGGATTTGCTCCTTGAGGGCGTCGCCAAGCTTGCCCTGCTCTTCAATCGCCGCAAGGATGGTCTCCTTGCGCTCCTGTAGTTCCTTTAGATAGTTCGCGCGCTCTTCAATGGTGCGCAGCTGGGAGTCATCCAGCCCACCGGTGGCCTCCTTGCGATAGCGGGCAATAAAGGGCACTGTATTGCCCTCCGCAAGCAGCTGCAACGCGGTAGAAACCTGCGATTCCTTGACGTTGAGCTCGGCGGCGATAGTGGCCGCAATATTCACGTGGTCTCCTCACTCTTTCTCGAGGTTTGGGATTAGACCCACCCAATTTACCGCACGGCCCCTCCACTGCCTTCGCTTGCCGACGCCCCCTAGACGCACAAAACCTCCTTTCCCAGTAAGGGAAAGGAGGTTGCTGCGGCGCGCTCTTAGTAGATAACCACGCGGGCGTTATCGCCGCCGGAGCAGGAAACGCGCGAAGAGCTACCGGAGCAGTACATGGTGTAGGTACCACCGGTGGCCGGCGAGTAGACGCTCAAGGTAGCGCCGGTGCCGCCGCCGGCGACCCAGTTATTCATAAACGCGGTATAGACGTTGCTGGCAAAACCGCTGGAGGTTTTGCTGGTAGCTGGATAGTAGCTAGTGAAGTCACTCCAAGAGTGCCCATTGCTGCTGCCAGAAGACGCTGCCTGTGCCGGCGCTGGAGCTGGAGCATCCTTAGTCTTGGTCACCGTGACCGGGCTGGAATCTTCATCCTCATCCTCAGCATCGTCCTTGGACGAGGAACCGGAGTGCTTGCTAGATCCGGAGCCGCTATTGGCATCAGCCTGCTGGAATTGACTATCGGCGGCCGCGCTAGTCGATGCATCATCCTTGTTATTGGTCACGAACATGATGACCATGGCGGCCACCGCGATGACCGCCACAATTGCTGCGATAATTGCCGCGATGGTGGCGCCGCCTACGCCACCGCTTTGCTGCGGCTGGGAATAATACTGCTGATTGTACTGAGGCGGCTGCTGGTTATATCCACCATAGTTATTGCCATTGGGAGCCGTCATAATTCAGGGACCACCTTGGGAATAGGAATCTAGAGGGAATGTCCCCTTCACTATAACCTTAGAAGGCATATGCGCTGCAGTTTAGGCATGAAAAAGCGCTAAATAATTGTCCAGATTCCGCTTATAACCCAGAATCCGCCCGCCACACCGCCGGGGCACCAAGCCCCATCTCCGTAAAACCGATTTCCGCACTGCCTACCCACGAGGCTGCCGGCGGCAAGCAGTCTGCTACCGAGGAAGCCACAGTGGCCAGGGGCTGCGTGGTCTCTCCGTTTACGATGAGCCGCCACACCGGTATTCCTTGTGGCCACTGACCGCTCTTGAAGCGATACTCCTGCGCTAGCGGGCTGCTTTCCGAGGTTTCCTCCGCTACCTGGAGAGTGAAAATACTTAGCGGCTCAAAGCCCCGTGCACGCAGCTCCTCTGGCAATGCTTCGAGGCTTTTCGCCCACTCCTGGGTTACTAAGAGTACCGAGAGGTCAGCGCTTACCTCCATTAGCCTTCACCCTGGGTGTTGGCTTCTTGTTCCAACTGCGCGATGAAGGCCTTGTCGTCCTTATCGAGCTCAGCCGCCTCCAAAAGTTCGGGACGGCGTTGCCACGTGCGCAGCAATGCCTGTTCCCTCCGCCATTTGTCTACCAACCCGTGGTTTCCCGAGGTGAGCACCTCCGGCACGGCTAGGCCACGCCACTCTCGCGGCTTGGTATAGCTCGGGCCTTCCAAGAGACCATCAGAAAAAGAATCTTCCTCATGAGAGCGCTTATTTCCCAGCACGCCGGGGATGAGTCGCACTACTGCCTCAGCAATCACCAACGTTGCCACTTCCCCACCGATCAACACATAATCGCCGATGGAAACCTCGCGCACGCGGTAGCGTCGAGCGGCGTCATCCACCACGCGCTGATCGATGCCCTCATAACGCCCGCAGGCAAAAACAATGTGCCCCTCATTGGACCACGCCCGCGCATCTGCTTGGCTAAACGGTTTTCCGGTTGGCGTCGGCACGATAAGCAGTGGGAGGTCGCTATCCTCATCGGCCGTGGCATCAACCGCATAGGCTTGCGCCTCAACCCCTTCTAATTCATCGTGGCGCGGACGGTTTAGGTGTGGCAACGCAGACTCTAGATTGGGCGCACTTTCCCGCGTGGCGACGCTATCGAGCGCCGGCCCCCAAACGTCTGGCTTCATAACCATGCCGGGGCCACCACCGAACGGCGAGTCATCGACAGACTTATGCGCATCCGTAGCCCACTGCCGCAGATCGTGCACACCTACTTCAAGGCGACCTTGTTCAATGGCCTTGCCCAAAAGCGCATGCCGCAACGGGTCCAGGTACTCCGGAAAAATGGTGATGACGTCAAGCCTCATAGGTCAAGCAGTCCTTCCGGCGGATCGATGGTGCACGTTCCAGCCTCTAGGTTCACCTCAGGAACAATGGCATGCACGAAGGGAATGAGCGCCTCCTTGCTGTTGTCGAGTTTTACCTCCAACAAATCTTGACTTCCGCCGTGGATGACCGATGTGACCTCACCGATCTCCTCGCCCGCCAGAAGTACGCGAAGCCCTTCCAGCTCGTGGTCATAAAAGCCATCATCATCACTGTCGAGCGGAGCGGCAAAGAACTTGGTACCACGTAGGCTATCCGCCACTGTTCGGTCTTTGATCTCTTCAAAGGTAACGAGCAGCCTTCCCTTATGGCTCCGGACCGCCTTGATAGTTAGTGTGTGCTCCTTCTTACCCTGCGTCCCCTGAAGAACTTCCCCTACCGCAAAGCGCACCTCCGGTTCATCCGTAGTGGCCTCGACTACGACTTCACCTTTCACGCCGTGCGATTTAATCACGCGACCAATCATCAATTCCATAGCGGAAAGTCTACAACACAGACCTCTTTGCCCTTGTCAGTCATGAATTTTGGCGCTTTGGAAAGCAAACCCAGAATTTGAGTCTTATTGTCGTTAAAGTGGGCTCATGAGCGATCTACCGACCAACTCCCCGGACACGTTTGGCGCGGCTTCTCACTCAAGTGAGGATTCCGTCATGTCCGCGCTAAACCTGCTGGACATCGCGCCTGATACCGATCCGCACCGCCCGCGCCCGGGCGTACAGCGCGTCTTAAGCGCTGATGGTGCCAACCTCATTCTCTTTAGCTTCGCACCAGGACAGTCTCTGCCCGATCACAAGGCCGCACATCCCATCACCGTGCAGGCGCTGCGCGGTGAGCTTGACTTCAGCTATGGCAATGAAACCATCACGCTCACCCCCGGCTCTATCGTGCACCTTCCTGCATATGAGGTGCATAAAGTCGAGGCCACAAGCGAGAGCGGCAACCCTTCCACCCCCGCAATTTTGCTGCTCACCATGCTGACCAAATAATTTATACGTACATAGGTTTTGTTGATAAAATGACTTTTATGGAAACGCACAATAAGCCCTACCATCATAGAAACCTCCACGATGAGCTGCTCCGTATCGCGGTTCAACTGGGCAAAAGGAGTGGCCCCGATGCCATCACCGTCCGTGCGGTAACCCGCGAAGCAGGAGTGTCCCCTACCTCTGCATACCGCCATTTCAAGGACCAAGAAGAACTGCACGATAAGGTCGCTGAACTTGCCACCGATGAGTTGGTCCGGCGTTTACACGAGACTACCGAGACAGCAGTGGGCCTAGATTTTCCAGAACACCTGATGCAAATCGGCTACGCTTACCTCGAGTTTGCCCTAGATGAAACCAATTTCTTCCGCTGCATGCTGGAGTGGAAGGCGCTGCGTTTCATGCTTGGCGTAGATCCCAATACGGAAGATGATCCGAAGATGGATCACCTACAGCAGATTCGCGATTTCTTCGCCCTGTTGTCCCGCCACGCGGAAGCGCTGGACAACACCACTGACGCCACGTATTTCATGCAGAATGCCCTGTTGGCTTGGTCGGCCATTCATGGATTTACCGTACTTGCCATCGACGGCCCTTTGTCCCGGCTTCCACGCGAGCAGATTCTCGAGCTTTTCACACCGGTTGTTGCAGGCGCCCTGCGCGGTATGGACTTTAAGGATCCCTCTAACGTCTACAGCCGCTACCCCAACTACAAACCACAGAACTAAGGGCGAACTTGCAAATCCCCGACATGGATGACGCACGTTTCCTAGCGTGTCACTGCCAGTAGCGACCGCGCACGCAGCCCCGTCAAGGACTAGCATGCGCGGTCGCTATCGTGTTCCGGCGTTCTTCCGCCAACTATAAAGGCCCCGCTACTACGACCAGTGATCGTAGCGGCGGGGCCCGGAGCTAAAGCACTATGCGTTTAGCAAGGGAGGCAGATTACTCTGCGGACTCCTCAGAAGCTTCCTCAGCCTTCTCCTCGGCCTCAGCGTCAGCTTCGCCGGCGGCAGCAGCGGCAGCCTCTGCAGCAGCAGCTTCCTCAGCAGCCTTCTTCTCAGCCTCTTCCTTGGCCTTCTTCTTCTTTTCGGTGATGGCCTCGATGGTCGGGCCGTTGTTGGCCTCAGCCAGTGCCTCGTTGAAGATCTCCAGCTTGGACTTCTTCTCCTCAGCAACCTTCAGGGTGCCCTCTGCACCCGGCAGACCCTTGTGCTTCTGCCAGTCACCGGTGACCTTCAGCAGAGCGAGAACCGGCTCGGTTGGCTGTGCGCCAACGGACAGCCAGTGCTGTGCACGCTCGGAGTCGATCTGGATGAGGGAAGGCTCTTCCTTCGGGTGGTAGATGCCGATGTTCTCGATGACCTTGCCGTTACGACGGGTGCGGGCATCAGCAATAACAACGCGGTACTCAGCAGCGCGGACCTTGCCCAGGCGCTGAAGCTTGATCTTGACAGCCATGTTGGCTCCTTTACTAGTCACTGGGCAGTACAGACGCGCACTAGGTTGTGCGCCGGTTCAACCCTTGGATTTTATCTGCGCGTGACATACCGGCCGACCGTAGACGGGAACGGTGCTACGCAGAATATTACGTTCTTCAGTTTATCTAGCTCAGAATATCCGAGTAAATAACCTAGGATATTTTAGCGCGAGTAGCTGCATTTTCAAAAATTACTACGCCACGCACGCAGGTTCGTTATGCCTGCGATAGTGAAGCAGAGTACCCTTAAGGGCCGAATATAGACATTTCGTTTCATATGTATGGCGCGCCTTCCGCCCCACCATCTAGGCATAGGCGCACGAAAAGACAGTTTATGACTAAAGAATCACCGCGAAATTTCCGGTACCGCTATGACCTTGATGGTCTGCGCGGTATTGCCATCGGCCTAGTAGTTATCTACCACGTATTCGTCGGACGCGTATCCGGCGGCGTCGACGTATTCCTGCTGCTATCCGGCTACTTCTTCTTGGGCTCCCAGCTGCGCTACGCGAGCAAGCCCAACGCCTCGCTGAACCCATGGTGGCCCATCTGGCGCACCTTGCGGCGCCTGGTACCAAGCTTGGTTTTGGTCATCGGCGTGACCTACATTCTAGTGCGCATTTTCGCCCCGCAGCTCATGCGCACCGAGCTCACCCAACAAATCACAGCCACCATGCTGTATTACCAGAACTGGGAGCTAGCGGAACAAAACGCCGACTACACAGCGGCCGCAGCTGATACCTCACCGCTGCAGCACATGTGGTCCATGGCCGTGCAGGGCCAGTTCTACATCATGGGCATTGCCTTTGCGCTCATCTTGGCTGCCATCATGAAGTTCCGGCCGAAGCAACAGCCCTTGGGCAAGCGCAGCTTCCCCACGGTCAACCAGATTGCTGGCCCAATCCTCATCGTGGTCACGATTGCTTCTTTTGCCTATGCTTCGCGCCACGGCCTCTACGGAACTCCGGAGAACTACTACTCCACCTGGTCGCGCGCTTGGGAGTTAACCTTGGGCGCGGTCCTGGCTATCTACGGTTCCTCCTGGAAGATTCCGGCCCGCCTCTATGACCTCTTTACTGGTCTGGGCCTTTTGATGCTCGTCTTTACCGGTGCCATCATCGCGGATACCACTGCGTATCCTGGCCCGCTTTCCCTTTTGCCACTAGGCGGCGCCGTGCTCATTATCTTGGGCGGCGGTGGCAAGATTTCCAAGGCAATGGCTTCCAAGCAGGCGCGCTGGCTGGGCGATGTAGCCTACCCGCTCTACCTGTGGCACTGGCCATTGCTTATTTTGTCCACGTCCTACCTGGGTCAAGAAACCCCGTCGTGGTGGTTGGGCGTCATCATTATCGCCATTTCGCTGTTGTTGGCAGACCTCACGCACCGCTTTTTGGAGAAGCCCCTGCGCCAGCATCGCAAGCGCCCCACGGCCGAGGATCTGCCGGTACGCAAGGGCCTGTCGACCTTGCAGAAACCCGCCGGTGCCGCCCGCGGTGTGGGTGGTGTTGTAGTCGCCGCGGCCGTTGTCGGCCTCTTGGCTGTCCAGCCACTGTGGATGCGCACCCTTGATGATGCTGATGCAGAGCTTTTGGACCCTGCCCTCTACCCCGGCGCAACGACGTTCATCAACGACATCACCCCGCCGGATAACGTGGAGGTCAAGCCTGATCCGATTCTGGCCGGCGGAATCCAGCCACCAGTAGCGACAAATTGGTGCTTCGTACCAGATAGCCAGCCTGCTGACTTCTTCTTCGAAACCCGCAAGGACGGAAAGACCCCCTGCATTTTCGGTGACCTCAACGCAGAGAAGGAAGTCTATTTGGTGGGCGGTTCCCACGCGGAGCAGTATTCTGCCCCGCTGGACCGCTTAGGCAAGGAAATGGGCTTTAAGCTAGTTCCACTGCTGCGCCAGGGCTGCCCGATTGAATTGGGTGACGATGTCACCGTGACCCCAGAGTGCGCCGAGTGGGGCAAGCTGGTCATGGAACGCATCGAAGAAGCGAACCCAGCCTTGGTTATCTCGAATACCACGCGCCCGCAAAATGAATATGGCACCGGCCCCGATGCAGTGCCCGCCGGCTACCAGGCATTCTGGGATGAATTGGCCGAACGCGATATTCCCTTCTTGGGCTTCCGCGATAACCCGTGGGGATTCGATGAGGAAGGCCGTCCACGCGAGTTTGATGAGTGTTACGTCGCTACCGAAGATGCCTACGGCTGCGGCATGCGCGTTGAGCAGGTCTACCAGCCTTATGATCCCGGTGCAGTCGTGCTGTCGAAGTACCAGAATATGCTCTCGATCGATACCGCTCCGTGGTTCTGCGATGCCAATGGTGACTGCCCCGTCATCATCGGCAATACGATGGTCTACCGCGACATGCACCACATCACCAATGCTTTTGCGGAATCAGCAATGCCAATGATTCGCGAAGCCCTAAAGCCCTTCCTCAACGGGGAAAAAGTCCAGCAGGAAGCCCCGGACATTCCACAGGAGCAGGCTGCAGGAGCCGTAGAGCAAGCACCCGCAGCACCTACCAACGCCGGCAAGCAACATGCCAACCCAGTCCCCTACCCCAACGCCGCACAAGACGATGCCGTCTAGGCCATAGCTCGGTCACGCACAAGCCCCGAGGGCGAAAGCGCCTCATGCAAAGGCGCGCTGGGGCTTAGGGCGGCGTCGGCAAGCCGTATAAAAAGGAGGCTCCCGCAGCAACGCGGAAGCCTCCTTCTTTATGCTTTAAGGCTGGGAAAACTACTTTTTACCCTTGCCAAAGTCCAGGTTGTCGAGATCGATATTTTCCATTCCCTTCGGCATCTTTGGCATGCCGGGCATACCTGGCATGCCACCGCCGCCGCCCATTTGCTGCTGGAGCTTTTGCAGCTCCTCCATGGACGGCATGCCGCCGCCTCCGGGCATTCCTGGCATTCCGCCCATGCCCGGCATACCGCCCGGCATCTTCGGGCCGCGGTTGCCACCGCCGCCCTTGCCCTTCTTTCGCTTGCCGTTCTTGCCCTTGCGACCCTTGGGCTTCTTCTTGGTAGCGGAGCGACCACCCATGCCGCCCATGCCGAATTGGCCGGCCATCTTGGACATCATCTTCTTAGCCTGGTTGAAGCGCTCAATGAGCTGGTTGACCTCGGAAACGCTGACACCAGAACCATTAGCAATGCGCTTGCGGCGCGAAGCATTGAGAATCTTCGGATCCTCGCGCTCCTGCGGCGTCATACCGCGAATGATCGCTTGGATGCGGTCCAGCTGCTTTTCGTCCACCATGGCGGCCATTTCATTCATCTGCTTGCCGCCGGGCATCATCTTTAGCAGGTTGCCGATGGGGCCCATCTTGCGGATCATCAGCATTTGCTCAAGGAAGTCATTGAGCGTCAGCTCGCCAGAGCCGAGCTTAGAGGCTGCCTCTTCGGCTTTCTGGTGGTCCAGGGTTGCTTCAGCCTGCTCGATAAGGGAGAGCAAATCACCCATACCCAGAATGCGGCTGGACATGCGCTCCGGGTGGAAGACATCGAAATCATCGAGCTTCTCACCGGTAGAGGCGTACATGATGGGCTTGCCGGTGACCTCACGAATAGACAGGGCTGCACCACCACGGGCGTCACCGTCCAGCTTGGTGAGAACAACGCCGGTAAAGTCCACGCCATCGCGGAAGGCCTCGGCCGTCTGCACGGCGTCTTGGCCGATCATGGAGTCGATGACAAAAAGGACTTCGTCCGGGTTGACGGCATCGCGGATATTGCGTGCCTGCGTCATCAGGGTCTCATCGATGCCCAAGCGGCCTGCGGTATCGATGATGACCACATCGTGCTGCTTCTGCTTGGCCTCAGCAATGCCCTGCTTGGCGACGTCCACTGGGTCCCCGTGCGAGGTACCCATTTCATGCTCGTTGGAGTCCAGGGAGGTTCCCGGATCCGGTGCAAAGGTCGGCACCTCAGCGCGCTCGCCGACGATTTGCAACTGCTGCACTGCGCCTGGGCGCTGCAAGTCACAGGCGACCAGCATCGGGGTATGGCCCTGCTTCGCCAGGTGCTTGGCCAACTTACCGGCCAGGGTAGTCTTACCAGCACCCTGTAGACCGGCAAGCATGATCACCGTCGGCGGGTTCTTAGCCAGGTTCAGGCGGCGGGTTTCGCCACCAAGGATCTCAATGAGCTCCTCATTGACGATCTTGACTACCTGCTGCGCCGGGTTGAGCGCCTCAGAGACTTCCGCGCCGCGGGCACGTTCCTTGATGCGCTTGATAAAACCACGGACGACGGTCAAAGACACGTCGGCTTCCAGCAGCGCGAGGCGGATCTCGCGAGCGGTGGCATTGATATCAGCCTCGGTCAGTTTGCCCTTACCGCGCAGGCCCGCCAGGGCTGACTGTAGGCGGTCTGATAGTGAGTCAAACACTACGGATGCGCTCCCTTAATTTAGATCGATCTAAAGTTCAACTATTCAATCTTAGTCCCTAGCCAGGGCCCTGGTCACATTCCCCACCACGGTAGCGCGAGAAACCTGCCCGGCGAGGTACACATTGACGATCATCGTCGCGCCCAAAATCTCATGGCGCAGCCACACAAAGTCCGGCAGTGCCTCTACCAAGTGCCCTAAAGCACCGATGCGCTCAACCGTCCGGATGACCAAAATGCCGCCTACATCGAATGCCGCAGTGGTCACCTCGCCAGCAATGGCCGGCAGCTCCGTATAAGTTCGTGAGTTATAGGACTGGATAAACCTTATCTCCTGCGCTGCCTCTTTTAAGGTCTGTTGCACCGTGCGGATGAAAAACTCCGCCTTGTAGGCACCGTCCTCCTCGCGAACGACATTAGCCCGCACGATGGTCCATCCGAGAGCCGATAACAGGGCAAATATGCGCTTTAGCTCCCCTTGAGAGGTACCGCACCACGACACGCTGACTTCTTGGTCTTCCCAATCCACTTTGAGCGCAACGCCTTCGCTAGATAGCGGTACATGCACAGCAGGGCGGTCGAGAACACGCGGTTTGAGCGCCTCAAGTGCCCGCGCGACGATCAGCTTCTGTGCTTGCTTCACTCGCGGTGTCCACACGCCAGGCCCGGTCGATTGGGCATCAGCCTCAGCCAACACCGCTAACAGGGAAATAGTTAGCTGATCATAATGCGCGGCAGCCAATAAGGTGTCGCGAGCGGCGTCGGAGGCCGGATCCATCGTCGCCGCTAACCGCGCCAAGGTGGTATGTTCTGCCACCAGGGTTTGGGCGCGCGACCTATCGGCAACACTCAACCGCATACGGGCTGCCTGGCGGGTAATCATCTCCGCACCTACTTGCGCATGAGGGCGCCCGTAGCCCTTGCCTATGTCATGGTAAAGCGCCGCCAAAAGCAATAAGTCCGGTCGAGCCACCGAGGTACGCATTTCCGCACAGCGGGTAACCGTAGCGATGAGATGATGGTCCACCGCATTGACGTGGCTGCGCTCGCGCGGCAATAAGCCGCGCACATGCCCCCATTCCGGGACTAAGCGTTCCCATAGGCCATAGTGGTCCAAGTCCTGTATGACACGCGGCGTGCATCGCGGGGAGGACAAAATAGCGAAGAAATCATCCACCGCTGCCCGCGGCCAGCGTGGCGGCAGCTCGGGCAGGTCTTGGAGCTGGTGCCACGTGGTCTCGGCGATGATATATCCCGTGCGTGCCGCGGCAGCCGCCACGCGGGTGAGCAGCCACGGGTCCTCTACATTTGGCTTGCGCGAAAGGAAAATGCCGCCGGCCTCAGCCACGACGTCCACATCGAGCGGGCGGCGCCGGCCCCGGCCGGTCGCTGAAGCATTACGGCCTAGCACCCCACGGGCGGTTGCAAGGCCGCGCTCCACCGCCTTATTGACCGTGGCTGCAGCGCTGACCAAAGCTGCCGTCAGTGCGTAGCGACTTTCAAAACCCAGGTCCGCCGCTACGTCCGCGGCAAACTCGGGATCCAGTATGTCCCGGTGGCGCCGGGCTGTGACGTGCAGGAGCGTGCGGGCGTCGAGAAGCAGCCGCTGTTCACCGTCCAGATCTGGAAAGTCGCACAGGTTGCCCAAAGCCATCGCGCGCAAGAGCTGAATATCGCGCAGTCCCCCGCGCCCATTTTTCAAGTCCGGGTTCGTCATCGCTGCCACCGCGCCCGAACGTTTCCACCGAGTAATCGCGGTATCCAAGAAATCATCAAAGCCGCGCTGCAGCTGGCGCCGCCACGCAGCGAGCAATTGCGCCCGCGCCTCATCCACCAGAACCTTGCGCCCTGCTACAAAGGCCAAATCCAGCTGGGCAAAGCCGGCAGAGGCATCTTCGGCAGCAATCGCCCCGCACTCTTGTGGGGTACGTAGGGCATAATCCAGGCGGTACTTGGCATCCCACACGGGATACCACAGCTGCTCCACCAGAGTCGGATCTGGCTCGTGGCCTTCCGCATAGATGAGGATGACATCAATATCCGAGTACGGAGTCATCTCATTGCGGGCAAAGGAACCGGTGGCAGCGAGCGCGGTTCCTGGTGGAAGCTCGAGACTGCGCAATACACGAAGCGCCGAGGCATGGGCCTCGGCGCGAATCTGTGCGGCGGTATGCATGCGGGCTTAAAGTGCCGCCTCGCCGCGCTCGCCAGTGCGCACACGAATGGCATCTTCAACTGGGGTTACCCACAGCTTGCCGTCGCCGATCTTGCCCGTGTAGGCAGCATCCACGATGGCGTTAATGATGTCTTCGACGTGGTCATCGGCCGCAACAACCTCCAGCTTGACCTTAGGCACGAAGTCAGTGGCGTATTCTGCCCCTCGGTATACCTCGCTGTGCCCACGTTGCTGTCCGAAGCCCTGGCTTTCTGTAACAGTGAGGCCGCGTACTTCCTGCTGCTCCAGAGCCTGGCGGATTTCCGGCAGGGTGAAGGGCTTAACGATGGCCGTGATGAGTTTCATTGTTACTCCTTGCAATCTCTTCGGGGCGGGTCTAGAAGCACCGAATAACGTGCACCCATTCTAGCCCGAGCACAACAATTGCTGTGCAACTTTTCCGCATTGTGAATCCAGGGTGCAGGTGGGCTCAGAAGACCCCACTGTGCAACCAGAAAAGCGGCGAGCGGTTCTGTTCTCCGCGCAGCTACGCGCAGGAGCAGAAAGGGCTCGCCGCCAGAAGGAACTGGAGAGGACTAGATATCGTCTTCCCCTGCTTGCACGGTCTGAATTTTCTTATGGTTGTGCTTGGCGTGCTTGACGTCGGTGACGGTTACGCCATAGATGGAACGGCCCAGATAAAAGGAACCTACCGAGCCGATGATCCATACACCGAAGCAGGCAATCAGTGCTTGGATGAGCAGCCACAGCGAAAAACCATCGCGGCCAAAGTCCACGACTAGCTTGGCCACGATGATCAGCGGCACCGCAAGTCCCACGGTAGGGCCCAGCAGGTTGGCACGGGTCAAGGCATCGGGCGCTCGCCACAGAGACACCACCGTAGCGACCACCAAGAGCGTAGCGATGATAAGCAGGACCGAAGCGATAATTTCAGAGATGGCCATGGTTTATCGCCTGCCCTTCGAAATGATGCGGGCCATCGATAGCGTCGGTAGCACACCGGCGGCAATGGCTCCGAGGAGTGCAATGTAATACGCCATCGGGGCATTATTCGTCATCGACCACGCTAAATACATGCAGATCATGCCGTAGAAAACGATATCCGAGGTAATGGCGCGGGTAAGCTCATCGCGCGTGCGAAGCGCCAGCAGCACGCCGCACCACGTGGCGATGCCCATGATGAATACGCATACAAATACGACCCAGCCGAACGGGGACAATGTGGCAAAGTCAATCATCGCTCGGTCTCCTTTCTGCGTTGTACGTTGCGGGCGCGGCGCTTTGGCTTTTCGACGTCCGCTTCGCTTTCTGAAAGCGGAGTGTCCTCCGCCCGAGCCAAGTCTGGCGAGCGCATATAACGACCGACGGACTCGAGCGGATACTCGTAGAAAGCCTCATCCAATTCTGTAGTCTCCCCTTGCCCCGGGACGCCGTAATCGATGTCCTTAACCCGCGGGGCGAGGCGCTGTTCCATATCAGCAAGATCAGCGACGATTCCCGCTGGGTCGGATCCTTGGACGGCCTGTACCAGCACGATGCGGGGCAGACCCTTGCGGGGCGGTTCACGCAAACCGAGCGAGAGCGTGCCCGGGGTTGCGGTAATGGAGGACGTAAACCAGAAGATCTCCCAGGCGCTAGTCACGCGCAGTGGGTAACGAATGATAACCGGGTTATATTCGTTATCCGGTTTGAAGGCCGCCAGTGCCAAGCTAATGCCGGCGACGAAAATCTCCTTGATGAGCCACAATGCATACACAATTGCGTTCATTTAACGGCCCTCCTGGATTTCATCGATATTGGGAACGGCAATCGGCTCATCTCCCAAGACGGTTTCAGTATATGCGTTAGTATCCAGCAGCTGCTCCGCTGCAGAATCCACGACATCGAGGACGATGCCGGAGAAGATGAACATGCACAGCGAACCAAGGATGAGAGCCGCGGATGGGGCCATGAGCTTTTTGCGGATGACCAATTCATCTGGGACCTTGTCCTCCGGCAGGCCCTTGCCCCAAAAGACCTTGCGCCACACGCGCAGCATGGCCAAGAAGGCAGCGAAGGAAGCGATGATGATGGCCGCGATAGCAATCCAGGCCCAAGCACCGCCCACGCGGGCAATCTCGAAGACAATCATCAGCTTGCCCCACATTCCCGAGAACGGTGGGAAGCCCACGACGGAGAATGCACCGGCAGCGAAGATCCAGGCGATGATGGGGTCGCGGCGAGCAAGGCCGGAAAGCTTGCTGAGCAAGCCTGTGCCGTAGGTTTCCTCAATGGCACCAGAAGCCAAAATCAGCGAACCAACGGTCAGCATGTGGTGAATCGTGTACATGATGCCAGCTGCCAGTGCACGACGTGGGTCATCAGAGGTGAACGCAAGCATGACCAAAATGAAAGGCATGCCGTTGAGCATCTGGTAGCCGAGGACGCGGCGAATGGAATTTTCCGCTAGGCCGCCGAAGGCACCGATCATCATGGAAATAATCATGATGACAATGATCATCACATTCCAGCGCTGTTCCAGATCGAATAGCTGCACGTAGAGGCGGTAGAGCATGTAGACGGCCACTTTGGTGTGCAGGCCGGAAAACAGGCCCATCACCGCGGCCGAGGTCCCTGGGTAGGTGCGTGGCAGCCACGACTGCACGGGGAACACGCCGGCCTTGGCGGTAATCGCAATGAGGATCAAGCCTGCTGCCACGGTCACCGGCCCATTGCCTGCCGCTGCGCCCTTCAGCGCGCCCAGGTTAACCGCACCGGTAACCGAATACATATAACCCACGCCAACAACCAACAAGGTGGAGGCGAAAAGGTTAACCAAGACGAAGGCACGGCCGGCTGCCAAGCGCGACCACGTACCAGACATGGTGATAAGGCCATAGGACGGCAAAAGCATGACCTCAATAAAGACGAAGAAGTTAAAGAGGTCGGCGGTGAGCAATGCGCCGCACACACCAGTGATCAAGATCAGGGTGAGCGAAGGATAGTAGCGAGACTTAGTCTCTCCGCCCACAATGGCAAACCAGTTGGCACCAAACGCGACGATCATCGTAGTAATGATCATCAACGCGGAGAAGGCATCGGCCGCAAACGGGATACCCACATTGCCTTGGTAGAGGCCAACGGTATGGGCTACTACCCCATTGTTCATGGTGTAGATGAGCAGGCCCAAGCCGGCGAAAATTCCAACGCCCGGGATGATAAGCATGATGGAATCGCGCACCGCACGCCACGGTGCTAGCAGCGCGAAGGCCGCTGCAATCAGCGGGACCGCTGGAAATAGCGGAAGGAGTTGAGCTACAGCATCAGCCATTATTTGTCATCCTCCTTCTGTTGAGTTGCCCCGCGTTCTGCAACGGGAGTGTTGTGGTCCACCTGACCGATTCGGTCCAGCTGATTGGTGGACTCTTCCAAAATTTGGCGATTTTGGGCGTCTCGACCCAAGGTCGAAAAGGCATGGTCGATGGTGTTGTCATCAACCGGCTCCACCACGTCGGTGTCGTCGTTCTTGCCCATGGCCGCCATCGTCAACAAGATGGTCGAGGTTGCCATGGAAATAACGACGGCGGTCAGCACAAAGGCCTGCGGCAGCGGGTCGGCCATCTGATCGTGCGGAACCTGGGATGGGAAGGACTCTCCGCGGTAGGAATACACGCCCGTAGCCAGCAGCATCAGGTTGGCACCGTGGCCAAAGGCCATCATGCCCAACACGATGCGTACCAGGCCGCGCTGCTGGATGAGATAGACAGCACTGCCGATGAGTAAAGCAATAGTCAGTGCAAGGATCATTACTTCTCCCCTCCCCGGTTAGCCACGGAGCGCTTATTCTTCCTCTTCGTCTTTGCTTCCGAAGGCGTCAGCAAGGCCAACGGATCGGTCGAAGGGTTGATCGGGTCTGGGTACGGATCGTCGACATCCTCGAGCGAAATGCGTGGAGTCGTCGGCAGCGCGGAATCATCATCATGAACCCATGGCAAGAAGTCACGCTCCGTGCCTGGGCGCAAGTAGCCACCCAATGCGTTAATCGCCATGGTCAACATACCCAGCACTGCTAGGTAGATGCCCAAGTCGAAGATGAGCGAGGTGGTCCAGTGTTGGCCAAAGGCCTCGGCATGAATTGCAGCCAAGAAGCCACCATTGCCAAAGCCGTGGTGCAAGTAACCCACAAAGCCGGCGATCAAGGCGGTTATGATGCCAATACCGGTCAGGTGAATCGGAGTCATGCGGCCGAAAACAATCTCATCGGAGCCACGGGACAGATAGATAAGCCCGATTGCCGCGCCCATGATCAGCGCTGCGGGGAAGCCACCACCGGAGGCATTGTGCCCGCGGAAGAAAACGATGACGGACATAATGACCAACAGCGGGATGACAACGTGCACGCCCTTGCGCAATGGCACGGAGTTCAGCTGGGACTGGCCAAACGGTGCTGGGCGTGTACCCGACTTGAACGGGAATCGCGGCAACGTCGTGGTGATGGCTGCAATAACCACCGCAGCCATGCCCAGTACGGAAAGCTCGCCCAAGGTATCGAGTGCACGGAACTCCACGATGATAGTAGCGACAACGTTGTCGCCGCCGGTGATGTCCGGAGCATTGTCCAGGTACCACATGGCCAAATCGGAGCGCTCGTGTCGACCCATGAGTCCCCACACACCTAGGAACGCAGCCACGCCGGCCAAGACCGCAATGACGATGGAGCCGGTCTTGCGGGATTTGTTCTTCACCGGATGGAAGGTTTCTGGCAGGTAGCGCAGCACCATCATCATGACGATGACGGACAGGGCCTCGACCATAAACTGGGTCAGCGCCACGTCAGGTGCGCCCAGCAGGAACATCTGCAGGGTCACGCCCGAGCCGGCAATGCCAATCATGATGGCACCGGTCAAACGATTCTGGGTGCGAACCAGTCCAAACATCGCCAGAGCGATGATGCCCAGTGGCAGCAGGTCCCATGGGTTATCCAGACCATCCACCCGTGGTTGCAGCGCTACCCCGTCGACGCCATCGCGGATGAGGGTGGTGGCAGCCAGCACGATGATCAAAATGACAATCGGCAGCATGTGGCGGGATGGATTATGCGAGTCGGACATCTTGCCCAAGACGCGCCCCAACTGGGAGCAGCCCTTCATCAAGGAGTACAGCAAATCATTGCCGCTGCGCGGCATGAACTCGTGAGCTTCAAAGCTTGCCCACATCTTCTTGCGGGCAAAGATACCGGCAATACCGAGGATGAGGACCACTAGCGAGATAAGGAAAGGAACGTTGAGCCCGTGCCAGAGGGCAAGGTGCGAATGATGCTCCAATCCCACGGCAGCCACTGCATCATCGATCGGGGCATCAAAGAGCCCGAGCACAAATACCAGCGGCAGAGACATAAAGCCCGGCAAAGCAGCGGGCAGCCACAGCGACACTGGTGCTTCATGGACATCTCCCATGTCGCGAGGTCCGTCAAAGAAGGCGCCGAAGACAATCTTTGCGGAGTAAGTAAAGGTAAAGAAAGCACCGATACCGGCAACGATGAGAAGGATTACCTGGCCCGCGCCGCCAATCGGGGCGTCTTCAAACGCGGTAAGCATTCCTTCCTTGGACACAAAGCCCAAAAGCGGTGGCACCGCAGCCATCGAGGCTGCACCGATTACTACGGAACCGAAGGTCCACGGCATCTTATTCCACAGCGGTCCAAGGCGGCGAATATCGCGCGACCCAGCCTCGTGGTCGATGACGCCAATGAGCATAAACAGCGAGGACTTAAACAGCGCGTGCGCCAGAGTGTGGACCAGCGCTGCGGCGATAGCGAACGGGGTGCCCACACCGATGGTGGCAACGATCCAGCCCAGATGGGAGACGGTGGAATAGGCCGTAAGCTTTTTCAGATCCGTCTTCTGCACTGCAAATACCGCGGACATGACCGCGGTGCCCATGCCTACGACGATGAGCAACCAATTCCACACCGCCACATCGTGGAAGATGGTGGAAAAGCGAATAAGCAGGTACACACCGGCCTTGACCACCGCTGCCGCGTGAAGGAAAGCCGATACCGGCGTGGCGGCGGCCATAGCCTCTGGCAACCAGAAATGGAATGGGAACTGCGCCGCCTTAGTAAAGGCAGACGCCGCAATCAACACGGCTACGGCTGCCGTTACCCCTGGGCGTTCCGTCCATACAGGGGACGCCAAGATCTCAGAAACGGTAGTCGACCCAGTCACCGTCGCGGCAATACCCAAGCCGGTCAGCAGGGTCAATCCGCCAATGAAGGTCAGGATCAGTGTGCGCTGCGAACCAGCCTCGCCGCCGGAACCGGAGCGAGCGATCAACATAAACGAAGCCAAGGAGACTAGCTCCCAAGCAAGGAACAAAACCACCACATCGTTGGCCAGAACCAGCAACAAGATGGACAGCGTGAACGCTGTCATCAAGGTATAAAAGCTGGTATTGCCCTCATTCTTGGGCAGATAGGCCGCCGAATAGGTGAAAACGACGGCGCCAATGACCAGCGCCAACATAGCGAAGAAGATGCTCAACGCGTCCCCGCGGAGAGCAAAACTTACGTCGACGCCTGGTGCGATGAAATCGCGCACCCAAGTGGCGTGGAAATTTAATTCCTCCCCGGCTGCAATGGCAGGAAATTCCTTGGCGATGAGGACCGCTGCAATAAGAAAAAGGCCAGCTAGTGGATAGCCTGCCTTTCGGTCAATAACCTTTACGGTTACCGGTGCCAAGATCACTGCCAGCGCCGCGAGGAGGACTGCATAAAGTAGCGTCACGAAATACTTGCCTCACGAACCTTGGTCTAGGTTTAATGCGGATTTCGCATTAAATACAGCCCTTTCAGGCTACCATTCCCGCCAAGGTCAAACCACATTGCAGCATTCCTCTACGTTTCATAAAAGGCGAGTACAACCGCCACAATTACGCTCGCAGGCAGAGAATTCACAGGCGCTCAGCAGGACTTATTCCCGCGCCAATTGCATAGGCCTCTTTGCATAGTCTGTGAAACGACAGCGAGATGAGAGCGAAAGAATTCGCAAGATTGCTGCACGCTATAACTCGCCCATGAAAACGAAGGACTCCCCCAGCACACCGTGGCGCACGTACGTGGCACCCGATATGCAGGGGGAGCTACAAGCTTAGCTACTACTTCTCACCCAACAGGGCGTCGACGAAGCCTTCAACCTCGAATGGCGCGAGATCATCGGCGCCTTCGCCCAAGCCCACAAGCTTGACTGGTACGCCCAATTCTTCTTGTACCTGGAAGACGATTCCGCCCTTGGCAGTGCCGTCCAGCTTGGTGAGAACCACACCGGTAATATCTACTACCTCGCGGAAAATACGCGCCTGAGTAAGGCCGTTCTGCCCCACCGTGGCATCCAATACCAGCAGGACCTCGTCCACATCGGTCTTCTTTTCTACCACGCGCTTGACCTTGCCCAGCTGGTCCATCAAGTCCGTGGAGGTATGGAGGCGACCTGCGGTGTCGACCAAGACCACATCTACTTGCTGTTCCACGCCGGTTGCTACCGCATCGAAGGCTACAGATGCTGGGTCGGCACCTTCCTTGCCGCGCACGGTATCGGCGCCAACGCGGCGACCCCACGTCTCAAGCTGATCAGCAGCCGCAGCACGGAAAGTATCGGCAGCACCCAAAAGGACCTTGTGGCCCATGGCTACCAGCACGCGAGCAAGCTTGCCGGTGGTTGTGGTTTTACCGGTGCCATTGACACCGACGACCATGACGATTGCTGGCTTGCCCTCATTCGGCATGGCCTTAATGGAGCGATCCATCTCTGGGTGACCTGCCTCAATGAGGCATTCGCGCAGCATGGCACGTGCCTCATCCTCGCTGGAAACGCCGCGCTCTGCAATCTTTTCGCGCAGGGAATCAGTCACCTTCATCGTGGACTTGGTGCCCAAATCCGCCATGATGAGCGTGTCTTCGACTTCCTCCCAGGCGTCTTCATCCAGATCGCCTGCGGACAAAATTCCCATGAGCCCCTGGCCGATGGCATTCTGCGAGCGCGAAAGGCGTCCACGCAAACGGCCAAGACGTCCACCAGCGGGTGCGATATCATCCTGCGGAGCTGGCGCTGGAGCAGGTTCTCCCTCTGGAACCTCGGTCTGTTCCTTGGCCGCCTCGGCGGCACCGGTTTGTGCCTCGGCTGCGGCTGCGGCTTCTTCGGCTTCCTCGCGGTCGTCCACTCGCTCTTCGATGTCTTCGGCATCATTGTCTTCAACAACCTCGTCGAAGACTGGGGACTCCTCTGCTACCTCGGCATTTTCCACGGAGACAACGTCTTCTGGAGTTTCCGCCTTTTCGGCAGCTGCCGGCTCTTCCGGCTTGGGTGCAGCTTCTGGCTGCCCAGCCGCTTCCGGGGCACGGTCCGCGTGCGATTCTTCGCTTTCCGACGCCCCAGCTGCCGCACCCGCTACGCCTGCCGCGCCAGCAGCAGCCGCGGCCGCAGCGCCAGTTCCCTTGGACTGTGGTTTATCTGCCTTATCAGCGGAAGATTCTGCCGCTTGCTTCTTCTCCTCCGCTGGCGCTTGGGCCTGGGCCTGCTTAGTAGGCTCTGCCGGCTTGTCGGTCTTCGCCGGCTTCCGCTGCTGTTGTGCCGGTTTGGTTTCTGGTTCCTCTGCCACGGGCTTTTCGGCCACAGGCTTGTCGGCCACGGGCTTGTTTGCCGCGGCATCGGCCGTGGGCTGAGCAGACTGTGGCTTATCAGCCTGCGGCTTAGCCTGTGCCTGCGGCTTTTCCTTCGGCTGCGAGGTCTTGCCGCTGAGCTGCTCATTGGCGATGTCAGTAGCATTCGGTTCTGCAGCGTTCGGCTCTGCCTTAGCTGCCTGCTGTGCTTGAGCCGGCTTGTCCGCCTGAACCGGGGCTTTCTGCGCTTCCTTAGCGCCGCCAGCAGGAGCGAAGTTAAAGCCGGACTTGGCTTGATAGTTGCCGGACTTTTGCTCCTGGGTCAGCTGCTTCGGTTCTTCCTCAGCAGGCTTATCAAAGGACACCTTCTTGGCGTCGCCGCGCTTTTTGCCGATTACCACGAGAAGAATAATCAGCACGATGACGACGATCGCAATGCCGATCCAT
Source organism: Corynebacterium sp. ACRPJ (assembly GCF_022347345.1). NCBI lineage: Bacteria > Bacillati > Actinomycetota > Actinomycetes > Mycobacteriales > Corynebacteriaceae > Corynebacterium > Corynebacterium sp. ACRPJ. The sequence goes on from NZ_JAKRNC010000001.1 coordinate 121,902, forward strand.
AACCATAAAGAATTCATGCCTCTATAGTGCCAGTCTTCTCAGCTCGCGGCACGTCAAACCCCCTCCTATAGCGGAAGGGGGCCTGCGGGAAGTGGACGAACCCCAGGCTACTTCCCCGCCTCGTCACCGCGGGGAGCATCTACACCCAAGCGAGTAGCATCCTCGCTGGCTTGCTCCGTTCCAGGGGCGCTGCCTGCGGGATTCATGCGCTGCGAAATCACGCGAGTAACACCATCGCCGCGCATGGTTACGCCATAAAGGACGTTGGCAACATCCATCGTCGGTTTTTGGTGCGTAATGACGATGAGCTGCGAGTCCTTTCGCAGCTCCTCAAAGAGGGCAATGAGGCGGCGCAGGTTGACGTCATCAAGCGCTGCCTCAACCTCGTCCATGACATAGAACGGGCTGGGACGGGCGCGGAAGATGGCTACCAGCATCGCAAGCGCAGTAAGCGACTTCTCGCCACCAGATAGCAAGGACAGGCGCTTGACCTTCTTGCCCGGTGGGCGTGCTTCCACCTCGATGCCGGTGGTGAGCATGTCCTCCGGCTCTGTGAGGATAAGGCGTCCCTCGCCACCGGGGAAAAGGGTCTGGAAAACCTTTGGAAATTCTGCTTCGACGTCGTGCCATGCATCTGTAAACAGTTGCAAAATCTGCGCGTCTACGTCTTCGATAACGCCCGCAAGATCCTTGCGGGCTTGGATGACATCCTCTAACTGAGTGGACAGGAAGGAATAGCGCTCCTCCAAAGCCTTGTATTCTTCCAGCGCGAGCGGATTGACCTTGCCTAGTGAATTGAGGTCCTTTTCTGCTTGCTTCAAGCGCGCGTTTTCCGCCCGGCGGTCGAAATCTTCGCCTGGAGTGTAGTCCTGCAAGAGATCCGAAATCGCAATGCCCAGCTGTTCCACAATCTTGGCTTCTGCTTCGTCCACACGCACCTGCGCCTGGGAGCGAGCAATTTCCGAGTCATGGGCGCGATTGGTCAGCCGGTCCAGCTGCTGCCGCGCGGCCGAGACATGTTGCTTGACCTGCTGCAGCTGCGAGTTTAAGGAGGTGCGCTGCGCAAAGTAGTCATCGCGCTCAGAGGTAGCGCGCTCAAGCAGCTGCGTGGCGCGCGCGGCCAGATCGCGTGAATGCTTGGCTACCGCACCGGCCAACTCTCCCTGGGCCTTGCGGCGCGCCATGGCTTGCTCATGGCGGGCTTTGGCTTGGCGTTCATGCTGCGCTTGGCGACGCAACGCCTCACCCTTCCCCGCTACCTGACCCACGTGGTCTTGGGCCGAGCGGGCCGCCACCTGCGCCTCCATTTCCATGGACTTGACCTGCTCTAATGCTGCGGAGGCCTCGTCGCGCTCTACCGAAGAAGGTTCGTCGGGCTGCTCGTCCGCATCGACGCGGGCGAGCCTATCGCGGGCGTCGGCAAGCTGCGTGCGGGCCTCGGTGAGCTTGACCTCGATCTCGGTCGCCCGCGCCGCGGCCTTCTCGTGCTCGTTCTTATTAGCCTCGTACTGCTTGAGCAGGCGTTGATGATCGCGCTTCCACGCATCAACTTCGGTATCGTGCTCGCGCAAGGCTGCCTTCGCCGAGGCTGCAGTCACCCGGGCATCCTCCGCCGCGATCTTCGCGCCCTCGAGCGTGCCGGAGAGTTCTTCCAGCTCCTGCGTGGCAGATTCCAACTGCTCCTCTGCCTCCGCGATGCGAGCGGAAACCTCGACGGTGGATGAGGCACCGGTGCCTACTTCTACCCAACCTTCACCCAGCACCACGCCGGATTCGGTGACGGCACGCAGGCGGGGATCCTCTGCCACCAGCTTTTTCGCCTCCGCGACATCGGAGACGAGTACGACATCCGCAAGGAGGCGGTGCAGCGCTGCGGATACCTCTGGAACCACCGCAATGTGGTCGAGCAACCACGAGGTGCCTGCGGGCAATGTCGCATCCACGCGCCAGGAAGAGGAGGGGGCGGCCACGGAGACGTCGATAAGCGCGGAGCGCGTGCCCTTTTCTAAGTCCGCAATCAGCTGGGCAGAAATCTCGCCCGCCTGGGCCTCTGCAAAAGCACCCAACGCGGCAGCTACCGCCGTCTCGTACTTGGTGGTGATGAACTCCGCCAACGGTTGGAACTGCTCGCCTACATCAACCGTTTCCGGCGCAGTCTGGGCCAAGGTATCGATGCGGGAGCGCAACGTGTAGACAGCGCGCTCACGCTCGCGCTGCTCATCGCGTAGCTGCTCCAAACGCTTATCGGCCGCACCCGATTCACTGGCCGCTCGCACATGGGCTTCCTCGAGCGGCTCACGCTCACCGGCCAAAGACTGCAACTTATCCGCCACCTCATCGGCTTCCGCCTGGGCAGCTTGGGTACGCTGCTTGGTAGAAGTCAAGGTCTCCTCTTGACGCGCCAGCTCCTCTTCTGCCGAAGTTACCTGGCCTGCCGCCTTTTCTTCTGCAGCGATGAGGCGGACGACGCCCTCACGCCTATCCGCAATGGCACGCAGCTGCGCCATGTGCTCGCGCTCAGCGGCCTCGAATGCCTCACGACGCTCTGCTACCTCCTCGCGGATAGCCTCTAGGCGTTCCGCAGCTTCCTCTGCCGCAGCGAGAAGCTCTGCATGTTCTTCGTCCGCGCGAGCAGCCCGTGCCTCTAGGTCATCCGGATCCTGGCCAGAATAGGCCACCTGCGCGCCGGCATTGGCCGCTCGTTCCTCCGCAATGCGCTGGGTCGCGGAAATGCGCTCGGATAGCGTGGACAGGTCGAACCACAGTTTTTGAGCCGCCTCCGCCTTGGGGTTTACCTCTTCCAGCTGGGCTTCCACTTCTAACTGAGAACCCGTTGCTTCTTCCAGCTGCGCGGTAACTTCTTCTACTTGCTCGGCTAAGACCTCTGCCGCGCGCTCGGCCTCCTGGAACTTGCTGCGCAGGCGCACCACCCTATCTCCTGCCAGCCGCAGGCGGGCGTCGCGCAGATCAGCCTGCACAGTGGCGGCGCGCTGCGCGGCCTCTGCTTGGCGGGCCAAAGGCTTGAGCTGTTTGCCCAACTCATCAGTAAGGTCCTGCAGGCGATCCAAATTGGCCTGCATGCCGGTGAGCTTGCGCTGCGCTTTTTCCTTGCGGCGGCGGTGCTTAAGCACACCCGCTGCCTCTTCGATATACGAGCGCCGATCCTCGGGCCGCGATTCTAGGATCTCAGAAAGCTTGCCCTGGCCGACGATAATGTGCATCTCGCGGCCAATACCGGAATCAGATAGCAGCTCCTGAATATCCATCAGGCGCGCTTTGGAGCCATTGATTTCGTATTCGCTGGCACCATCGCGGAACATGCGGCGGGTGACCGACACTTCCGAGTATTCGATCGGCAACGCACCGTCCGCATTATCGATGGTGAGGGTGACCTCGGCGCGCCCCAGCGCTTTGCGATCACCGGCGCCGGCAAAGATGACGTCCTGCATCTTTCCGCCGCGCAGCGTCTTGGCGCTTCCCTCACCCATAACCCAGGCCAGGGCGTCCACCACATTGGACTTGCCGGAGCCATTCGGTCCGACGACGGCGCAAATTCCTGGCTCGAATTTCAGAGACGTCGCCGACGCGAATGATTTGAAGCCTTTCAGCGTCAGCGATTTCAGGTGCATTTGGGTAAGTTTAGCAAGCCTTGAACGCAGCTGCCCAGCCGAGCCTGGCGGTTCGCTCCAGCGGGCTTGTGCTGCGAGTTAGCGTTCAATGAAGCCAGATTCGCCCTTAGGGGCAGCCCATTGTTCGACAACCAAATCCACCGTTCCCGGGCGCCGAGTCGTACTCGGCTGTTCTTTGAGGAGTCCCAGCAATTCCTCGCATTTCTCCCGCGGACCTTCTGCTACCACCTGCACCCGGCCATCTCTCAGATTGGTGGCATGCCCGCTCAAACCGAGTTCCAAGGCACGGGAGCGCGTCCACCAGCGAAAGCCCACGCCTTGGACGTGCCCATGGACAAAAGCAGTCATTCTTTCCAGTGCCATGCTGCCTCCCTAATTTCTAATAGCGGTCGTGGTGTCCCTTATCGCGCAACACGCGGCGATCCTCTTCGCTGCGGCGAGTGACAGGATCCGATCCGTCCCAGCACTCTACGCCCTTCAGCTCCGGCATCATGTCGCGGTGGAATACCGGATCGATGCCGTGGCTGCGCTGCTCGTTGTAATTCTTGAGCAACTTAATCGCCACACCGGATAGTGGCACGATGGCGATGATATTGAGGATCACCATGGTTGCCGCACCGGTATCGGCCAAAGCAAAGACCAGCGGCAGGGAACCCACTGCGCCGAACCAGACAAAGAAAAGCACGACGAGGCGGAAGATTACCAGCGCAGGCTTGCTTTGGGTGAGGTACTCCAGGTTAGATTCCGCCAAGTAATAATTGCCCAGGATGGAGGAGAAAGCCAGGAAAAAGAGGATGAAGCTGACGAAGTGGATTCCCCACTCGCCCACCTCAGAAGACAAAGCCGCCTGGGTCAAGGAGACGCCTTCTGCTTCAGCGCCGTAGGCAATCTCCGGCCCCAGCAAGATGATAAAGGCGGTGATGGTACACACCACCAAGGTGTCGAAGTACACGCCAAGGGTTTGTACCAGGCCCTGCTTGACCGGGTGGGAGACTGCCGCGGTAGCCGCTGCGTTCGGAGCAGAGCCCTCACCAGCTTCGTTGGAGAACAGTCCGCGCTGAATGCCCTTCATCATGGCCGCGCCGAGACCGGCGCCAGCGATTTCCTTAATACCCAGAGCGTGGCCGACAATATCGCCAATCATTCCCGGCACCTTGTCAAAGTTGGTGATGACTACAAAGCCGCCGATAAGCAGGTAGGCCACCGCCATAAAAGGCACGATGATCTGGGTGATATTGGCAATGCGGTTCACGCCGCCAAAGATGATGAGGCCCGCAACCACGGCAATAACAACACCGATAATGGAGCGGAACATGGTGTCATCGCGGTCAAAGGAGAAGGACACCGCATCTGCAATGGCGTTGGTCTGAAAGGCGTTGTAGACCAAACCAAAGGTAAAGGCGATAGCGATGGAGAAAAGCGCGCCAAGCGGGCCCCAGCCCAAGCCGCGTTTCATGTAGTACGCCGGGCCGCCGCGGTATCCATCACCATCGCGCACCTTCCACAGCTGCGCCAGGGTGGACTCGATAAATGCAGTTGCACCACCAAGGATAGCGATGAGCCACATCCAAAAGACAGCACCTGGGCCGCCCACGGAAATAGCCACGGCCACGCCGGCCACATTGCCGGTGCCAACGCGGGAGGCGGCCGAGATGGTAAAGGCCTTGAAAGCAGAGATGCCGCCATAGTCCTCGTCCTCATCGCGGCCCTCCCCCTTGGGTCGCTCGACGACGGCGCGGAACATATCCGGCACCATGCGCACCTGCACCAAAGCGGTACGGATGCCGAAGAATAGGCCCGCCGCGATGAGCAGCCAGGGCAGAATCCACGACCAGACGCCGTCATTAAATGTCGTTACGACATTTTCAAGAAAATCCATGCAGAATAATTTACTGCCTTGAGGTTCACAACGTGAACCCCATGCGCCATAACTTATTGACAATGGGGGCAGAAATGGGTGGATCGTCCTGAAATTACGCAGCGCTCCAAGGGCGTTCCACACCGCCGACAGGGCTGGCCAGCCCGCCCATACGCGGCCAGGGACCGCGAGAAGTATCCCGATTCACCATTCACGTTGACGTACAAGGAATCGAAGCTCGTGCCACCCACTTTTAGGGCGGCGGTCATGACCTCTTGAGCCGCTTCGAGCAGGGCTACGGCATCCATTTGGCGCAACGTCGATGCCCTTTTGCGGGGCGGAATCTGTGCCGCCCACAGGGATTCATCGGCATAGATATTGCCGATTCCAGAAGCCAAGGTTTGATCCAACAGTGCAGTCTTTACTGCAGTCTTCTTTGCCCGCAGGCGCCGGGCGGTTGCCACAATGTCGAAATCTGGTTCCAACGGGTCAATGCCAATGTGCGAGATCTTCGCCCACGGTGCATAGAGCCAATAGCCAAAGGTGCGCTGGTCTACAAAGCTAAGCTCTACCCCACCGCTTAGCTGAGCGCTAATGCGCAAATGCGGCGAATCGGTCGTGCCGATTCGAACCTGGCCCGACATGCCTAAGTGTATGAAGAGCACGTCGCGGTGGGGATCCATGGAATCTTCGCCCACAAATTCCAGCCACATGAACTTTCCCCGCCGAGCCACAGCGGCGATCTCTTTGCCTTTTAGGAGACCGGGAAGTGGCGCATCTTGGCCACGGTTGGCACGCGGGTGCAGGACGCGCACAGACTCAAAAGTCCGCCCCACCACGTGGGGCTCCAGACCCCGGCGGACGGACTCGACTTCCGGCAGTTCCGGCATACTTAGCCTTCTTTATGCGCGGTGCCCTGGACCAAAAGCGGGGTTTCGCGGAGGGTCTGGCAGGCCTCCTGAGCCGCTTGCTGCTCGGCCAGCTTTTTATTGTGGCCCACTCCATTGCCCACGGTCAGACCAGCGACGGTAGCTACCGCGTTAAAGGTCTGATCATGTTCTGGGCCAGTGGAGGTAGCCGAATAGACCGGCATCGGTGCCTTAAGCTCGGCGCACAGCTCCTGCAAGGTGGTCTTCCAATCCAGGTGGCGACCACTCACGGTCGCATTGTCGATCTTTTCTGCAAATAGGCGCAGGATGACTTCTCGCGCGGTTTCGAATCCATGCTCGCGGTAGATGGCGCCAAAGATTGCCTCGGTGGTATCGGCAAGGATGGAATCCTTATCGCGTCCACCAGTGGACTGCTCGCCCTTGCCCAGCAAAATGTGCGGGCCGAGGTTTATCTCACGAGCGATATCCGATAGGCCATAGCGCGAGACGATCGAGGCACGCATCTTGGAAATATCCGATTCCGGACGAGAAGGATAAGTGATGTAGAGCTGGGAGGCCACCGACAGGCCCAGCACCGCATCGCCCAGAAACTCCAAGCGCTCGTTATTAGGCAAATGCCCATTCTCATTGGCAAACGAGCGGTGAGTAAGCGCCAAACGCAGGTGTTCTGGCTGCAAGTCCACGCCGAGCGATTCCAACAGTGGGCTGTGGTCTACTGCAGCAAATTCGGCTGCCAGTGCCTCTTCCCCGGTTAGCTTCTTTTTGCGGCTCATAGGAACTTCTCCAAACCAGCCCAGCGGGGATCGACCTTGTCTTCCTCTTCTTCGCCAGAGATACCGGTGGTCACCCCTTCAGGCGTGTCAATCTCACAGCCGTCCTCACACACCGGCGCGAAGGGAAGGTTGAGGCCTGCCTCATCGATCACGGCCTGCAAAAGGTCCAGCTCATCATCCTCGATCTCCGGAATCTCATCTCCGGAACCTTCATCATCGGCTGCAGGATCATCGCCAGAGACAAAGGAGTCATCGGCGGCAAAGACCTGCGTGACGTGGAGATCCAGCTGCGGGTGCAGTTCCTTCAAGCAGCGGGAACATTCCCCGGTTAGCCGTCCGGATACGTTGGCGTCCACCAAGACACCTGCACCTAGAGGGGTTAAGGTGGCGTCTACGGTGAGCTCCTCGCCCTTCGGAATGGCGATCATCTCGACGCCGATCCTCTCAGGTGCGGGGCCGGTCTGGGTGCGTTGCTCCGGCAGTGCGTCAGCGCCTTGGGCGTTCAACAATTCGCCCACATCGAACTTCAATGGTGATGTCATAACACTAGGTAGTCTACCTTGCCCCGCAAACTCCGCCTAGCGGCCAGCACAGGCAAACTTTCTGTCAAGAGTCTGTCGTTTAAAGTAAAAGGGCCTATGCCTTTCCGGATTAGCCTTTTCCCAAGCCAAAGCCGTCTTTAGTGTGGAGGCATGACTTACCACTTGGCGCTAGCCTCCACGGATCCACGCAGCATCGCACTCGGATTCGCCGTGTTTAGCTGCCTTCCTGCCGCGGTATTAACCATTGCCGGCACGCTCGTGCACGCGACTCCACGGCCGGACCGTTCAGGAATCTATGGTGCTAGTGGGATTCGCCTCTTTACTGCACTCATCTGCAGCATCATTGCTGGTTTGATAGCTGGCACCATCCTGGTATTGCCCACTGGCATGGACCTTTCGGTGCTTACCGGCGCACTCATCTTTTCCCTAAGCGCAGGCGCCATTACCTGGTTCTCTCGAGAGACCATTCCCACGGCGCTTATTTCTGTAGGCACCATGCTGGTTGCCACAGGTGCGCTAGTGAGTATGTGCGCCGTGTGCTTTCCGCAGAACTTTAGTGATAGTTCTTTGACGTCACTGTCTTCCTATTTCTTTACCGCACTCGTTGCATTCCTTTTCCCTGGATTAGTAACCACAATCATTGCAGCATGTATGGCCGTCCAATCCGCCGCGCCTGCGCATCTCACCTCGAGGAAGGAAGGAAGCGCCACGTCCGCACACACCGTTAACAGCGGCTCCCCATGCACCGAATCCGGCAGTGTCCACCACACAGCCTCGCTCCCGCGCAACCTCCTGAACTGCTCACGCTGGTAGGGAAACATAAAGGTCCTGGTGGGTGGGAAGACGGCGTACGACAAACCGTCTGCCCACCCACCAGGACCTTTGGCCGTGCCTGATTTAAGGGACTAAACCATCCCTCACCCCTCAAGCCCCAGAGCCCAGTTCCATCCGGGAAATGAAGCTTAAGAGCAGGAAGAATTTAAAGGTTTAGCGCTCGTTATAGCGACGCTCGTAGTTCTCACTTTCTGCGTAGCGGGAGCCGCCCGCAACACCGCCGGCACGACTCGAGGGCTGGTAGTCGCCGCCGCGGGAACGGACCCCGGCACCGCCGCGCAGTGCAGAGCGGTCGGAGCTTACGGTGCGCAGCAGCCCATTGAGGGTGGTTTCAAATTCGCTTAGCTTGCCGTCTACAAACTCATCGCATTCACTGCGCAGACGGTTGGACTCAGTGTGGGCGGACTCCACGATGCGGTGTGCTTCCTCATCAGCGCGGCGCACAACTTCCGATTCCGAAACCATGCGCTCTTGCTCGGCGCGGCCTTCTGCAACGGAACGTTCATATTCATCATTGGCCTGAGCGATGGTGCGGTCTGCTTCCGCGCGGGCCTGTTCCACCATGGACTGAGCGCGAGCTTCAGCATCAGCCACTAGCTTGGCGGCATGCTGTTCTGCGTGGGAGACCGTGGCATCCGCCTCTTCGCGAGCATGGCCCACGATGTCATCGGCCTGCGCATTAGCGTCGTTGATCGTCTGATCCGCGCGCTCTTCGGCGCCGTGCAGGATTTCATCCTGCTTATCCAAGACATCCTGCGCGTCATCAATCTCAACGGGCAGGGCGTTACGGAGGTCGTCGAGAAGCGCGAGCATTTCATGGCGCGGAACCATGCAATTAGAGGTCATGGGGAGGCTATGGGCCTCTTCCAAGTGCTGGACTAGTTCATCTAGGGACTCAAAGACACGGTACATGCTGCGAATTTTACATGCCCTCACGTGCCAGACGTGGAGGCCACGCACCGAGTGTGTACTGAGGATTTACCCTCCAGTGCCGACAATCGCCTTCCACCCGCCCACTCACACAATCTATGGCGCGTATTTACAGCACAAGCTCCCCTTCTCCACTACACAAAGGCAGCGCAGAAGCGGAGCTAAAAAGGAAAAAGCGAGCTACTAAATCACGCCCTGTGCCAGCATGGCGTCCGCTACCTTCTTGAAGCCAGCGATATTCGCGCCGGCAACGTAGTCGCCTTCACGGTCATATTCCTTAGCTGTGCTATCGATGTTTTTAAAGATATTGGACATGATCGCATGGAGGCGATCATCGGTGTACTCAAAGGACCAGGAGTCGCGGGATGCGTTTTGCTGCATTTCTAGCGCGGAGGTAGCAACGCCACCAGCGTTGGCGGCCTTGCCCGGCGCGAAGTTGATCTTGGATTCTTGGAAGATGTGGACCGCCTCTGGGGTAGACGGCATATTAGCGCCTTCGGCTACGTAGCGCACGCCGCCGTCAACGAGCTTTTTTGCGGATTCGCCATCGAGCTCATTTTGGGTGGCACATGGTAGAGCTACGTCTGCCTTTACTTCCCAGATATTTCCGCCTTTGTGGAATTCCACTCCGTTTCCAGCCTCTTCGGCGTAGGTGGAAATACGTTCACGGCGGGTTTCCTTTACATCCTTGAGCAGTTCAATGTCCACGCCATTCGGGGTGGTGATGTAGCCGGAGGAATCAGACATCGCAACTACGGTGGCGCCGAGCTCTTGGGCCTTAGCGGCAGCGTAGATAGCCACATTGCCAGAACCGGAGACGATAACCTTGGCACCGTCGAAAGACTCGCCGTGCGTCTTCATCATCTCATTGGTGAGGTAGACCGTGCCAAAGCCCGTGGCTTCAGTACGGACCAGGGAGCCACCCCAGGTCAGCCCCTTGCCAGTGAGGATGCCGGATTCATGCTGGGTGGTCAGGCGGCGGTACTGGCCAAAGAGAAAACCGATCTCGCGGCCGCCGACGCCAATGTCGCCGGCCGGCACGTCGCGATATTCGCCAATGTGGCGGTGCAGCTCGGTCATGAAGGACTGGCAAAAGCGCATGACCTCCACCTCGGACTTGCCCTTGGGATCAAAGTCAGAACCGCCCTTGCCGCCACCAATGGGCAGGCCGGTCAGGGAGTTTTTGAAGATCTGCTCGAAGCCAAGGAACTTGATGATGCCCAGGTTGACCGAGGGGTGGAATCGCAGGCCGCCCTTGTAGGGGCCGAGCGCGGAGTTGAACTGAACGCGGAAGCCGCGGTTGACCTGGATTTCGCCATTATCGTCAATCCATGGCACACGGAAGATGAGCTGGCGTTCAGGCTCGCACAGGCGCTCCACCAGGCCGTAGTCCGCGTACTGCGGATCCTTTTCCAGGACAATTTTCAGCGAATCCAGGACCTCAGAAACCGCTTGGTGGAATTCCGGTTCTCCCGCATTGCGCTTGAGCAATTTGTCGTAGTACTCAGAGATTTGGCTATCTACTGACATGGTGTGCATTCCATTCTGTGGACTTGTAAGAACAGATACCAGTTTCCTATCAAACTACCGATAATGCAAGCAAGTTCGAGGCTTTAGGGAGACATACAACACCCCTTACCAGCGACAATAAAGTTAAATATTTTCTGTAGCCCGTTCGAATCTTAAGCCGCGTCGTGCCCCAGCGCGGGCGGGCTTTATAATCACGGGCATGCATATTGTTGTCGCCCCAGACTCGTTTAAAGGCACCGCCTCCGCGCCCGAGGCCGCAGCCAGCATTGCTATGGGAGTGCGCCAGGCGCTTCCCGACGCCACGGTGACCACCCTGCCCATGGCTGATGGCGGCGAGGGCACCGCCGCTGTCCTTGCACAGGCGGCAGCGGCCGGTGGACAATCCGCCGAGACCATTACCCTGCCCACTACCGACGCCATCGGCCGCTTGACCCAGGCAAGCTATGTCCTCGCCGGAACCACTGCGTTCATTGACGTCGCCGCTGCCACCGGGCTGCCCGCCGTGCAGGACAGCCTTGATCCGCTCCACGCCGATTCCTATGGCACTGGCGTGCTGATCGCGGATGCAGAAACCCGCGGTGCTACCTCGATCGTGCTGGGATTGGGCGGCACCGCCAGCATTGACGCCGGGATGGGCATCCTCACCGCACTCGGCGCCGCTGCGCACGACGCCCGCGGCTATGCCCTGCCGAAGGGCGGTGCTCCCCTCGTTCAGCTCGACCACATCGATACCGCGCAGCTCAATATCAAGGCGGGCATGCTTGACTTCACACTGCTGGCAGATACCCGCGCTACCCCAGTGCAGGCAGCAACCATGTACGGCCCGCAAAAGGGAGCTCAAGGCGAACAAGTAGCGCTGCTGGCCGGCGCCATGCTCCAAGCCTGCGAGGTTACCGGCACCGATGCAGATTCTGTATTCTATGGCGCCGCGGGTGGCCTTCCCATTGGCCTGTCCTGGCTATCGCGCATCCTCTGGGGCTCAGACGAACACGTGCGCGTCCTGTCCGGCGGCACGCACGTGGCCGCAGCATTGGGCCTTCCAGAAAAGATCGCCTCGGCCGATCTCGTCATTACCGGCGAGGGCCGCTTTGATGAACAGTCTCTAACCGGCAAGGCAGTCGGAACCATCACTGGCCTCGCGCAACAAGCCGGAACTCCCGTGGGCATCATTGCCGGCTCCTTCGAGCATGACACCGACGCCTACTGCGCTCCCCTTAGCCAAGAAGGCTCGCTGGCCCAGCAGCTGGCGGCGGCCGCCGGGGACATCGTCAAGCAGCTCTAAGGCCGAATGGACAGCGACCACGGGAAGATGGCGGGCCGCTCATGCGCCAGCTCATCTTCTAGCAATACGTGGTCCTTGGGCAGCACTGCATGCGGGGTTAGAAGGCGCGAGAGCACCATGCCCAGCTGGTTGACCGAGCCACTCACGCCCGCCACCGCAATGTCATAGCGGTGCACGCTCGCGTCCGCAAGGTCACGGTCCTCATGCTCGTCACGATAATTTTGCCGCAGCTGCTCTTCCAACCCCTCTGGAAACTGCGGCGCCTTGGGGCGGGTAACGTCAGCTGAGGAAAGCGAACCGCTCTCCACCAGCTTGTCAGTGGCGGTGGTAAAGATTTCCGCGACGCGCTCTGCTTGCGCGTTGGGAACCAAAACATCAAATTGAATAACCGGCATAGCGCCAACCCTACCCAATCCCTAAGGTGTGAAACCATGTCTGATTCTGCCCGCATCGCCCAGCTCGTCAATTCCCAGGAGGCCGATCTGGAGTGGCAACAGGACTTTTATGAGGACCTGCACCGCCACCCCGAGCTTTCGCATGAAGAGGAGCGCACCGCCGGTCGCATCCGCGCCAAGCTCGCCGATTTTGACTGCGAGGTAGTAGAAAACATCGGCGGCTTTGGCATGGTCGCCATCTTCCGCAACGGCGATGGCCCCACTGCTTTGCTGCGTGCGGACTTTGACGGCCTGCCCGTGGAAGAGGCCACCGGCGTGTCCTATTCCGCCACTAATGGAAAGATGCACGCCTGCGGGCACGATATGCACACCACGGCGCTGCTGGGTGCCTGCGCGCTTCTCGACGCCTCCCGTAATTCCTGGTCCGGCACCTTCCTCGCCCTTTTCCAGCCGGCCGAAGAATCCTCCGTGGGCGCTAAGGACATGTTGGCCGATAACCTCATCGAGCGCGTGCCGCGTCCCGATATTTGCCTTGGCCAACACATCATGCCCGGCCGCGCCGGCACCGTACGCCATACCGCAGGCCCCATCATGGCCGGCTGCGATTCCTTGCGCATTTGCGTCCTTGGAAAATCGGCCCACGCTTCCATGCCCCATAACTCCATCGACCCCACTTATATCGCGGCCATGATCGTCACCCGCCTCCAAGCTATCGTGGGCCGCGAAGTTGCCCCACACGAGTTCTTTGTCATCTCTGTAGGCGAGCTACACTCCGGCGATAAAAACAACATCATTCCCGAATCCGCCGAGCTCGTGCTCAATACGCGCTACTACGATCCCGCACTCGCGGAAAAGGTCTATGCCTCCCTCGAACGCATGGTCAAGGCCGAGTGTGTGGCGTCCGGAAGCGAGCAAGACCCGACCTTTGAGTACTACGCTCACGGCGAGGTCACCGATAACGACGCCGCAGCCCACGCACCAGTGGCCGAGGTTTTCAATGCCGCCTTCGGCTCCGATTCGGTCATCGCCGCCCCTTCTACCGCCTCTGAGGACTTTTGCTATCTACCACAGGCATGGGGCGTGCCTTATGTCTTCTGGCACATCGGCTGCACCCCGGAAGACGAGTTGCAAGACCCACCGGTCAACCACCAGGCGACCTTCCTGCCGGACTACGCCCCGACCGTCTACGCCTCCACCCGGGCAGCGTATGGTGCGGCATTGACCTACTTGGCAAAGCCCTAGGTACCCGGCGCGCCTTTCCCTATTCCTCCCTGCAAGGCTGCGCCAATCCTATTAAGCTGGCAGGCGTTTCGTGACTTCCCACTAACTTAAGGTTTCACATGAGCCAGCCACGGCACTCTGTTTTCGAATCCACCGTTCCCTCCCATGTTCGTGCGGCCTCCGGAGTAAGCCCGCACAGCGCTTCCTACCGCAAGTTCTGGTCGGGCCTATCCGGCGCCGTCATGGAGCAGATTGCCGATAATTGGGAGCGCACCCGTTCCGCCTATGCTGCGACCCGCCAGCAGCATTACTTCTCCGCGGAGTTCCTGCAGGGCCGCGCACTGCTCAATAACCTCACCAACATGGGCTTGGTCGACGATGCCAAGGCAGCGGCCACCGCTGCCGACCACGAGCTGAGCGATGTCCTCGAAGCCGAACACGATGCCGCACTCGGCAACGGTGGCCTCGGCCGCCTTGCCGCCTGCTTCCTCGATTCCGCCGTCACCCAGGACTACCCCGTTACCGGTTATGGCCTGCTCTATCGTTACGGCCTTTTCCGCCAGTCCTTTGAGAATGGCTTCCAGAAGGAACAGCCTGATGCGTGGATGGAAAACGGCTATGACTTCATTATCCGCCGCGCCTCCGAGCAGCGCCGTGTCCACTTCGATGATATGGACGTGCGCGCCATTCCTTATGACATGCCTATCACCGGCTACGGAACCGATAATGTGGGCACGCTACGCCTGTGGAAGTCCGAGCCCATCGATGAATTCGATTATGATGCCTTCAACTCCCAGCGCTTTACGGAGGCCATTGTCGATCGCGAGCGCGTCATGGATATCTGCCGCGTGCTCTACCCCAACGACACCACCTACGAGGGCAAGGTACTGCGCGTGCGCCAACAGTACTTCTTTGTCTCCGCATCCCTGCAGACCATGGTGGATAACTACATTGCCCAGCACGGCGAGGACCTCACCGGTTTTGCGCAGTACAACTCCATCCAGCTCAATGACACCCACCCAGTGCTCGCCATCCCAGAGCTCCTGCGCATTTTGCTCGATGACCACGGTCTCAGCTGGGATGCGGCGTGGAAGATCGTCACCGAGACCTTCGCCTACACCAACCACACCGTGCTCGCAGAGGCCCTGGAGAACTGGGAAGTGTCCATCTTCCAAAAGCTGTTCTGGCGCATCTGGCAGTTGGTGGAAGAAATCGACCGCCGCTTCCGCGAAGATATGGCCCACCGCGGCCTAGATCAGGGCCGCATTGACTACATGGCGCCGGTATCCAACGGACAGGTTCACATGGCCTGGATCGCCTGCTACGCCGCCTACTCCATTAACGGTGTCGCCGCCCTGCATACCGAGATCATCAAGGCCGATACGCTGTCCGCATGGCATGAGCTGTGGCCAGAAAAGTTTAATAATAAGACCAATGGCGTCACCCCGCGCCGCTGGCTGAAGATGTGCAACCCCCGCCTAGCAGAGCTGCTCACCCAGCAGGCTGGTTCCGATGCGTGGGTTACTGACCTCACCCAGCTGGCCAAACTCGCCGATAAGGCCGACGATACTGACCTACTGCGAGAGCTCATTGCCATCAAGCGGGCCAATAAGCGCGACTTTGCGCAGTGGGTCAACGACCACCAAGGCGCTGAAGTCGACCCTGATTCCATCTTTGACGTGCAGATTAAGCGCCTGCACGAGTACAAGCGCCAGCTGATGAACGCCCTCTACGTCCTCGACCTTTACTTCCGCATCAAGGACGAGGGCGAAACCGTGCCGAAGCGCACCTTTATCTTTGGTGCCAAGGCCGCGCCGGGCTACGACCGTGCCAAGGCGATTATCAAGCTCATCAACACCATCGCAGACCTGGTCAATAACGACCCGGCCACCAAGGACATCATCCGCATCGTCTTCGTAGAGAATTACAACGTCTCCCCCGCCGAACACATCATCCCGGCCGCTGATATCTCCGAGCAGATTTCTGTGGCTGGTAAGGAAGCCTCCGGCACCTCCAATATGAAGTTCATGATGAATGGCGCGCTGACCTTGGGCACCATGGATGGAGCAAACGTGGAAATCGTCGAGTCGGTCGGCGAGGACAACGCCTATATCTTCGGCGCCCGCAATGAGGAGTTGCCGCAGCTGCGCGCCGAGTACAACCCGGGCGAGCTTTACCAGAGCGTGCCAGGCTTAGCCCGCGTACTGGATGCGCTTGTCGACGGCACCCTGGGCGCAGACAATGCCGGTATCTTCGGCGATCTGCGCGCCTCGCTTCTCGACGGCTTCGGGGAGCACGCCCAAGACCAGTACTACGTCTTAGGCGACTTTGCCGACTACCGCGAAACCCGTGACCGCATGGCTGCCGAATACGAGGCAGACCAACTTGCCTGGGCCAAGAAGGCGTGGCTCAATATTTGCTACTCTGGCCGCTTTTCTTCCGACCGGACCATCGCGGACTATGCCAACGAGGTCTGGAAGATCCAACCAACTCCGATTTCCCAGAGCTAAGAAAAGTCCTGCCCCTCCGCTTCTGCAGCTGAGGGCAGGACTTTAACGTGGCGTTAGGCCTACTTCCGTTTGTTTAGCGCAGGCCGACGCGCTTTAGCTGCTCATAGATGGGCTTTAGGTCAATATTGAGCACGCCCATCTGCGTGGCTAGGAAACCGAGTCCGCCAACGACAGCGCCCAAGATTCCTAGGCCTGTAGCTAGACCTGCGGCAAAGCCCTTGCTGCTGCCCTTCTTTCCTGCATCATCCGCCGGATTAGTAGTACTTCCCGGCTGCTCTGGCTCGTCGGCAGAGCCGGCGTCACCATTCCACCACTCATCAAAGACCAAGTTGGCCACCAAGGTGTTATCGATGAAATCGCCGCGCACCGAATCCGTACCGGAGGTATTAGCCATGATGTCCTCAGAGCCTGCACCCTTGAAGAAGAATGGCACCAATTGGTTGGTGTGCTGCCCGGAGTACCAACCGTGCCGAGCGACCTTGCCCTTTTCGCCTTCCATGGCGTTAAAGCGGTCTTCCGCATCAGGGTTGTCGTCCGTCGCTGCCTCATTCGCACCGGATAGATAACCGGTTTCGTGATCCGCGGTCACGACGAGCAAAGTGTCCTCCCACGAGGAGTTCTCCTCTACCTACTTGATGGCAGCATCAACCGACTTATTAAAGTCCTGAGTCTCCTCGATATCGCGCACTGGGTTATTTCCGTGGCCGGCCCAGTCGATGGCACCGCCCTCAATCATGATGGAAAAGCCATCCTCGTCCTGTCCCAGCGCATTGAGGGCGCCAGTCGTCATGGTGGGGAGATCGACGACGTCGTTAAGCTCGTCCGAGTATGGAGCCTTTGCCTCGCCCGAGCGGGAGTTCTGCAACGTGGAACCTACCTGCGCGATACCCCAATACTTCTGCTACGGCTTGACGTCACCTTGCGCCATCTTCTTGAAGTCATCGTTGGACTCGAAGTAATTCCAGTCGGTCTCGCCTCCGGAAAGCTTGGCGTAGTCGTCCTCGTACATGAAGCTATAGTCGGGAGTATCGACCTTCTGGTGGTCATTATCGTAGAACGGGTGGCCAGCGGCCATGACCAAGTCGAGGGCGCTGCCGAGCATCTCACGGCTAATGTCCTGCAGCTTATCGCGGTCCTTGTTGTGCGCGGCCCACGCCGCCGGAGTGGCTTCGGAATAGAGAGTGTCTGATGGTTTGTGTGTGGGTACCTAACCTGCATGAGGAGATGGACCAGAATGACTACTGTGGCGAGACGAGATCCGGCTGATAAGGCCAAGATTGATGCGATTGAAAAGAAGCTTCTTGCTAACCCTGAAATCGCGAAGCTGATTGATGACCTAGGCACGTCTACAACGGATGCCAACGACCTGGTTCGCGGCATGTTGCAAGCCTCAATTACCAGGGGACTCAACGCTGAAATGGATGCCCACCTGGGCTACGAGTCTGGCGACAGGAGCGCTAAAGCTGCAGCTAGAACAGACAATCACCGCAACGGGTCGTATCCAAAGACCGTGGATTCTAACTACGGGCCAGTCACCGTTGATGTCCCGAGGGATCGGGCTGGAACATTCTTGCCGACTATGGTCCCTAAAGGCTCGAGGAGATTGACCGATGTCGATGACATGACCGTTAGCTTGTACGCCGGTGGGATGACAATTAGGGACATCCAGCACCATATGGCAACGGCGATGCGTGTCGATATTTCTCATGAGACGATTTCCGCAGTCACCGATGCCGTCCTCGATGAGGTCATGGTCTGGCAAAACCGCCAGCTAGACGAGTTCTACCCGGTCATTTTCCTGGACGCGCTGCGCATTAAAATCCGCGATGGCGGCCTAGTGGTCAATAAGTCCGCGTACATGGCAATCGGCGTAGATCTCGACGGTATCAAACACATTTTGGGATTGTGGATCGCCAAAGAAGAAGGCGCTTCATTTTGGGCGCAGGTTTGCGCCAATCTTTCCAATCGTGGGGTCAAGGACGTCTTTATCGTCTGCTGTGACGGGCTTAAAGGCCTGCCAGAAGCAGTTGAAGCAACGTGGCCGAACTCTATGGTGCAAACCTGTATCGTGCACCTGATTCGTGCCGCTAACCGATGGGTAGCCTACAGGGATCACCGGGGCGTATCGGCCGCGTTGAAAAAGATTTACACCGCCACGGACGAGTCCACAGCTAAGGCTGCCTTAGACGAATTTGAAGCCTCTGAATTGGCAGAAAAGTATCCCCGCTCAGTCAAGGTCTGGCAGGACGCGTGGGCGCGGTTTGTCCCGTTTCTGCAGTTCCCACCAGCAGCTAGGAAGGTGATCTATACGACGAACTCCATTGAATCTTTTAACAATGAGCTGCGTAAAGCTACTCGCAACAGGGTGCAGTTCACCAACGATGAATCAGCCCTAAAGACGCTGTGGTTGATGATCTGCAATATTGAAGACAAGCGAGCCGCCAAGAGAGCAAAGCAAGGTAAACGAGTCTCAAGAACAGCCGGCAGACTCATGGAAGGAGCCCGAGTATCCGGCTGGAAACAAGCCATCAACCAAATGGCCGTGGCCTACCCCGACCGCTTCGACAAATACCTATAAACCTAGCCCCACACACAAACAACTTGACACCCTCCGAACAAGCAAGCATTGATAGATGCAGGTCTGCACTACATTTTGTCGGTGAAACCCCACCGTGCCTGAGGTGAGTGAAACCTGGCGGCGGGAAATCCCTGGTGAAGCCTACGCCCACGGCCAGATCTGGACACAAGCCTCGGCAAGCGATGCGCGCAAACACACAACCCCGAATACGGTGACCCACTTCCAGTACTCCTATGATCGGGCCAGACGCGGCCTGCGCGGAATCAAAGAGCAAGTCGCAAAAGCCAAACGCGCTGTTGACGGCGAAATCGCCATTAAGCGCAACCGCTATTTCGATCTTTCCACCCCGAACAAGAAGGTCAACTACGCTCTTGCTGCCAAACACCGAGCCCTAGCCGGAATTAAAGGCTATGAAACCGACCTGACCGCTCTTCCCGCCCAGGAGGTTATCGGGCATTACCGCAGGCTATTCCACATTGAAAATGTCGTATCGGATGTCGAAATCAGACCTGAAAGCACGCCCAATCTATGCGAGGAAACAAAACTCGATCACAGCACATCTCAATATTGTGATGGCAGCACTAGCCGTGACCCACCTGATGGAGACCCGCAGTGGTCACTTCATCAAACGCCTCGTGAGAACACTCAAGAAATACCGCAGCTTTCAACTCGTCGTTGGCGGCGAAACCATTCACGCCGCCGTACCATTCCCGCCCGACCTCACTGCCACCATCCAAGTAATCACCGGCCGCGAACTTCCGCACAAAATTGGCCTAAGTCAGGTTAGAAGGGAATCAGCACACCGTCTCGTGGGATTCGTGCTCTGGGTGCTCAATCTGGATGGTGGAGTGCTCGATACCGTGTTCGCGCAGGGCCTGCTGGGCGGCATCCAACAGCGGGCCGGTGCCGACGGTGCCGTCGCGCACGATATGCACGGTCGTGAGCACGTTCACGCCGTCCAGGCTCCACAGGTGCAGGTCGTGGATGTCAGCAACGCCCTCGACCTGCCGCAGCGCGGGCTCGATCGCACTGGCGTCGAAGTCCGCCGGGACTTGCTCGAGCAGCACGCTCGCCGAAAGCCGCATGAGCTGCCAGGCGCGCGGCAGCACCATCGCCGCGATCGCTAGGGAGGCGATCACGTCCGCCGCCACAAACCCCGTGGTCAGTACCACAATGCCGGCCACGATTACTGCGACCGAGCCGAGCATATCCACTAACACGTGCAAGAACGCGCCCTCCACGTTGATCGAGGATTTGCGGTGCCGGTGCAGAACCCACGCCGATAGCGCATTCGCCACCAGGCCGATCACCGCGATGATCAGCATCGTTTTTCCCTGCACTTCGGCCGGGCTCTGCAGGCGGCGCACCGCCTCGACGACAATCCACACCGAGATCGCCAGCACCATCACTGCGTTCGCCAGTGCAGCAAGCACCTCCACTCGTCGGTAGCCGTACGTGGCCTGAGCCGATGCTTGTCGGCGCCCAACCAACACCGCTAACACCGCGATGATCAACCCCGCAGCGTCGGAAAGCATGTGCATCGCATCCGCCATCAGCGCCATCGAACCCGCCAACCAGCCGCCGATCAGCTCCGCGAAGAAGACGGTGCCGGTAATGCCTAGCGCAATCAAGAGTGCGCGCAGCGGCGTGCTGGAGTGATCGTGGTCGTGGTGCTCGTGTGCCATGCACTCAGCCTATCCCCGTCGACGCTTATTGACAATTAAATGAAAATGGATGGCGGTAAGCGCAGCCACTGAGGCCAAGTCGGCCTGATTTAGGTCATTGTGCAGTTGTCCTTTGAATATGTAGAGAAGCTGAAACAAGAACACACATAAACTAATGCAACTGCATGTCAAAAAAGCGGCGGCCGAGTGTACGCAAGGTAAATATAAAACTACTTTTGTATAAATTGATATAGAAAAGCGCCACGACCCGTGGAACGCGTTAAAAGAGGGGTCGCGGCGCTAGTGCCAAGAGAAATTACTTCTTGGTCTCACCCAACAGGTGGCACTGGATCATGTTGGTGTTACCAGCAATTCCTGGAGGGGTACCAGCAATGACGACAATCATGTCGCCCTCCTCGTACCTGTCCATCTCCAGCAATGCGTCATCGATGGCTTCCATCATGTCATCGGTGGACTTAACGTGCGGGCTCAAGAAGGTCTCAGCACCCCACGTGAGAGCCAGCTGGGAACGAACCGCTGGGTCCGGCGTAAACGCCAGCAGCGGAAGCTGGGAGTGCAGGCGAGCCACGCGCTTAGCGGTATCGCCGGAGGTAGTAAAGGCTACGATGGCCTTTGCATTGAGGCGCTCGGCAATATCGCGGGCGGAATAGGACACCACACCACGCTTGGTGCGCGGAACGTGGGACAGCGGTGGAACCTTGCCGCCATCTTCAGCATTAGCCACGATCTTGGACATGGTGCGCACGACGTTCTGCGGGTCAATACCCACGGAAGTCTCACCAGAGAGCATAACGGCGTCAGCGCCATCGAGAACGGCGTTAGCCACGTCGGAAGCCTCTGCACGGGTCGGGCGCAGGTTAGAAATCATGGAATCCAGCATCTGGGTAGCCACGATGACCGGCTTAGCGTTCTCGCGAGCAATCTGGATAGCGCGCTTCTGGAACAGCGGCACGCGCTCCAGCGGCACCTCAACACCGAGGTCGCCACGGGCAATCATGATGGCATCGAATGCCAGCACGATAGACTCGAGCGCGTCTACTGCCTCAGGCTTTTCCAGCTTGGCAATGACTGGAACGCGGCGACCCTCTTCGTCCATAATCTCATGGACCTTATCCACATCTGCTGGGGAGCGGACGAAGGACAGTGCCACGAGGTCAACGCCGAGATTCAAAGCGAAGCGCAGGTCAGCGATATCCTTTTCCGACAAAGCCGGCACGGAGATATCCATACCAGGGAGGGAAACGCCCTTGTTATTGGAAACCGGGCCACCTTCGGTGACCTCACAGACGACGTCGTTGCCGTCGACTTCCTTACAAACAACGGCAACCTTGCCGTCGTCGATCAGCAGGCGGTCACCTGGCTTGGCGTCCTTCGCCAGGCCCTTGTAAGTGGTGGAGACGCGGTCATGGGTGCCTTCGATATCGTCCACGGTAATGCGGACGATCTGGCCGTTATCCCACTGCTCCTCGCCGTTGATAAAGCGGCCAAGGCGAATCTTAGGGCCCTGGAGGTCCGCCAAGATACCGACGGCGCGGCCGGTTTTATCGGTGGCCTGGCGCACCCAGTTGTAATTCGCCTCGTGGTCTGCATGCTCGCCGTGAGACATATTCAGGCGGGCAACGTCCATGCCGTCCTGTACGAGGCGCAAGATGCCATCCTCGCTAGCAACGGCAGGGCCGAGAGTACAAACAATCTTCGTTCTTCTATCCAGCATTATTGGCCTATTCCGTCGGGGAAACTGAACACTCCCCAACCTACTACTTCGAAAGGATTGGGGCCACAATTTCTCGGGTTCATTTTCTGAACGGGCACCCCAAAATGCCCCATTTCCCACAAAAACAAATCCAACCGGGCACACTTGGGCAGTATTTACGTCGATAAAGAGCCCGGTTGCTGCCCATCAGATACCGCGTGCACAGGGCTGTGCTCATCAGTATCCCGGCGCTCCGCCCAATATTTAGGATCTACCTCTTCGGGGGACTCTGGCCCCTGGCGGTGCCTATCAAGCACGAAGAAGACAATCGCGGCGATGATAAAAATCACAAGCGACACGATGAGATTCACGCGGACCCCAAAGATATGGGTCGCCTCATCGGAACGCATCCCTTCAATAAAGAAGCGGCCCAATGTATAGCCCATGACATAAAGGGCAAAGACGCGCCCGTGCCCCAACTTCCAGGCCTTGTGAGCCCACAAGAGGAAAAGGCAGACCAGGACATTCCACACGAGCTCGTACAGGAAGGTCGGGTGCACCGAGGTCATGATCTCCCCCGTGGAGTGTCCGGAAACGGGAGCATAGCCGCCATTTTCATTGACGCGGTAATAGATGTCTAAAGCCCACGGAACGTCGGTCGGGCGCCCATAGAGCTCTTGGTTAAACCAGTTACCTAGGCGTCCAATCGCCTGCGCGAGGATGAGGCCTGGCGCCACCGCGTCAGCAAAGGGGCCGAGCGGTACCTTTTTCACTTTGAAAAGCACCCACAAAGCTAGTGCGCCCAAGGCTACGGCGCCCCAAATGCCCAGTCCGCCATTGGTAATCTTCAGCGCGTCCGCGGGATTGCAGCTATCGCAGAAGTACTTCTGGTTATCGGTAATGACGTGGTAGAGCCGCCCGCCAATGATGCCGGCTGGGATGACCACGATGGCGGCATCCCATACTGTGTCTGGGTTACCGCCGCGTGCGGTGTAGCGGCGTAAGGTCATTCGCAAGGCGACGATAATACCCACGATGATGCACAGCGCATAGGCACGAATGGGAATGGGCCCCAACTGCCACACGCCCTGCGGCGGAGACGGAATATTTGCAAGAATTTCTGTGTGCACGTAGCCAGTGTGCCTTATCCCCCACCCCACCAGCTAGTTGGGGTCTTATTCTATCTTGCGCGCGGGACACGCTGGATGCTGCCCGGCAGCCACCAAAGAGCGCGCCAGCGCCGTAGGATCCTGGGCAGCCATGACTGATTCTCCCACCAAAACTGCATCAGCGCCGCGGGAAGCATAGTGAAACAGGTTGCGCGCGTTGTTTACCCCGCCTACTGCGATGCGCAGGATGGATTCGGGTAAGCCCGGGGCGATATCGTTAAACGCCTCGCGGTTAATGGCATCCGAAGCCAACGACCACGCATTGATGGCAATGACGCTACTTCCTGCCTTGATTGCGCGGTCAACCTCGGCGCAGTTGCGTACCTCTACGATCGCGGTCATACCGAGCGATTCCACCCGGTCCAAAAGTGCCTCCAGGCGAGCTTGCTCTAAGAGTTCAACCTGCAATGGAATAGCATCGGCCCCAAAGCACCGGGCTTCATGAATTTGGTAAGGGTCCACGATGAGATCGCGCGACATCATGGGAATATCAATCGCAGCACGCGCAGCTGCCATGTCTTCTAAAGAACCGTGAAAGCGGCGGAAATCGGTCTGGCATGCCATGAGATGTACGCCGCAGTGTTCAAAGGTGCGGGCCCATTCCGCCATCTGTTCCGCAGAACCAACATGTGCGATTTCGCCACCGTAGGGTACGGCGCGCTTGAGCTCCGTGATGACCGAGCAGCCAGTGCGCAGCAACGCCGCGCGGGCATCCCGGGGAGGCTCCATGTCACGCGAGCGGGCTTTCACATCTTTGAAAGACACGCGAGCTTCCCGCGCAGCGACGTCCTCCAAGACTCCTGCAACTAGGTGGTCAACGGCAATGGGCGTAGGCATCAGCACCTCCCTCCACGGGCGATTAAAATCACACTTAGGTTAACCCGCTAGCGTGCCGTTCCGGAAATTACACAGGAAACGGGGCTATTTTTTGTCCATATCGGTGGGATCGATATCACTATCAAGGGCGTCCCACATCACGCGGCCAGAGTCGGAGGAGGTTTCCAAATCCTCCTCCAGCTTTGCTTGTCGTGCCGCCGGGGTTTCGTATTTGCTAGACGCCTTCGCCTTATCCACGCCTGGATTGCGCGCAAGCATGACCGCACCGAAGAGGGCCGCTGCCGCACCTATTAGGGCCAGAATTGGTCCCAGGGAATGCACCTCGGTGGAAACTACCGTGGCCCAGTCAGAAATCTGGGCAGAGTCTACGGCGTTTTCATTGGCTGAGGCTCCCTGCAGGATCTTCTGGGCGCGCTCGGCGTCCGCGCCCGCAGTCAACAGGCTCACCGGGGTCCATGCACTAGCTGCGGCCGCGAGGGCGCACACGATGCCCACTACTCGCCTACCTACGCGCCGCAGCGCCATCCCTGCGACGGCACCGGCTACCAGAACTAGGGTCAAGGCCATGATTTCCAGCGACCAGGCCGAGCCGATGATGTCATTGGCCGCAGAACCGGCCTTGTCGTCTTCGCTGGCAGCTACCACCCACGTAGCACGGGAGGACAGCCACACTACGATGGCTCCTACAGTGATAAGTAGTGGTCCAAGGCGTCTAGCCTTCACGGTTGCCCTCCTAGGAGATCGGTGGCGTCAAAGCACGTGCGGTCACCGGTATGGCAGGCGCCGCCGCGCTGCCGCACGGTCAGCAGAATAGTATCTCCATCGCAGTCAAGGCGAACGCCCAGCACCTCTTGGGTATTTCCAGAAGTTTCTCCCTTGACCCAATATTCATTGCGCGAGCGCGAAAAATACGTTGCTTTGCGGGTGGCGAGGGTATGGGCCAAGGCGTGGTCATCCATCCAGGCCATCATCAGCACTTCACCAGACTCAGCTTGGGCAATGGCCGGCACCAAGCCTTGGTCATTGCGCTTGAGCTGCTTGGCGATGTCCCCGTGAAGTTCAAAGTCGCCCGGGCTACTCATCGGCGCACCTCGTAGCCCGCAGCGTCAAGGGCGTCTTTCACGTCGCTGATTTCTACCTCACCGAAGTGAAAAATGCTTGCTGCCAAGACGGCATCGGCGCCGGCTGCAACGGCCGGTGGGAAGTCTGCGGCGTTTCCCGCACCACCAGAGGCGATAACGGGAACGGTCACCGCTGCACGCACGGCGCGCAGCAACTCAAGGTCAAACCCTTGCTTTGTGCCATCGCCATCCATCGAGTTGAGGAGGATCTCCCCTACGCCGAGTTCTTCGCCACGGCGCGCCCATTCGATAGCGTCGATCCCGGCTGATTCCGTACCGCCGTGCGTGGTGACCTCAAAGCCGGATGGCGCATACTCTTCGTGGCAACGGCAGGCATCAACGGACAGCACGATGCATTGGGCCCCGAAAATCTCAGCCATTTCGCGCAGCAGTTCCGGATTCTTAATGGCCGCGGTGTTTACAGAGACCTTATCTGCCCCGGCGCGCAATAATTCCCGGACGTCATCAACGCTGCGAACTCCACCACCCACCGTCAAGGGGATGAATACCTGGTCCGCAGTGCGGCGCACGACCTCGAGCATGGTGGAACGGCCTTGCGTAGAAGCAGAGACATCCAAGAAGGTAAGTTCATCGGCTCCTAGGGCGTCATAACGCGCGGCCAGCTCCACTGGGTCGCCGGCATCGCGCAGGTTGTCAAAGTTGATGCCCTTGACCACGCGGCCTTGGTCCACGTCTAGGCAGGGGATCACGCGTACGGCTACAGCCATGGCGGCCGCCTCCTTTTCGGGTATTTAGTCTTAGCGGTGAAAAGTACCGGTATGACGAGACAAGATATCCACGATGGTGGCATGAACCTGCGGGGTACCTGCCACCATGCCGCGCGACTGCGCAGTCCACGGATTTCCTTCCGGATCGGTGACAACGCCACCAGCGGCCTGAATCTGCAGCGCTCCCGCGGCGTTATCCCATGGGTGCGGGGAGAAGTTAATTGCGCCATCGAACACTCCCTGCGCAACGAAGGCATTATCAAGTCCTACGGAACCGGTCATTCGCGGGCGCAGTCCGGTCTCGCGCAGCTCGTGGAAAATCTCGGTGGGCAGGTGGGAAGAACAGCCCACGTGACCACGTGCTTCATCAAATCCCATTGCTTCGTCCCCTCCACCGAAGCCAGTGGCAGGCCCACCTACTGAGCGCAGTGGGGAGCCATCGCAGGTGACCAGACGGCGCCCCAGGAGCGGGAAGTCAGATACCGCGGCAACGGGCGCACCCTCATGAATGAGCGCCACTAGGCTGCCGGCCATGGGGTTTCCGGCAGAGTAGTTTGCGGTGCCATCAATCGGATCTACCACCCACACGGTATCGAGCACGCTGCCGCCTGATTCTTCTCCATAGACCGGGATGCCGGTCATCTGGGTCAAGATATCGCGCAGCTGTTGCTCGATGACGAGGTCTACCTCGGTGGCGAAATCTCCCTGCCCCTTAAAACGGGCGGGCGCAGCTCCGAGGCCGGAGCGAAAAATGGGTTCTACTTGGTCTACGGCCGCCTCCGCGAAGGCCACCAACTCGCGGGGTTCCATCATGACTTAGTTGTCCTCAGGATCGAAAGGGTCAATGGTTTCTTCCGCCGGCAGCGGCTCTACCTCGGCCACCGCAGCGAGTGCTTCGTCGAGGGTGAAATTCCCCTCGTACAGGGCCTTGCCAATAATGGCGGAATCGATGCCCTCATTTACATAAAGCGCGAGCTCGCGCAGGTCTTCCACGCTAGAAATGCCACCAGAGGCGGTGATCTTTGCCTCCGTTGCCATCGCCACCTCGCGCAGGAGCTCAATATTAGGTCCGGTGAGCGTGCCGTCTTTAGACACATCTGTCACCACAAAGCGCTGGCAGCCGGCTGCATCCAGGCGCTCGAGTACCTCCCACAGATCGCCGCCATCGGAGACCCAGCCATTGCCGGCGGTACGCCATTCGCCGCCTTCCTCGCGCACGGCAAGATCCACGGCGACCTTATCTCCGTAGCGCGCCAGGATGTCCTCGACCCATTCCGGCTGCTCTAGAGCAGCCGTGCCGATACTAATGCGCTGCGCGCCGGTAGCCAGCGCGCGCTCCACCGCGGCATCATCCCGGATGCCGCCACTAAGCTCCACATTTACGCCCAGCTCGCGGGTAATCGTCGCCATTTCTGCGTGGTTGGAGCCCCGGCCAAAAGCCGCATCCAAATCCACAAAGTGCAGCCAGTGCGCGCCTTGGGACTGCCACTTTTGTGCGGCATCGCGCGGGGAACCATACGAGGTTTCGGTGCCTGCTTCGCCTTTATCTAGGCGCACGGCTTGGCCTTGAGATACATCGACTGCTGGCAAAAGCGTAAAAGTCATATCCTTCATCCTACCTAGAGCGTGCGCATCCAGTTTTCCAAAAGCTGAGCACCGGCGTCCCCGGATTTCTCAGGGTGGAATTGAGTCGCCCACAGGGCACCGTTTTCTACCGCCGCGACGAACTTATCGCCCGCGTGCTCGGCCCAGCTCACCTGCGGCGGGCGGGTAATCTCCGTTTCCAATTCCCACCGGCGAACGCCGTAGGAATGCACGAAATAAAACCGCTCGTCTTCAGCTAATCCGACAAACATATCACTGCCGACGGGTACCTCAACGGTATTCCACCCCATATGCGGCAGCACCGCAGACTGCAGCTTTTCCACGGTGCCGGGCCACTCGCCGCAGCCGGTGGAGTTGATGTTGTGTTCCACCCCGGCGTCGAAAAGCACCTGCATGCCTACGCAAATGCCCAACACCGGCCGCTCCCCTGCCAAGCGCTGGCCGATGACCCGAGGGCCCTGCACCGCCCGTAGCCCGCGCATGCAGGCAGCAAAGGCACCCACGCCAGGGACAAGCAGACCGTCCGCGTCCACCGCTTCTTTGGGGTCCGCGGTAACGGTGACGTCCGCGCCCACCCGCTCCAGCGCGCGCTGGGCTGAGCGCACATTGCCCGCGCCATAATCCAATAATGCGACCGTCTTTGCCATGGGCTATACCTTACGCATGCGACGCAGACGCGTCCGGATATCGTTGGTTTCACTCACGCGGGTGCGCCCGAGAACAAAATCTGCCAACGTCATCACAACGCCGGCAACGAGGATGACCACGCCGGCCCCAAAAGCCCCCGCATAGCCGTAGCCGGCAACCAAGGCACCCAAGAGGGTCGAGCCCAAGCCGGTGCCGCCGTCATAGAAGATATTCCAGATGGCAGAAGCCTCCGAGACGCGCTCGCGCGGCAGGCGGTCAAACATCGACAGCAGGGCCTCATTTTGCGCAATACCAAAAGCACCGCCGAAGAGGAAGGCGCCCAGCACGAGCCACCATACGGAGCCGTCAAGGTAGAGAGGAACGGCAATGGCGAGCACACCCACAATGGCCATGATTTGGCCGGGGATATAGAGCCGGCCGGGCGTGCCCACGCGGTCTGCCACCATGCCGGCGAAGTAGCGGAAAATCATGGCCGCGCCACCCACGATGGACAGCATGATGCCGGCCAAGCTGGCGCCGCGCTCTGCATCGAGTTCTTGTACCGCCGGCGGCAGGAAGGATGATACGGCGCCATAGCTCATAGAAAACGTCGTTAGCGCCAACGCAGGAACGAGCACTAGCTTCCACGTAGGAACGCGGATAAGGTTCGGCTCCTCTTCGGTATCGGAGGCGAGCGTGACCTTGATCTTGGGAATGCGCAGGCACATACCAAAGCCCACGAAGCCAATGATGCCGGCAGTGATATACGTCGAGGCATATCCCAGCTTTTCCGCCATGATCAATCCCAGTGGCAAAAAGACCATCTGTCCCAGGCCAGTGAAAACACCAATCATGCCGGTAGCCTTGCCCAGCAGGCGTACGGGCGCCAGTTCCGCAATGAGCGCGGACTCAGAAACGGTCAGCGCACCAAAGCCCACGCCGCGCAGTGCGGAAAAGAGCAGGACAACCCAAGCATCGGTACCCAAGAGGTGACCAAAGGCAGGTACACCCAGGGTAAAAGCGGACAGTGCCATCACGCGGCGATAGCCCCACCGACGTAGGAGCCACGGGGAGATGATCTGGGTCAGCACGGTAAAGGCCATGAAGATGCCCGTGGATGAGCCCGCCAAGGTCGCTGAGCCGCCGGAGTCAATGACCGCTAGCGGCACCACTGGAAGGAGGATGGACCAAGCACCGAAGGCTGCGGCGATGGCCAACATGGTCGGGGTATACCCCGGAACCTTCCAGATATTAGTTTCTTGGGTTGTGCTCATTTACCAAACGCTCCTACCATCCACGAGATTGCCGCTACTACGGTGATCGCAGCCAAAAGAGAGGCTACTACTGTCATTGCCTTCGACCCCTGTTGGTAGGCGGACCATGCGCCTCCCACCAACATGCCTGCTACGAGGAAGAGGACCAAGATCATAAAGTGCATGCGTTCTAGAGTGCTCCCTTCGTCGATGGAATTCCAGTCTGGCGGGGGTCGAATTCCACCGCACCGCGCAGCGCACGCGCTACGGCTTTAAACTCCGCTTCCGTAATGTGATGCGGATCGCGCCCATAGCGCACGTTGAGGTGGAGCGTTACCGCAGCGTGGGTGGCGAGCGTTTCAAAGAAGTGGCGGTTGATCACCGTGGCGTAATGCCCACCGATGGTCTGCCACTGCAGGTTCTCTGGTTCGCCGTTCATGACAAAATAGGCGCGCCCAGAAAAATCCACCACCGCCTCCACTAAGGCCTCATCCATGGGCAAAAGCTGGGAGCCAAAGCGGCGAATGCCGGCCTTATCCCCCACCGCCTTACGCAGCGCGGTGCCGAGCACGATGGCGGTATCTTCCACAGTGTGGTGGGCATCTACCTCCACATCGCCCTCAGCCTGCACGGTGAGATCAAAGCTGCCATGAGTAGCAAAGGCCGTGAGCATGTGGTCAAAGAAAGGCAGTCCGGTGGAAATATCGCTTTGTCCCGTGCCATCAAGGTCAATGACCACAGAAATCTGCGATTCCGACGTCGCGCGCTGGGCGCGCCCTACGCGGTTGCTCATGCTTCGCTCCTTTCATCTACGACCGGGGAATCAGCCACTACCGTATCCGCAAGGTCCTCGGCCACGGCCAAAAAGGCCGAATTTTCCTCTGGCAGCCCCACGGTCATGCGCAGGTGGCCTGCGATGCCAACATCGCGAATGAGCACTTCCTTATCCAAGAACTGTTGCCACACGCGGTGTTGGTCAACAAAGCGGCCGAAGAAGAGAAAATTAGATTCGCTAGGCAGGACGGTATAGCCCAATTCGCGCAAGCGAGCGGCCACCCGCTCGCGTTCGGTGGCAATCTTTTCCACGGTGGCGAGCGTATCCGCACTATGGCGCAGCGCCACCGTCGCCGCTGCTTGGGAAAGCACGGATAGGTGGTACGGCAAGCGCACCAGCATTACGGCCTCCACAAAGGCCGGGTCCGCCACGAAATAGCCGAGGCGGCCACCCGCGAAGTCGAAGGCCTTAGACATGGTGCGCGAGACCACCAGCTTCGTAGGGTATTTATCCAGCAGCGTCACCGCAGAAGGCGAGGAAGAAAATTCGCCATAAGCTTCATCGACGATGAGGATGCCCGGGGCGGCGTCGGCAAGCGCGGCAATATCGTCCACGCTGGTCACCCCGCCGGTGGGGTTATTCGGCGTAGTCACAAAGATGATATCCGGCTGGTGCTGCGCCACGGCTGCGAGCGCCCGGTCCATATCAATGCGGAAATTCTCATCGCGTGGGCACTCCACAAACTGCGTGTGAGTCCCATCCGCGAGGATAGGGTGCATGGAGTAGGACGGGGTGAAACCGAGCACACTGCGGCCCGGACCGCCGAATGCCTGCAACAGCTGCTGCAAAATCTCATTCGAGCCATTGGCCGCCCATACCTGTTCAGAGCCCACGCGCACGCCGGTTTGCTCAGTGATATAAGCCGCTAGGGCCTGGCGCAGCTCCACCGCATCGCGCTCCGGATAGCGATTGAGTGTGGTGGCAAGGCGCCGGGTCTCCGCCACCAAGTCATCCACTAGCGCCTGCGAGGGAGGATAGGGATTTTCGTTGGTATTGAGCTGGTAGGCCACGTGGAGCTGCGGCGCCCCATAGGCGGACTTGCCGCGCAGCTCCTCGCGCAGGGGAAGATCATTCAAGTGCGTCATTTAATTCTCCTCGAATCGGGCGCGGATAGCCTCACCGTGGGCGGGTAGCCCCTCGGCCTCCGCAAAAGCGATAACGTGCGGGGCAATCTCTTCCAGCGCAGCTCGGTCATAATCAATAAGGTTGACCGGCCGCATAAAGGTATGGGTAGAAAGGCCGGCAGAAAAGCGCGCCGTACCGGAGGTGGGCAATACGTGATTGGAGCCGGCCGCGTAATCTCCGAGCGGCACTGGAGCAAAGTCCCCTACAAAGATGGCACCGGCGTGCTTAATCCGCTCGGCCACCGCGCCGGGCTCTGCGGTGTGGATCTCCAGGTGCTCAGCGGCATAGGCATTGGCCACCGCCACCGCTGCATCCAGGGAATCGACCAGCACAATTCCGGATTGCTCGCCGCCTAGAGCCTCGGCCGCCCGCTGCGCATTAGCGGTGGCGCCGTGGCGCGCTTCTACCTCCTCCTTCACACGCTGAGCCAGGCTTGGAGATGCCGTAATGAGCACACTCGCGGCCATCGGATCATGCTCGGCCTGGGAGATGAGGTCATAGGCCACATACACCGGATTCGCGGTGTCATCAGCGATAATGGCGATTTCGGTCGGCCCGGCCTCGGCATCAGTGCCCACCACGCCGCGCACCAACCTCTTGGCTGCGGTGACGAAGATATTTCCAGGACCGGTAATCATGTCCACCGGGGCTAGTTCGGCGTCATCATCGCCGTAGGCCATCAGCGCGATGGCTTGGCCACCTCCTACCGCCCAGACCTCATCTACGCCCAGCATCTGGCACACGGCTAGCACCGTGGGGTGCGGCAGACCGCCGAATTCCTTTTGTGGCGGCGAGGCTACCACCAAGCTTTCCGCGCCGGCCGCCTGCGCTGGCACGGCGTTCATAATCACCGAGGACGGATAGACCGCCTTGCCTCCCGGCACGTATAGCCCAACGCGCTCGATGGGGCGAAAGACCTCGGTCACCGTGGCACCTGGTGCCAGCTCGGTGGTGTGCGCGGCCGGCTTTTGCTCGGCGTGAACCTTGCGGACCCTCTCAATGGAAACCTCAATCGCTTGGCGCACCTGCGGGTCTAGGCCGGAAGCGGCCTTCTCCAACTCCGCTTGGGGCACCCGCAGGTGGGTTGGGCGCACACCATCGAATTGCTCGCCAAAGTTCAAGGCGGCCGCAGCGCCTTCGTGGCGTACTCGATGAACCATCGGCGCCACCTTGTCCACCACGGCGGCGACGTCGGTGCCACCGCGCGGCAAAACTCGCCGCAGCTGGGCGGGGCGCAGCTCTTGGCCACGCAGATCGATGGTACGAAGCATTCCCGGATCCTTTTCTCCCTATCGGATTTCTGTTATTAAACCAATATCCTAATGGTCAAACGCCAGCGAGGGGGACGGTTTGGGCTATAGACTCGATGTCAACACAGCTTCAAGGTGGTGGCAGCGATGAGCGAGATTGAACCCTCTCTTCTGCTCGCGCATGCCCGCACCATTGCCCGCGATAATGACGTGTCCTGCTGGGCGCTGCCTACTGGCGAGCTTCTCGTTCCGCATGCGGCCGGTGGCTCCACCTTCATCTTTATAGACCAGCTGGAAGAACCAGTGCTCCACCTGCACACCAGCCCCCGCGGCGGCGTCGATCTCAGCGAGATCTCCGAGCTCGCACACCTAGCCAACGAGTGGAACCACGATTGCCTCTCCCCGGCCGTCGTGGTTGATTATGACCAGCCTGACTGCGTGAGCGTGTCCGGCCATAGCTATCTGCCTGCCGATACCTCCCCCAGCCGCGAACAGCTCGCGGCATTCCTCCTACCGGCGCTGCGCAATGCGGAGGTCCTCATGGATCTGCTCGCCCAATCCCATCCCGGCCTCGTGCGCGAAGCCTCACCGGAGCTTGCCCCGCTTGCCGACGCCCCCTTGGAACCCTTCACCCTCGACAGCCTGTCCGAGATCCTGCCGCTTATTGGCATCCAGCGCTTCCAAAGCGACGGCGCCACCGCCATCTACGCCTGGGTCAATGATGTCCTTTTCGCCTTTGCACTGGACAATGGCCCCAGCCTCATTATCAAGGGGCATTGGGACCCCAGCCTGGACGAGGCGGAATTTACCCGGCTTTTTCTCATTTGCAATGACTGGAATCGCGCCCACCACGGCGCCGTGGCATTTTGCCACCACACCTCCGAGGGCCTACAAGTGCGGATGGATGCCGCCACCATTACCGCCGCGGGACTTACCCGGCCGCAACTATTTAGCGCCATCGGCCGCGGACTCAAGCACATCCTGCACGGCATCGATGACATCGCGCACGAAGTAACCGGCGCCTCCCCCGTCGAATGGCCCTAGACGCGCACATCACCAATCTTCATCGGCGCTGACAAAGGCCGTGGACCAATAGGCAAACATCGCCATAAAGGGCGCTACCGCCCACGAGATAGCCGGGGAGAAATTCGGCGCAAACTCTACGACTTCCCCTGGGTTTTCTGGCGGATGCGTGGCGGTGACCCCGCCAAAGACATAAAACGACGCCGCCCCAGCCAGGGCACACACGCCGACCCACAGGAGCATCGACAAGCCCCGCCCCTGCCGGCGGAGATACGCGCCCAACCCCAAGAACAAACCAAGCAGGCCGGTAATGAGGGCAAAGGTAATAAAGGCGATGAACTGAACGCTTCCCATCGCATCGATGGCATAGCCACCATCGTCTACCTCATGGCCGGTAAGCGTCGGCCGGAAAAGCCCCCACAGCGCACCGGCCACGCCATACACCAGGAGCGCACACGCGAGTAACCCCGCACCAAAACCTAGGGTGCGGGGTAACCGGCGCTTTAACAGAGCCAACTTAGTTACAGAAGGTCCAGTTGCCGTTCTCTCGACGGAAGCGGACCGTGGAGGTCTCGGTGCCCTCGGAGTTGGACACGCTCACGGTTGCAGAAGCATCGTCGCCATTGACCACAACGTCGTTGACGGACTGCAGCTTGGTCGACTGCGGGATGGACTCCAACTGGCTAGCGAACTTCTCTACCTCGGCGTTGCCACCGCCCTGCTGGCGCATGGTGTTGGCATACTCGGCGAAGGACTGGTTCGGCAGGCTATCGACGTACTGCTGGTACTGGCCGAACTCCTGGGACTGCTCATCGCGGACTGCCTGGCAGGCGTGCTGCGGCATGTAGTTGAAGTATTCCTTCACGTTATCGATCTCGTGCTGGCCGCGAACCAGCTGCTCGATGGCCTGCTTATCGCCATCATTAGCGTCCTGGCCGCCTTCGATCGGCTTGATATCCTTCGCGCCAGCGAAAGGATCTTCACCATTGTTCAGCGGGTTAGCCAGCTGATCTGGCCCCTCGCCAGCGCCGTCCTCGCCCTCCTGGCCTTCTGCGCCTGCGGCGGCGTCCTTGTTTTCGCCGTCCTTATTCTGATCCTTTTCTTTTTCCTTGTCCTTATCTTTGTCTTTGTCTTTGTCCTTGTCCTTGGACTTATCGGCATCTTTGTCCTCGGATTTATCTGCAGACTTATCCTCAGAAGACTTGGATGCCGTGGTGGCGGCAGCCTTCTTGGAATCGTCATTGTCATCCGAACCACACGCAGCCAAAGCCAGCGGGGTAACCAGCGCAACTGCGATGAGGGACTTCTTTGCAGGGGTCAAAAAGGACAAGGGAAAGCTCCTGAATCAATCTTGCGAATGTGAAGCCACCCCAAGGGCGGCCTCTTATTTGTCTTCGCAATACTAACAACCCGACGATGGAAATGACATTGAGACTCCGTTAAAAGAACCTGTGAACTACCGTCCCGCCCGGCCAAGTCCGTACAATTGCCAAGGTGCACATAAACCGCGAGAGTATTATCGACGCCGCTCTTTCCCTGCTTGATACCTACGGGCTTGGCGACGTCACCATGCGCCGCGTTGCTTCCTCCCTCGGCGTCGCCCCCGGCGCGCTCTACTGGCACATTGCCAATAAGCAAGCGCTCATTGCAGCCCTAGCGGAAGACATTACCTCCCCCGTTTCTGGGGAGTCGCTCGAGGATATCAGCCTCAATCTTCGTGATTTGCTGCTCGCCCGCCGCGACGGCGCCGAGGTAGTCATTGCCGGCCTCTCCCTCCCGCAGGCTCCTGCCTGGGACCGCCTCTTGGCGGCCTTCACCGCTGCCGCCACGCGCAGCACCCTCGCTGCCGACAGCGCCCACCGCGCTGCCGCGCTCTCCGCCATTCACCTCGTGCTCGGCGCCACCTTGATGGAACAGTCCCAACGCCAGCTTGCAGAAACCACCGGCGAGACTCCCGCCGCAGACTATCGCGCAGACCTCATTCGCGGCGTACGCATTATTAACGCTGGACTTACACACGGCGCCGGCGCCTAGAAAGTGGTTATGCTCGTGGGCATGAACACTCCCGCCATGGACGCAGTCCCCACGCCCACCGAGCGCTACGGCCGCCAAATCTGGCCCGGCAAACCCACCCCGCTGGGATCCACCTTTGACGGATCCGGCACCAACTTTGCTCTGTTTTCCGAGGTAGCCGACAAGGTCGAGCTCTGCCTCATCGACAAAGAAGGCACCGAGGAACGCATCGAAATGTCGGAGGTCACCGCCCATGTGTGGCATATTTACCTCCCCAATGTCACCCCTGGCCAGCGCTACGGCTACCGCGTCTATGGCCCCTATGAACCAGAAAACGGCCTGCGCTGCGACCCTTCCAAGCTCCTTGTAGACCCCTATGCCCGGGCGTTCGACGGCGAATTCGACGGCGATGCTTCCCTCTACTCCTATGACATCCATGCTGAGGAACCCGGCACCGGCCGCAACGAAGAAGACTCGCTGGGCCACACCATGCTGTCTGTGGTCATCAACCCCTTCTTTGACTGGCGCAGCGACCACCGCCCCCATATTCCCGATAACGAAAAGGTTATCTACGAAACCCATGTCAAGGGCATGACCATGACCCATCCGGACGTGCCGGAAGAGCTCCGCGGCACGTATGCCGGCATGGCCCATCCCGCCGTCATTAACTACTTCAAAGAGCTTGGCGTTACCACCGTTGAGCTCATGCCCGTCCACCAATTCCTGCAGGACGATCGTCTGCGCAACCTGGGGCTGCGCAACTACTGGGGCTATAACACCTTCGGCTTTTTCGCCCCGCACCATGACTATGCCTTTGCCAAGAAGCCGGGCGAGGTGGTCTCCGAATTCAAGACCATGGTTCGCGCCTTCCACGAGGCCGGCATCGAGGTCATCCTCGACGTGGTTTATAACCACACCGCCGAGGGCAATCACATGGGCCCGACCATTGCCTTCCGCGGCATCGACAATGGCGCCTACTATCGCCTCGTCGAGGGCGATGAGGCCCACTACATGGATTACACCGGCACCGGCAATTCCCTCAATGTCCGCCACCCGCACTCGCTGCAGCTGATTATGGATTCGCTGCGCTACTGGGTTACGGAGATGCGCGTCGATGGCTTCCGCTTCGACCTGGCGGCGACGTTGGCGCGGGAGCTTGACGACGTCGATAAGCTCGCTACTTTCTTCGACCTAGTACAGCAAGATCCCATTGTCAGCCAGGTTAAGCTCATCGCCGAGCCCTGGGACATCGGCCACGATGGCTACCAAGTGGGCAATTTCCCGCCGATTTGGAGCGAATGGAACGGCAAGTACCGCGATACCGTGCGCGATTTCTGGCGCGGCGAGCCCGCTACCCTGGGTGAATTCGCCTCCCGCTTGACCGGCTCTTCGGATCTCTATGCCGATAATGACCGCCGCCCCACCGCCTCCATCAACTTCATCACCGCTCACGATGGCTTTACCCTGCGCGATCTTGTTTCCTATAACGACAAGCACAACGAGGCCAATGGCGAGGACAACCGCGACGGCGAATCTTTCAACCGCTCCTGGAACTGTGGCGAGGAAGGCCCCACCGATAACGACGATATCCGCAAGCTGCGCCGCCGCCAGGCCCGCAACTTCCTGACCACTCTCCTGCTCTCCCAGGGCACTCCTATGCTTTCGCACGGCGATGAATTCGGCCGCACGCAGGACGGAAATAATAACGTCTACTGCCAGGACAACGAGCTGTCGTGGATGGACTGGTCCATGCTGGAGGAAGAAAAATCCGCCGCAATGCTGGGCTTTACCAAGCGCGTGCTGTCCATTCGCAACCACCACCCCGTCTTCCGCCGCAAGCGTTTCCTCGCCGGCGGCCCGCTCGGCGCGGACGTCAAGGAACGCGATATCGCCTGGCTGGTTCCTTCGGGCCGCCTGATGACCCAGGACGACTGGGACCACGACTTCGGCCGCGCCCTCATGGTCTACCTCAATGGCAATGCGATTACGGAAACGACCGCCCGCGGCGAGCGCATCACCGATGATTCCTTCATCATGATCTTCAACTCCCACGACGGCGAAATCGAGTTCACCCTGCCCACCAAGGATCTCGGCGCCACGTGGCGGCTGATGGTCGATACCGCCGATTCCGGCGGCTACCCCGCGGAGGAAACCCTCATTGAGGCAGAGGGTACGATCACGGTGCAGCCGCGTTCAACGCTGATTCTGCGTCAGATTGAACCGCCCGTTTTCGATTCCTAGAGAAAGGCCCCTCGTGTCATTTCCCGCGCACGGCGCACTCATCGATGTCACAGCGGATAAACTCGTGCTCCACCGCACCCTGCTGGCTACCAGCCTCGGCGCCTCCGCCACGCAGGATATCCCGCTTGAGTCCATCGACACCGTGCGCGTGAGTGAACCGACTGCCACCGGCTTCGGCGCCCTCGACCTGGGCGCCGCCGGCACTATCGCCTTCGCCCCGCACCAAGACCCGCAGGCAGTCGCCCGCGCCATTTCCGCCGCACAGCGGGGCGAAGCACCCTCTTCCGCCGCCACCATCCCCGGCCTTGATTTCATTGCCGTGGACGTGGAAACGGCCAACGACAACTGGGGCTCTATCTGCCAAATTGGCGCGGTGCGCTTCCGCGACGGCCAGGAGACCGACTCCCAGTCCTGGCTGTGCACTCCTCCACCAGGCCTAGAGCACTTTGCCGATATCAACGTCTCCATCCACGGCATTACCGCGGACGATGTGAAAGGGGCGCCGGCATTTGCCGACGTCGCCAAGGAGCTCTTCGATTTCCTCGGCGGCGACGTGCTTGTCGCCCACAACGCCCAGTTCGATTCCACCGCACTGCGCTCCGGCCTCCTTACTGCCGGTGCCGAGGTGCCCACCGTGCCGCTGGCCTGCTCCCTCGCGCTGTCCCGCGATGCCTCCAAGGCCAAGGTTATTTCGGTGCGCAACCACAAGCTGCCCACCGTCGCCGCCCACCTGTCTGCGCCGGACTTCAGCCACCACGACGCCACCGAGGATGCTCGTGCGGCCGGCGAAATCATCGCCCGTTTGGCCGAGCGCTTCGGGCACACCGGCAGCATCCGCGATCTATTCACCGCACGCGAATTCACCTTGGGCCGCCTCGATTCCGAGGCCATTCTGCCCGTCCTGCGCGCCCACACCGCCCCCACCTCCGGCGCGGACCTCGGCGCAGGGACTGACTTCCGCGACCAGACCCGCGCAGCCGGTGCCAAGAAAAAGAAGCCCAGCGGTCCTGCCCCCTGGCAGGCCGTTGCCACGCCAGACACTATCCCAGAGCCCAACCCAGACGCCGACCCGGAAGGCGCACTCTACGGCCAGCATGTCACCCTCACCGGTGATTTTGAGCCCTACGATAAGGGCGTGCTGTGGCAGGGCATCGCCGAGCGCGGCGGCCAAGTGGCAAAGAACGTCACCAAAAAGTCCACCCTGCTCATCGTGGGCGAATGGGCCAAGAAAACCTCCAAGGAAAAGCGCGCGGAGGAGCTGCAGGCCAAGGGCCAAGAAATCGACATCTGGCCGGCCGATAAGCTCTTTGCTGAGCTGCAGCTCGACGCAGAGCCGCCCTTCTAGGCCCACCCAGGGAACCAAACGGCGGTTTCTCCAGTCCAATAAAGGCGACCGCACCCTACCGCCGCACTGGAGAAACCGCCGTGACCGTCGCCCTGCGCCCGCCTCGCCCCACCACCGCAAACCTGCTGCCTGCGCTCTTTGCCCGTTCCTGGCTGAAAGAGCAGCGGCTTTCTGACGACGGCTTCTGCGACTCCCTCGCCACCATCCAGCTCTCCCCGAGCTTATCCATGGCGCTGGTCTTTCCCGGCAAGCAGACCTTTCGCCGGCTCAGCCACCGCGGCCTCGCGGACATGGATATCTCCGCGCGCCGAGCATGGAACCACGCCTCCCATAACCTGCAGCGCGCCGCCCTCGATTCGCAAGGGTTGCGTTTTTGGACCCGCCCCGCCGCCTGCGCGCTGCCTTCCGCCGCCCGTTTCGGTGGCTTGCAAGTCCGCTCCCACGGCGCACCGATTTCCTCCTGGATTGCCCACCCAGAGACCTTTACCGTGCTGGACAAGCACATGCGCCGACTCCTGCGATCGCACTCCCTGACCTACCTAGTTCCGGACTCCGCCACGCTCTTTGCCTTTGCCCACCTGCCGGATACCTATGCCCGCCAGCTGGCCGCCGATGCCGTAGCGCGCGTACCCCGCCATCGCACCGTGCTCCACCCACGGCCGCTAGTATGGTCTAACGGATTCCCGCGGGAGTTATGAAAGGAGCACCATGCCGGAAAGTAGGATGTCGCGGCTAAGCAACCAGTACCACGACTGGGCGCGCAGCCACCCCACCGCCGCGGTGGACTTCCGCACCGCCATCGAGGACCTCCTCAATGACGCCGGCATCATCTTTGACCGCGTGTCTACCCGCGTCAAAACCTGGCCCTCGCTGAAGGCGAAGGCCAAAAAGCGCCGCGAGAACGGCGAGTTTGTCTATCCCCAGCCGTGGGACGAGATTCACGACGTCATGGGAGTGCGCGTCACCCTGTATCACTCCACCGCAATTCCAGAGGCGCTAGACGTTTTCGGTGAATCCTTTAAGGTTGAACGCTCCGTAGACAAGGCGGCCGAAACTCGCATCTCTGGTGGCTTTGGCTACGGCTCCCACCACCTGGTGCTTACCGTGACCGAAGATAGCGCGGCTGCGATGGAAGAGCTCGCCGCCTACGTGGGATGGACCTTTGAGGTGCAAATTCGCACCGTCCTGCAGCACGCGTGGGCGGAGTTTGAGCACGATATCCGCTATAAGCAAGGACCGAACCCACCGTCACCTGAGGTAGATCGTCTCTTTACCTTGGCCGCGGGGCTTATCGAGCTCGCCGACCAGCAATTCGATGAGATTGCCGCGCTCAAGGCCCCCGATACAGAAACCGACAAGGACGTCGAGCTTACCGCCGAGACCCTGCCGGGCGTGCTCGCCATCATCTTGGGCAATCGCTTCCCGCTCTCACGCTCGGAGCACTACCGCTTCTTGGCGGAGCTATTGGAGCAAAACGGCGTGCGCCACTTAGGCCAGCTTGAGCAGCTGCTGGATGATACCGCCATTGCCCACGTCCACGACGCCATGCGCTACCGTTTCCGCCCCGGCCAGGTGCGGCTTATCGACGACCTCCTGCTCAACAAGTTTGGCAAACAACACATCGAGGCCACCGCCGAATCCGGCGACCGCCCAGGCCGCAAGCGGCGGCTTACTGCGCGCCTGAAAGCCCTACGCGCCGCCCACTAGCCGCGCAGGATTTTCGGCAACTTACCGGAAACCGCCGCGGAATTTCTCCATATCGCGGCGCTCCTTCTTCGTCGGCCGACCGGCGCCGCGCGGGCGCACGGGAACCGACGGCAGAAACTCCTTGGGCGGCGGCGGTGGCGCGTGGTCCGTATAGCAGGTGCGCGCGACGGGCGCGCCGACGCGCTTAGCGACGGTCGCTAAAACCTCGAGGTCATGCTCATGGTGGTTGCGCCATACGCGCACGCGGTCGCCAGGCACCACCTGTTGGGAAGGCTTGACGGCCTCGCCGTTGATCTTCACGTGCCCGGCGCGCACGGCGGTCGCGGCCGCGGATCGGGTTTTAAACATGCGAACGGCCCACACCCAGGCATCGATCCTGACGGGGCGGCCGCTAGGTTGCGGTACCGGCATCTAGTACTGGTTGTGGTTCTCGTTGACGATTTTCTGGATCTTCAGCCAGTTATAGCCGCCACCTGCGACGGCGACGATGGCACCCAGTAGCATCCAAGCCCAGAAGTTAGCCGAAAGCACGCCGAGCACTACGCCCACACCAATGCCGCCGGCCACGCATACGACGGCATTGCGGGAGTGCTTGCGCACCTGCTGCTTGCGCTGCGCAATGGGGTTATTCGGTCGTTGCTGCATAGTCATGGTCAGGATCCTACCTCAACCCACGCGCTGCCGGCCTCTGCCGCTTCGAGCTGGCCCTGCGAGATCGCTGCCAGCGTAGCTTCCAGCTCGTCCAGCCCGCCTGGGCGCACGGCTAGCATAAAAGTCACCGCGGCCGCATAGGCGGTATCGATTATCTCATAGCCGCGCCCGCGCAGGTCCGCCTCTACCCGCCCGGCCGTCGCATGTGGGCACTCCACGGCATAAAGCTCCCGGCGCGCCCTAGTTACTGCGCGCACCTTCTCCATGGTCTCGCTCACCGCACCACCATAGGCGTGCACTAACCCGCCAGCGCCCAACTTGATGCCGCCGAAGTAGCGCACGACCACCGCGCACACATCGAGCATGCCGGAGCCCTTCACCACGTCCAGCATCGGCTTTCCGGCCGTACCGGAGGGCTCGCCGTCATCGGAAGAGCGCTCCACCGGGTTCGCACCATCAACGTGATAGACGTAGGCGGAACAGTGGTGGCGGGCGTCGGGAAAGCGGCTGCGGGCGGCGTCGATAAACGCGCGAGCCTCTTCCTCATTGGTGACGCGACCAATCAAGGTAATAAACCGGGAGCGCTTAATTTCAATTTCGTGTTCGACCTGGCCTACTGGGCGACGATAAGAATTCTGCATTAGGCCACGAGGAATTCGTACTCGGGGGTGCCGGGCTTAAGGTACTGCACCGAAATCTTGGATTCTCCCATGCGCTCTAGCAGGCCCTGGAGATCCTCGGCACGGCTAAGCTGCAGGCCCACCAGCGCAGCTCCCGTCTCGCGGTTATTGCGTTTGAGGTACTCAAAGAGCGTGATGTCATCGGTCGGGCCCAAAATCTCGTGCAAGAAATGGCGCAACTGGCCCGGCTCCTGCGGGAAATTCACCAGGAAATAATGCTTCAGGCCGCGGTGGACCAGGGAGCGCTCCATGATTTCGGCGTAGCGCAGCACATCGTTATTGCCGCCGGAAATTACGCACACCACCGTCGAGCCTGGTTCCAGGTCCAATTGGTGCAGGCCCGCCACCGAAAGTGCACCGGCCGGCTCCGCAATGATGCCCTCATTTTGATACAGGTTGAGCAAGTCCGTGCACACCGCGCCCTCGGACACGGTATCGAAGCTCAGGCGCTCGCGATTGGCCTGCAAAATCTCATAGGGCAGCGCGCCTAGGCGCTTGACGGCCGCGCCATCCACGAAGGGGTCGACCTCCTCCAGCGTCACCGGGCCGCCGTGGTCAAACGCCGCTCTTAGCGACGCCGCCCCCTCCGGCTCCATGCCCACCACCCGAGTCTGCGGCGCCATATCCGCCACATAGGAGGTGATGCCAGAAATCAGGCCGCCGCCACCCACAGGAACGACGATGGTATCGAGCGACTTGCCCTTGGCCGAAAGCTGCGCCAGAACCTCCGCCGCGACCGTGCCTTGCCCGGTGATGGTATCGCGGGCGTCGAAGGGCTCGATGAAGGTGGCGTCGCGCTCGGCGGCGTCGGCATGCGCCGCCGCGGCTGCCTCATCGAAGTTGGCGCCGACCACCACCAGTTCCACCTGGTCGCCGCCATGGACCAGGATGCGGTCGCGCTTTTGCATCGGCGTGGGCTCCGGCACAAAAATCTTGCCGGCAATGCCCATCGTGCGGCAGGCATAGGCCACGCCCTGCGCGTGATTGCCGGCCGAGGCCGTAACAATTCCCCGGCCGCGCTCCTCTTGGGGAACATTCGACATACCGTTTAACGCGCCGCGAATCTTATAGGAGCGCACGTCCTGCAGATCCTCCCGCTTGAGATAGACCTCGCAGCCCGTCTCGGCCGACAGCCGAGCGCAGTATTGCAGCGGAGTCGGGGCGATTTCCGAGCTAATCCGCGCCTGCGCCTGCTGGATATCGGATGCATGGATGGTCGAATCAGTCATGTCTTGACAGTCTACCCATTCACTGGAAATTCACTGTCCTTTAGTTGCAGCGTTACCTCCATCAGCAATAGTGGACATAACCACAAGAAAGGAATACTTATGCTCAAGCGCATCTCTCTCTGCGTTACCTCCTCGCTCGTCCTCGCCTGTGCCCCGGCCGCCCACGCCCACATCGTGGATAACGTGCTGGAGCACTCCGCCCCCAACGCGGCACTGCAGCTGACTCCCATCGGTTCCCATGAATCCGGCGTGCTGGGCAAATCCGCCGCCGAAATCGTCGCCTACCACGCTGCGTCCCAGCGCATCCTCACCGTCAATGCGCGCTCCGGTGAGGTCGATATCCTCGACGCCTCCGATCCCACTAAGCCGCGCAAGATCGGCGCCCTCTCCGCCGGCGGGGACAAGGAAATCAACTCCGTGGCCGTGCGCCCCGATGGCCTGGCCGTCGCCGCGGTACAGCAGGCGGACAAAACCGACAACGGCGAGGCGCTGTTCTTCAATGCCGAAACCGGCGAGGAGCTTGGGCGCGTAGGCGTTGGCGCCCTGCCCGATAACGTGCACCTCACCGCCG
The DNA here is from genome assembly GCF_022347345.1 of Corynebacterium sp. ACRPJ. Lineage (NCBI taxonomy): Bacteria > Bacillati > Actinomycetota > Actinomycetes > Mycobacteriales > Corynebacteriaceae > Corynebacterium > Corynebacterium sp. ACRPJ. Next base: position 166,262 of record NZ_JAKRNC010000001.1, read on the forward strand.
AAGGCCGCCACGCGCTGGTTGCCAACGAGGGCGAGCCTTCCGACGCCCTCAACGCCGAGGGCACCGCCTACCTCAAGGACCCAGAGGGCTCCATTTCCGTCATCAGCCTGCCCGAGGACGTCGCAGCGCCCGCGCTTGGCGACGTCCACACGGCCGATTTCACCGCCTTTGACACCGCCGACCTCGACCCCTCGATCCGTGTCTTCAGCCCCTCCGCGCACCACAACCTGCCCTCGCGGGACTTCGAGCCGGAGTACATCTCCTCCGCGGGCGGCAAGGCCTACGCCACGCTGCAGGAAAACAACGCCATCGCGGTCATCGATATCGAGTCCGCCACCGTGGAAAAGGTAATTCCCGCTCATATCGCGGACCACTCCCAGGTACCGGTGGATCCATCCAATAAGGATGACGTGGCGGAGCTGCGCACCATTCCGGTCAAGGGCCTGTCCATGCCGGACTCCATCGGCGCTTTCGAGACTGAAGGCCAGACCTATTTCGCCACCGCCAACGAAGGCGATGCCCGCGAGTGGGGCGGCTATACCGACGAAGTAGAGCTCAAGGACCTAGTAAAGGACGGCAAGGTCTGCGATGACCTCGAGCTTCCCGAGGGCATCGAGGATAAGAAGGTCGCCGGCAACCTCAAGCTCTCCAACGCTTCTGGCTGGAACGAAGAAAAGGAATGCTTCGACGGCCTGTATTCCTATGGCTCGCGCTCTTTTAGCATCTACGACGCCGAAGGCAACGTCGTCTTCGACTCCGGTGCGGACTTCGAGAACATCACCAAGGATATGCCCGGCCTGAACTTCAACGCTGATAACGAGGATCCGGATTTCGATGACCGCTCCGATAACAAGGGACCAGAGCCAGAAGCCTTGACCATCGGCAAGGTTGGCGATCGCACCTATGCCTTCATCGGCGCAGAGCGAGTGGGCGGCATCTTTGTCTACGACGTAACCACCCCCGCCGAGGCAAAGTTTGTCACCTACGTCAACAATCGCGATTTCTCCGTCGGCTACGACGAGGACGATGTCGCTGCCACCACCCAGGCCGGCGACCTCGGACCAGAGGGCCTAGCCTTCGTTCCCGCCGCAGATTCCCCCACCGAGGACGCCCTTCTCATCGCCGGCAACGAGGTATCCGGCACCACCACCGTGTTCTCCGTCAAGGACCTGCTTGCCGACGCCTCCGACAACGCCGACTCCCCTACCGCATCCGGCAGCTCCGACGGTTCCAGCAACAGCAGCAACGGCAGCAGCGTCGCCGCCGGCGTGGGCATCGTGGCTGGTTTGGTAGGTCTTGGCGCCCTGATTGGCGGGGCGCTGGCCTTCCTACCGAAGACCGTCGACGAGTTCTATGCACTGTTGCCGGCCCAGGTGCGCAAGCTTTTGCCATAGACCTTCCGGGGTTTACCTGCTAAATTATTTGAGGCTAATACCTCTCACTCTAAAGGAGAACCATGCGCAACCGTCTCAACACTTCGCTCGTCGCCGCCACCGCCGTGGCAGCGGGCCTCGTTGCACCAGCTACCGCTTCTGCCGCAGAAGATAAGCCGAAGGAGATTTCGGCTGAATGCCAGGCCGAGGTCGACAACGCCAAGGAAGAGCACCTCAAGAAGATTGAGAGCGGCGAGCTCGGATCTTCCGCCCGCACCCCGCAGGAGCTCATGCAGGGCCTGGCTAACGGCTACGGCTCTTCCGGAATGCCGAAGGAGCCGGACTGCGTGGCCGAGGAGGCAGAGGCGCACCAGATCGAGGCGCTCAAGAAGCTTCCCATCTGGGGTTCTTCCTCCCCAGAGAAGTTCCTCGAGGTCATGAGCTGGGTTACCGTGGCTACCAGCCTCGTTGCCGCGCTGCTGCAGGCCTTCACCATGGTTGCCAAGGTGAACCCCGCTGTGCTGGAGCCGATGAAGAATGCCCTCAAGCAGTTGGGCGTGCGCTTCTAAGCACTAAATAATTTAGCCGCTCCGGAACTCCGGAGCGGCTTTGTGCGTTTTAGAAGAGTTCGCGGGTAGCAATCTCCGCACCCTCGACCAAGGACTGCAACTTCGCCCAAGCAATCTGGGGGTGCAAGCGGCCGCCCAGACCACAGTCGGTCGACGCGATGACGTTTTCTGGGCCGACCACCTCGGCGAATTGGATGATGCGATCGGCCACGAGGCGCGGATGCTCTACCGCGTTGGTGGAGTGAGAGACCACGCCCGGGTAAATCACAGTGCCTTCCGGCAGCGCATGGTCCTGCCACACGCGCCACTCATGCGCGTGGCGCGGCGAAGCGGCCTCGAAGGAGAAACCGCCGACCTCGGCACGCAGGATTTCCTCGACGATATCCGCAAAGGGCACGTCGGTAACGTGCGGGCCGTGCCAGGAGCCCCAGCAGATATGCAGGCGCGTTTGTTCCTTGGGCAGGCCAGAGATGGAGTCATTGAGCACATCGATGCGCTCGCGAATGAAACCGCGGAAGTCTTCCACCGACGGCTCCGGGTTGATTTGGTCCCAAGCCTCGGCCAGGTCGGGTGCGTCGAATTGCACAGTCAGCCCAGCATCGGTGATGGCCTGATATTCGGTGCGCATAGCGCGGCCGACGTCGGCAAGCAGCTCATGCTCATCGTCGTAGTAGCGGTTGGTCAGGCGCGCTGCCGAGCCGGGTGAAAGGGCGGCGATGAAGCCGGGGGTGCCGGTTGGGAGGGCGTCGGCAAGCAGGCGCACATCGGCGGCGACCTCGTCCTGGCCGATGTAGGTCACAGGGCCGGTGAACTCTGGGTTCGCCACCTTGGCGCGGCCGGTGAAGATGCCAGAATCCGGGTCATTATAGGCCTCAGAGAACAGCGCGCGGTCGCGGCGATCAATAAACGACGTCAGCCGCGGCTCACCCGGCTTGGAGCGCACCACCTCGGCCGATTCCCAGCGGTCGGTATCCGTCATCGTCAACCCGCCCAGGCGGCTAAACGAATAATTCCACCACGCGCCATAATCCACCGCGCCAGAGGTGATATGGCCGTACTCGCCCTCGTTAATGATATCGAGTCCGAGATCGAGCTGCCGCTTGACGACGTCCGCTACCGCAGCCTCCAAAATCCCCTGAAACTCCGCGGCCGGCAGCTCCCCGCGCTGCAGGTTGGCTTCCAGCAGCTCCGGGGTGCGCGGCAGCGAGCCGACGTGGGTGGTGCGAATCTTGTTCACCATCAGGTTTCCTCCATCGTTATAGACTGTGCTGTCTAGATTAGTGGAGGGCGCCTGCCGCCGCCGAGTTTAAATTCAGCCTAATATGCCCGCACCCATGGTGGCCTTGAGGTCGCCCATGAGGTTGCCGGATCGCTCCACGCGCAGGTGGTCGCCGAGGATCATGGTGGTGGACTCGGAGCCATCGACAAGCTCGAGGTACACATCCGACTCGCCCTGGTTTTTGAGCAGGACCTGCTTGAGGCGGGCAATATTTTCCATGGTGCACTGATCCGTGCGCATGGTCAGGCGCAGCGGCAGGCCGGCGCCACCGCCCGGGCCCAGCTCCGGCACGCGGATATCGGAGCAGAATAGCGAGCGGCGCTCATCGCGAACCTTCACGTTCACGCGCGCGAGGATGATATTGTCCTCCACAATCTGCGGGGCGACGAGCGAGTACACCTTGTTGAATACCAGGATTTCCACCTGCGCGCCGTTGTGGTCCTCCACCGTGACAATGGCCCACGGCGAGCCATCGCGCTTAGAGAAGCGACGATCCACGCCCGAAATGATGCCGCCGATGATGAGCTCTTGGCCGTTATGGACCTCGTCGTTGAGGATCTTGGTCAGCGGGGTATCCGTCTGCGCGGCCAGCGCCTCCTCGAAGCCATCGAGAGGGTGGCCGGAAACGTACAGGCCCAGCATTTCGCGTTCGAGGGCAAGTTCGTGTTTGCGATCCCAGTTGTCTTCTGGGATATCCAAGGCAAAGGCGTTGGAGGCCGCGTCGTCTTCTCCCCCGCCGATTCCAGCGAAGAGATCGAACTGGCCCTTATCCGCGGCCTTCTTGGTGGTTTGCACCGCATCCACCGCGTCCTCGTGGATGAGCATGAGGCCCTTGCGCGGGTGGTTCAAGTCATCGAAGGCGCCGGCCTTAATCAGCGCTTCTGTCACACGCTTAGTGCAGGCGGCGAGATCGATCTTGTCCAGGTAATCACTAAACGAGGTAAACGCGCCCTTGTCGTGGCGAGATTTGATGATGGATTCCACCACTTCCGAGCCGACATTGCGGATAGCGCCCATGCCGAAGCGGATATCCTCTCCTACCGCCTGGAAGTCCTCTTCGGACTCGTTGACGGACGGCGGTAGCACCTTGATGCCCAGGTGGCGGCAGTCCGAAAGGTAGATGGCGGACTTATCCTTTTTATCGCCCACCGAGGTCAACAGCGCGGCCATGTACTCCGGTGCGTAGTAGGCCTTGAGGTAGGCCGTCCAGAAGGACACCAGGCCGTAGCCTGCGGCGTGAGACTTGTTAAACGCGTAGGATGCGAAGGGCTCGATGGTGCCCCAGAGCGCGTCCATGGCGGACTTGGAGTAGCCGTTTTCTTGCATGCCGCCCCAGAACTTGTCGTACTGCTGGGCCAGCACTTCGGGCTTCTTCTTACCCATTGCTTTACGGAAGCCATCTGCCTCGCCGGCCGTGTAGTTGGCGACCTTCTGCGAGATACGCATGATCTGCTCCTGGTAGACGATGAGGCCGTAGGTCTCATCCAGGATTTCCTTGAGCGGCTCTTCCAGCTCCGGGTGAATTGGGGTGATTTCCTTGCGGCCGTTCTTGCGGTCCGCGTAGTCCCAGTGGGCGTTCACACCCATCGGGCCTGGGCGGTAGAGCGCAAGGGAGGCCACAATATCCTTAAATCCGGTCGGCTTCATGCGCTTAAGCAGCTCCTGCATGCCGCCGGAGTCGAGCTGGAAGACGCCCAGCGTATCGCCGCGCGAGAGCAGGTCATAGACCTTGGAAACCTTGGGGTCGTCGGCATGCAGCTGCTCCAAGTGGATTTCTTCGCCGCGGTTGCGCTTGATGTTTTCGATCGCATCGCCGATAACGGTGAGGTTGCGCAGGCCCAAAAAGTCCATCTTCAGCAGGCCGATGGCCTCGCAGGCTGGGTAATCCCAGCCGGTGATATAAGCGCCGTCGGCCGGGCGCTTCCACATAGGAATGTGGTCCATGAGCCGGACCGAAGCCATAATCACCGCACAGGCGTGCACGCCCGCCTGCCTGACGACGCCCTCCAAGCCCCGCGCCGTGTCATAAATCTTCTTCACGTCTGGGTCGGATTCCACCATCTGGCGGACCTCTGCGGCCTCGGAGTAGCGCTCGTGGTCCGGGTCCGTGATGCCCTTAAGCGGAATGTCCTTGGCCATGATCGCCGGCGGCAGCGCGCCGTTGATGCGGTCGGCCATCTGGAAGCCAGGCTGGCCAAAGTGCACCTTGGCCGAGTCCTTAATGGCCTGTTTGGTCTTCACCGTGCCGAAGGTAATCACCTGCGCCACCTTGTCCTCGCCCCAGCGCTCGGCCGCATAGGTAATCATTTCGCCGCGACGGCGGTCGTCGAAGTCGATATCGATATCGGGTGCGGACGGGCGCTCAGGGTTCAAGAATCGCTCGAAGAGGAGATCGTGCTCCAGCGGATCGATATTAGTAATGGTCAGCGCGTAGGCGACCAGCGCACCGGCCGCCGAGCCACGGCCCGGCCCCACACGAATGCCCACGGAGCGCGCGTGCTTAATGAGCTCGGCCACGATGAGGAAGTAGGACGGGTAGCCCTTCATCTCAATAACGGAGATCTCATACTTGGCGCGCTCGATATACTCTTCCGGAACGTCCTGGCCGGGGAAGCGCTTTTGCAGGCCCTCCATGACCTCGTGGGTGAGCCAGGAGGTTGGGGTGTGGCCCTCAGGGACGTCGGCAATAGGCATGCGATCGTGGGTGTGTTCTTCCCAGATCTCGCCGTAGTCCTGCACGCGCTCGGCAATCCACAGGGTGTTATCGCAGCCGTCTGGAATCATATCGTCCCAGGTCTCGCGCATCTGCGCGGCCGACTTAATGTAGTAGCCGGTGCCGCCGAACTTAAAGCGGTCCGGGTCCATGAACGTCTTGCCGGTCTGCACGCACAGCATCGCCTCATGCGCCGGCGCCTGGGACTCCAACACGTAGTGGCAGTCATTGGTCACCAGCGGCGGCAAGTCCAGCTTGCGGCCGATTTCTAGCAGGCCATCGCGCGTGCGCTTTTCGATGTCCAGCCCATGGTCCATCAACTCTAAAAAGAAGTTGTCCTTGCCGTAGATGTCCTGCCACATGGCCGCAGCCTCCAGCGCCTCGTTGAACTGGCCGAGGCGCAGGCGGGTCTGGACGTCGCCAGAGGGGCAACCGGTGGTGGCGATGATGCCGTCGGCATGCTCGGCGATGAGCTCGGCGTCCATGCGCGGCCACTTGCCCAACTGGCCCTCGTAGGAAGCCAGCGAAGACAAGGTAAAGAGGTTGCGCAGGCCGGTGGCATTCTCCGCGATCATCGTTTGGTGGAGGTAGGCACCGGACGCGGAGACGTCGTCGCGCTTTTGATCCGGCGTGCCCCACAGCACGCGCTTTTTATTGAAGCGGGATTCGGGCGCCATATACGCCTCGATGCCGATGATGGGCTTGACGCCGGCGCCGGTCATGCGGCGGTAGAAGGCATCAGAGCCATACATATTGCCGTGGTCGGTCATGCCGACGGCCGGCATTTCTTGGCGGACCACCTCGTCTGCCAGCATATCGACCTTGGCCATGCCGTCCAGCATGGAAAACTCGGTGTGGTTGTGCAGGTGGACGAAGGAGGAGTTTTTGGCCATGCGGCTCATCATAGCGGGGCGGTCAAAATGGGCTATTATTTTGTGATGCTCTACACGCTCGCCGCCTACATCATGTGGGGATTTCCCCGCGTTCTTCCCTCTCCTGCTGCCGGCTTCACCGCTGGAGATCCTGGCGCATCGCGTGTTGTGGACCGCGGTGTTGGTTACGGGATTTTTGTTCCTCAGCGGCCGGTGGCGCGAAATGGTGCGCATGGACAAGCGCACCTGGGGTTGGCTTGCGGCCGCGGGTGTATTCATCACGGTCAATTGGGGCACCTACGTGGTGGCGATTAATAGCAACCACGTGGCCGATGCGGCGCTGGGGTATTTCATCAATCCCCTAGTGTCGGTCGCCCTCGGCATGGTGTTTTTGAAAGAGCGGCTCCGCCCGTGGCAGGCCGGAGCGGTGGGCGTTGCGGCCATCGCGGTGCTGTACTTGACGTTCTTTACCGGCCAAGCGCCGTACATTTCGCTGTTGTTAGCCTTCAGCTTCGGCTTTTATGGGCTGCTCAAAAAGCAGGTCCGGGTGTCCTCGGCCGTCTCGGTCGCGGCGGAGGCGCTCGTGATGTCACCGCTGGCGGTGGGCTACATCCTATGGCTAGAAACAAGCGGCCAGGGCACCTTCGCCAGCGAGGGCGTCGGCCACGCGCTGCTGTTGGTCAGCGCCGGCTTGATTACCGCGCTGCCGCTTCTCTGCTTTGCGGAGGGCGCACGGACGCTGCGCTTATCGACGATCGGCATGCTCCAATACCTCACCCCCATCATGCAGATGCTGTGGGCGCTCTTTGTCACCCACGAGCACTTCTCGACGCACCGCTGGATCGGCTTCGGCATCATCGGCGTGGCGGTGGCTATCTACGTCGCCGACTTAGTGCGCATGGCTAGGAGCGCCTAAGTTCCTCGCGGGCGGCGCGGGCGCGGCGACGCGCCGCCTGTTCTTCTTCTGCGCGCAGCGCCCAGCGCGGCATCACCACGACGAGAAAGATGCCATAGGCACATACGATCCCGGAAAACACCAGCGTCATCGGGGTGCCGCCGGTGACAAGGCCGATTAAAAGCGCGATGCCGGAAACCACCACCGCGACCCACGCGGCGATATAGCCAAATTTGTAGTTGGGCATCCACTGCGAAAAGGGCTGGCGTGAGGACATAGGTCTAGTCTACGCGGTGGTCGTATTCGTGGGCCCGGTATCGACGAGGTCCGGTGGGGGCGGATCCCAAGGGTTAACCCAGCGAACGCCGCGGGCGGTGCGCTCGAAGCGGCCATTGCGCGGCGGGCCGGTGCGATGGTCGTCATTGCGGCCGTTGTGATAGGCGCAGGCGGTGGTGAGGTTCTTCGCATTGGTCCACCCGCCGCCGGCCCAACTGAAGATGTGGTGGACCTGGCACTCATCGGCAGGCTTATTACATCCCTTGACCGGGCAAGTGGGATTTTCCGCCGCGGCCATCATGAACTGCTTCCAGGTGGCGCCACGGCGCATGCGGTACAGGTTCACTGGGCCCTCTACGGGGTGGAGCAGGGTGACAAATCCCTCCTCGGCCAGCGCGCGCTGGGCCAATTCGGCACCCGTAACCTGCGCGCCATTGGTCATGGTCAACACTACATCGTCACTGCCATGGGCCACGCCAACCAACTTATCCAGTGGCACCACAACGTTAGTGCGCACGGTAGAGGTAGAGGCGCCGGTGCGGAAGAAGGAGGCGACGTCGGCAAGCGAGCCGGCATGCTGGTGCAACTCGGCGATGAGTGCGGACGGCCCAGTGATGGACAGCGTCCAGGGTTTGCCGGCGGCGCGGCGGCGCAACCGCACCCCCGGCTTGGGTTCGCGCGGCGCGCGCATCTCGCGCAGCTTCTTGCGGGCACGCCTTTCCATCTCCCGCGTATCGCACGCGATATGGGTGAGCTCGGCGCGCAGGGCCCAGGCGCGGGCTTGGGTGGGCGCGCGCCGCGCATGCTTTTCGATGACCTCCAGCGTCGGCAGCGAATGCCGGTTGCGGCGGGCCCCGTCCACCGCGCGGCGTTGGCGGCGGCGAAAGCTGGTGGTCCCGAAGTAGACCTGCGCGAGCTGCGCAATAGTGTCAGCCGTGGCATCGGGCATGCCAGCGGCGGTAAGGTCCGCGGCGGAGGCATCGGCGGCCTCGGCGAGGATATCCATCGCCGAGTTGAGCGCCGCGATATAAGCCCGAATGTGTTCCATGCCCTAGATGCTAAAAGCGCTGGGCGGCCACCGCGCGCCGCAGGGGCCAGGAGGGCGATATTAGCTGGGAGGGCGGATGGCGAAGCTGCCCCAGGCGGCGTCCGCGGGCGCGGGTTCGACGGCGGCGACGGAGGGGGTGGAGGCGACGTCGGCAAGCTGGGCGCCCGACCCCCACACCACGGCGGCGCTCACCGCGGTGGGGCGCTGCCCATAGGAGGCATCGATGCGGTCGAAGGCGCGCTGGATGACGGCGGCGCGATCCTCGCCGGCGGTGGGTTCGGGGACGGCGATAGGGGCGGTGGAGCCGATAAGGATGGCATCCATGCGCGGGGCCGCGGCAACGGCGGCCGCGGCGGCTACGGGTGGCAAATCCTCGTCGAAGGTGACAAGGGCGTAGGCAGGCGCGTCCGGAATGTCGCTTCCGGATACGCGCGCAATATACTCCGCGCGCGTCTCGCCATCCGGGCCGAGCTGATCGCCTTGTACTTGCGAAGAGGCCTGGGTCCCTAGGGCGCCGAAGAGGGCGAGCGCGGCCAAGAAAAGCACCGCAAGCACCGCCAGGGCCGCTAGCCGACGCCGCCGGTAGACCTTCCTCATCCCCGCAGAACCTCCAAAGCGTGCTCGAGATCGGCCGGGTACGGCGCTTCAATCTCGAACCACTTGCCGGTGCCGGGGTGGGTAAAGCCGAGCTTTACCGCATGCAGCCACTGGCGCTGGAGCCCAAGGCGCTTAGCCAGGTTGGGATCCGAGCCGTACATCGGATCGCCCACGCACGGGTGGCCGGTAGCAGACATGTGCACGCGGATCTGGTGGGTGCGACCGGTCTCCAGGTGCACCTCGATGAGGCTGGCCTCGCGGAAGGCCTCGATGAGGCTGTAGTGGGTGACGGCCGCTTTGCCGTCGTCAAGCACGGCGAATTTCCAGCCCGACTTGGGGTGGCGGCCGATAGGCGCATCGACGGTGCCCTCGATGGGATCCGGCAGGCCCTGCACCACGGCGTGGTAGGTCTTTTTTACGCTGCGGTACTTAAAGGCATGCTTAAGCGCGGAATAGGCGCGCTCCGAAGAGGCCACGACCATCACGCCAGACGTGCCCACATCGAGGCGGTGCACGATACCCTGGCGCTCGGTCGGCCCGGACGAAGCCACGGTATAACCGACCGCGCGCAGCCCACCAATCACCGTCGGCCCGTCCCAACCCACGCTGGGGTGTGCGGCCACGCCCACCGGCTTATGCACGCAGATGATATCGGCATCGCTGTAGAGCACGTCCATGCCCTCGACCAGCTCTTCGCGCGGCAGCAACGGCTTTTCTGGCTCCGGCAAAAGCACGGAGACCACGTTGCCGGAGGTCAACCGCTCGGACTTGCCCAGCTCTTGGGAATCGATGGTCACGCTGCCTTCGGCGCACAGCTGCGCGGTGGCGCTGCGGGACAGGCCAAGGAGCTTGGCCAGGGCGGCGTCGGCACGCATGCCTTCTAGGCCTTCAGGAATGGGGAAGCTGCGCATCTGCCTATTCATGCTCGGCCTTCCTTTCCTCCAGCACCATGGCGATGATGAACAGCACCACGCCGCAGGTAATGGCCGCGTCCGCAATATTGAACACGGCGAAAGAGCCGACCGAAATATAGTCCACCACGTGCCCGAACCAGAAGCCGGGGGCGCGGAAGATGCGGTCGGCGAAGTTACCCAGCGCGCCACCGGCAATGAGCGCTAGGCCCACCGCCTGGCCGGAGTGGGTAATGCGCGGGGCGGCAATGGCCACGCCGAGCACAAAGACCAGCTGGATGGTGGTAAAAAGCCACGTCGATCCCTCCCCGCCCATGGAAAAGGCGGCGCCAGGGTTAAAAAGCAGGGTAAACCGGAACCAGTCCCCAATGACCGGCAGGGGCTCGCCCTCCGTAAGGATGGAGAGCATTACTTGTTTCACGGTTTGGTCCACCAGCGCCACGGCGATGACAACCGCGGCGATAAGTCCTGTCTTGCTCCTTCGTTTTTGACTCACCCGCTCTATTCTAAACGGGAGCGTCCGGTATTTTGGTAAGCGTGTTTCGAGTCAAAGTTTTTGCAGCCCTGACCACAGCCGCCGTAGCGCTTACGGCGTGTTCCTATGAAAAGCCGGGACCCGCGGTAGAACAGCCCGTGGGCCTGACTATCGACGCCCCACGCGTAACCGTGGACAATCCCGGCACTGGGGAGAAAAAGCTCCTGGAATACCGCGATATCGACTCCACGCAGGACGTGAACTACCGCGTTACCGAGGGTTTTTCGCAGGACCTGCTCAAAAAGTCAGCGGCCGAGAAGTTTCAGGCTTCCGACGTCGAATCCACCACCACTACCCTGCCGCTATCGGCCAAGGTAGATAAGGCTAGCGAGGACGTCGAAGACCAGCTGCCGGCCACCCGCAATGCCTTTGTCACGGCCGGTGCGCCGGAAACTTCTGGCGACACCGACGTCTCCTCGGCCGAGGGATTTCAATTTGGCTGGCGCGGCCAAAATACCGGCCAGATGAATTCCTTGCGCCTTGCCGCACCCCAGGAGGCCACGGATGAAGCCCGTGGCTCCGTGGAACAGGCAATTATGAAGCTGACGGCCCTGCCCGTGGTTTTCCCCACCGAGGAGGTAGGCAAGGGAGCGAGCTGGACGGTGGATTCGCGCGTTACCGGCGAGTCCACCCTGCTGCAGACCACGCGCTATACGGTCGCTTCCATCGAGGGCGACCAGGTCAAGCTCAACGTAGAGGTAGAACAGCGGCCGTCGCTAGGCGCGCTGTCCTTTGAGGGCCAGGCCCAGGGCACGGAGTTGGAGGACAAGGAGCTCAAGGTTGTGGACTCCAGCACCCAGTCCAAGGGCAACATCACGGTGGACCTGAGCAAGCCGTTGCCCGTGGGCGGTGACGTATCTTTCGACACGAAGGTCATTTATGGCGCCGCCGGCTCGGAGCTGCGCGTGGTGCAGTCGAGCCTGACGGAGCTGAACTTTTCCTAATTACTCGGCCGGGGCTTCTACGGGGGCCTCAGCTGGGGCTTGCTCGGCGCCGGCAGCCGGGGCGTCGCCTTCAGCCGGGGCAGCGTCGCCCTCGGCCGGTGCCGGGGCGGGTGCAGAGGCACCGGCGCCGGTATCCGCGCACATCTCCGGAACCTGCTCCGGCGGCACGGTGTTTTGGATGAGGGTGCAAGCCCACGCCTTGGAGAGCTTCCAGGTGCCATCTTCGTACACGAACTCCACCTGGTCAGCGGTCTGCTGCTGGCCGTCAGCGGTAGTGAAGTTCACGGTGGTCAGCACGGACTGCGGGTCATAGCCCGGAAGTACGGGATCGACGACCTCGAACTCGGCGCCGGATTCCTGCTTGGACTGTGCCATGGTGTCAAAGATTTCCGGTGCGGTCTCGCCGCCCTGCACGGTGGCGGTCTTTTCCTGCTCAGAGGCGTTCGGATCGGTGGCCTTGGCCAAGATGGCGTTGAGGTCCGCCGGGGACGGCAGCGCTGGGGCGGCGGAATCGCCGTCGGAAGAGGCGGATTCCTGCGCCTCGGTGTTGGTGGCGGCGGTATCGTCCTGCTCGTCGTCGGAAGAGCAGGCGGCCAGGGCGGTGGCCGCGGTCAGTGCGAGGCACGCGGCGCTAAACTTGCGGAATTTCACTTCTAACTCCTCACGTCTGGGTTCTAAACTCCCATCAGTTTACAGCTGCACCAGCCTTTTCCGGGCTGCGCCCGCCGCGTGGGCGGAGATTTCTTTAACCTTGAGTGCATGACCCGACTTGCTTTGATCGCCACCGGCGGCACGATCGCGTGCACCACCGTGGCCGATGGTTCCCTGGTTCCCACAATCTCCGGCGCGGACCTTGCCGCTGAAATCGACGCCGAGGTAGTGGAGTTTCGCCAGCTCGACTCGTCCTCTATTACTTTGGCGGACCTCGATGAGCTCATTGCGGTGGTCAATGAGCACACCGCGCGCGAGGACATCGGTGGCGTGATCATCACCCATGGCACCGACTCCATGGAGGAAACCGCGTTGGCGTTGGAGATTTTCTGCGCAGGGGCAAAACCCATCGTGCTTACGGGCGCGCAGCGCGCCTACGATCACCCCGCGGCCGACGGCCCCACCAATCTGCGGGCTGCCCGCGAGCTAGCGGCCAGCGGGCACCCTGGGGTTTTCCTCTGCTTTGGCGGTGAGACCATCCCGGCGCGCGGTGCGCGCAAGCGACACACCAGTGACCTGCGCGGGTTTGAGTCCCTGCCCGTTCCTGGCACCACCCCGCGTTTGCATCCTGCCCCGCTGGCGTCGCAGCGTATCGAGATCATCCCCGCCTATCCGGGAGCGGGGCGCCTGCTGGTCGACGCCGTCGTAAACTCCCCCGCCTCCGGTCTCATTGTGGAGGCCATGGGCTCGGGAAACATGGGCGAGGACATGGGCCGCGCGCTTGCCGACGCCCTCCACACCGGCCTCCCCGTCATCATTTCTACCCGCACCCCCTATGGCCCGACGGCGCTGGCTTACGGTGGCGACGGCGGTGGCGCGAGCCTGGGCAAACGTGGCGCCATCAACGCCGGATGGTTCCGCCCGAGCCAAGCGCGAATCCTGCTCGCGGCGGCGCTGGCCACCGGTACCGATCCGGCAGAGCTTTTTGCTCAGGAGGGCTAGTCCTCGCTGGTCAGCCAGTCTTGCCAATCCAGTGAGTCGAGCGGGTCTGCTGGCACGAGCGCGGGATCGTCGGCCGCGAAGGATTTGGTGCGGCCGGGACCCGTGGCGCGGGTTTCAAAGCGCACGCTGACCACCCCGTGGCCGGCGCCTTGAATCCAACCGTGGCCGTAGTCGGGATGGAAGACGTCCTGCGTGGCGTGCCACTGGTTATCGGTTTCTTCCTCCACCGTCACCGTAGGCGCTGGAACGGCCGGTGCTGCGTCGTCGCTCACCCCCGTCTCATAGTCCGTGTCTGCCGGTGCAGGGCGCACTATTTCGCGGTCTAGCTCCGGAAAAAGCACGTCTTGGCGAGCGGTCTCTAGGCCGGAATAGCTCACCCCTACCAGGCGGATGGGCCCCAGCTCATCGGGGTAGCGAGCAAGCTTGAAGGCGGCGGCGGTGAGCACGGCGGCGTCGTCAGTCGCGTAGGGCAAGGTGGTCGAGCGCGATTCGATATGAAAATCCGCCATGCGCAGCTTTACCGTTACGGTGCGCGCGCCGCGCCCGTCCTTGAGCAGGCGACGATGCGCGCCTTCCGCTGCGCGGGCTATAGCTGCATCGACCTCCGGGACGGTCTGCAGATCCTTCGGGTAGGTGTGCTCGGTCGAGATCTGTTTTGAAATAGCCCGCGGCGCTACCTCGCGGTCATCGATACCGCGGGCCAGCTGCCACAGCTGCAGCCCCACCACACTGCCGATGGAAATCTCTACTTCCTTGTGCGTCATCGCCGCTAGCTGCCCAATTGTCTCCACCCCAATGGACTTCAGCTTCGCGCCGGTCACCGGGCCGACTCCCCACAGCTTGTTCACCGCAAGGGGGTGCAGCATTTCTAGCTGGCGCTCCGCTGGGATAACAAAGGTGCCATCAGGCTTCGCTTCACCCGATCCAATCTTGGCAAATTGCTTGCCCGATCCCGCCCCAATGGAGCACGGCAGGCCCGTCTCCTCCCGAATGAGCGCGCGCAGCTCATCCGCCCAGCGCTTGACCTCCTCCGCGCTCGCCCCTTCTAGGACGGCGGGTTCCATAAAGGCCTCATCGATAGAAAGCTGCTCGATGACCTCCACGTGTTGCGCGATGATGTTAAAAACGCGCCGCGAGGCCGCCGCATACACCGCCCGGCGCGGCTGCACCACCACCGCGCGAAGTCCAACAAGCTGCTGCGCGCGGTACATCGGCATAGCCGAATGCGCACCGTACACGCGCGCCTCATAGGAGGCGCCAGCCACCACGCCGCGCCCGCTGGTACCTCCCACCAGGACGGGACGCCCCTGCAGGGTAGGCCGGGTTAGCTGCTCGACAGAGGCGAAAAACGCGTCCATGTCGATGTGTAGAACCCAGCGTTGCATGCGGCCCAGTCTAATAGGCGCACCCTTTCATGCACTCCTGGGTGTTTGCGTGACGTTAATTAAAGCTTTTATTTCTTTCCATCTTCACGTCACCCACATGCAATATTACGACCTTATCTTTTACGAGGTTATTTCTTGAAGAAAGTATTTCGCTGATTATGAACTCACCCCACGTCATCTTGCGCGGCGTTAAGCGCGAATTCGCCGATAATACGGGCCTCCACGAGACCGATCTAAGCATCAACCGCAGTGAATTCATCTCTATTCTGGGTCCCTCCGGCTGCGGTAAGTCCACCCTGTTGCGCTGCATCGCCGGGTTGGAAACTCCTGATGCGGGCACCATTGCCATTGGTGAGAGAGAGGTTTATGGTCCGCGGACCAATGTGGCCGTCAACAAGCGCCGGCTGTCGATGGTCTTCCAGGACCTCGCACTGTGGCCGCACATGACGGTGGAAAAGAACATCGAGTTTCCGCTGACAACCCCAGGCAATAAGGTGGCGGCAGGCCAGCGGTCCGAGAAGGTGCGCGCCTGCATGGACATGGTGGGCATCACCAGCAAAGCTAAGGCGCGGCCAAACCAGCTCTCCGGCGGCCAACAGCAACGCGTCGCCATCGCCCGTGCGTTGGTTTCGAATCCGGACCTCCTGCTCATGGATGAGCCACTGTCCGCCCTTGACGCCGCGCTGCGCGTGCAAATCCGCGCCGAGCTCACCCAGCTGGCACAGGAGCTGGGGCTGACGGTCATCTACGTCACGCACGACCAAGCCGAGGCACTTGCCATGTCGGATCGCGTCGTGGTTATGAATCAAGGCCACATCGAACAATTCGCGGATCCGGTCACCCTTTATGAACAGCCGGCCACCGATTTCATCGCTGGCTTTGTAGGCACCATGAACCGCCACCCACGGCTGCCCAGCGTACGTCCAGAAAGTCTCACCGTCACCACTGCGGAGGAGGACACCGGCGCCTCCCCGCGCCGGGTCGAGGCGCAGGTTCTTGGCGCTCACTACATCGGTGGGCGCTACGAGTTGCGCTGCGACGTCCCCGGGGCGGAGGAACCCTGGGTGACGTATTCACCGCATCGCTTCACTCGCGGCGAGACCGTCTACCTCAACTATCCATCTTCTCTTTCTGCATAGGAGCCACACATGTTTACCAAGAAGTTCACCGCCACCATCGCCACCACCGCTGCTGGTGCGCTCGCCTTGACCGGTTGCGGATCCGTCGAGGACAGCGCCGATACCGCCACCGACCAGTCCACCTCTTCTGCCGAAAAGTGGCAGGCACCTGAAGGCCTGTCCGGCGAGGTGGATTACTACTCGGCTAACCCGCAGGGGCTTACCGACGCCCTCGTGGAGGCCTTCGAAGAAAAGACCGACGTCCACGTCAATGTTTTTGCCGATACCACCGGCAAGATCACCGCCAAGCTCAAGGCCGAGGAAGCCAACCCGCAGGCTGACGTGGTCTACCTCGCCTCCTGGGCGGCAGCTAGCAAGCAGGAAAAGTCCGGCGCCCTTGAAAAGTACACGCCGGAGGGAGCGGACAAGATTGAGTCCAAGTGGGCGTCGGAAAGCGGGGCGTTTACCGGCCGCGATGGTTCGGCCCTAGCGCTGGTAACCAACACCAACGTCGTGGACGAGGCCCCGAAGGACTGGGAAGATCTCACCGATGAAAAGTACAAGGACCAAATCATCATGCCGGACCCGCGCGAATCCGGTACCGCAGCCGACCTCATCGCGGCCATGGTAGACCAGTGGGGCGAGGAGAAGACCTGGGATCTCTTTGACAAGCTCTTTGACAACGGCATGATCGTCCAAGGCGCCAATGGCCCAGCGCTGGACCAGGTCACCTCCGGCTCGCGCGGCATTGTCCTCGGCGGCGTTGACTACTCCGCATACTCCGCGCAGAAGAAGGGCGAGCCGCTCGAGGTTGCTATCCCTACCTCCGGCACCACGGTTACCCCGCGCCCAGTCATGATCCTCAAGTCCTCCGATAACAAGGAAGCCGCAGAGGCATTCGTGGACTTCATGTTCTCCGATGAGGCACAGGAGATCTCGGCCTCCAAGAACATGATCCCGGCCAATAAGGACATCGCTCCAAAGAATGGCCCGAAGCTGGATGAGATTAAGACCCTCAACGATGACCTCGATGGCCTGGTTTCTCAGTCCAAGGACATCAAGGAAACCTTTGCCAAGCGCTACCTGAAGTAACCGATGAGCTCCACCACCACTCCCCAACGTCGCCTTGGGATCTACGGGGTCCTTCTCATCTTGCTTGTCCTCGTCGCCGCGCCGCTAGCCTCCGTGCTGGTCAACGCGGCCGTGGGCTACCACGATGAGCCCTCAGCCCTAGGCAGCATTATCCAACCGGGCATGCTGCACATCCTTGGCAATACCATCTTGCTGTCCGTGCTGGTCGTGGCATTTGCCACGCTCATGGCCGCGCCGCTCGCCTTCCTCCGTTCGTGGACGCGGTTTAGCAGGGCCAATTGGATCGAGATCGTCATCATGATCCCGTTTATGACCCCGCCCTTTGCGGCGGCGATGGCGTGGATGGATTTCACCCGCCGCGGTGGTGTGGCCGAGATGCTACTCGGCCACGGCGCCGGCAAGCTCGCCCACGATGCCATCTACTCGGTGTGGGGTATGGCCTTCATCATGGCCGCGGAGCTTTTCCCTTTCTTATATCTCATCCTGCGCACCTGCCTGAATTCCATTCCGGCGTCCACGCTGGAGATGGCACAGATAGCCGGCGCGAGCCGCTGGCAACAAGCCGTGCGCATCATCGCTCCGAACATAATCGGCCCCTTTTCCCTCGGCGCGCTGATTATCTTCATTAAGGCCGCCGGCGAGTTTGGCACCCCAGTCACGCTTGGCAACGCCATTGGCTACAAGGTGCTCGTCTCCTCCATCTATGAAGACGTCACCATCGACCCCCTCGATTTTTCCAGCGCCGCTGCCTCCTCGTCGGTGCTCTTTGCTATCGGCGTGGCCGCCTGGGCTTTCCAACAATGGATTTCACGCCGCGACCTCTCCGGCGGTGGCCGAGTAAGCCGCCCCGTACGTATCCGCCTCGGCTCGGTCGGCACCGTCTTCGGCGCTGTGGTGACCGCAACAATCTTCATGGCCGCGGTGGTCATCCCCTACCTTTCCATCACCTTGGCCGCGATGACCATTCTGCGCTCGGCCCCGCCTACGCCTAATAACCTGACCTTCGATTACTTTTCCATCGTTGTGCAGATGCCCACCGCTCAAGAGGCACTTGTTCGCTCCATCGGACTAGGCGCCCTTGGCGCGACCACCGCCGTTGCTCTCGGCGTCCTCGTCACGGTGCTCACCCGCCGCCAAAGCACCATTACCGCAAAATTCAGCGATTTCTTGGCCATCGCCCCCGACACCGTACCCGGCATTGTCCTGGCCATTGGATTTATTTTGCTGTGGAACTCTCCCTGGCTGCCATGGTCGCCCTACGGCACTATGGGCATGCTAGTTATGGCCTTCACCGTGCTCTTTTTGCCCATGGCCATCCAAAACATCAAGGCTTCAGCAGAGTCCGTCTCCCCTACCGTCTACGAGGCCGCTGCAATTTCCGGCTCCTCCACTCTGCATACCTTTGGGCGCATCACCCTGCCCCTGCTTGCCCCTGGCATCTTCGCTGGCTGGCTCCTCGCCTTCTTCGTAGGCATCCGCGAGCTGGTCATGTCCTCACTCATTCGCCCGAGCCAAGTCAACCTCTTGGCTCCGTGGATTATGAACCAATTCGATCAAGGCCACCGTGCCGAGGCCATGGCTATGACGCTCATCGGCGTCGGAACCTCCACCGTTGTCTTGGTAGCTATCACCTGGTGGCAAAACCGGAAGGCCGCACATGCCCGCTAGCCTTTTTGTCTTTGCCGATCTGCACCTAGGCCGCCCGGGCGCCCCTGGGCTGGACTGGGCCCTGCAAGAACTCGAAGTTGCCGCCAATAGTGGAGCCACGGCGTGCGTGTGCTTGGGCGATATCATCGACCGCAACGCTGAGGCGTCCGAATTCGTGCCCCAGGCCCGCGCCGTAATGGCCCACGCTGCCGCACTGTTCGGCGAGGTCCACTTCATTTCTGGCAACCACGATACCCACCACAACCTGGACTTCCCGCCCGAGGTCACAGTCCACGGCACGCAGGTGCATACCTTTCGCATAGGAAACACCACGGTTCTAACCGCAGCGGTGGCCACCGATCCGGACCCGCGCCACCTCCAGCTTCCTCCCCGCCGCTGCGACGGGCCCCTCCTCGGCCTCCTACATTCTTCCGTCACCGGTGAGTTTTCTAAAGGCACCTGCCTGCCGCTTTCCGTGGCTGAGCTACAGGCCTGCGAGGCCGATGCCTGGATCCTCGGGCACGTCCACTCCCCGCACACGCTTGCCGACGCCCCCTTCATCGGCTGGGTCGGCATGGGCTACGGCTTACTCTTCGACCCCGATACGTGCCAAGTCACACGTTTGCCTAGCTAGATCCGTTCCCCACAAAGTGCCACCGCACGCTTGCTTGCATGCAAGCTTGCATGCAAGATGGATGCATGTCCAATGAACGAATGCAGCCCGCCGCGGAGCGCGCCTATGACTTCGTCAAAGAGAAGATCATTGACGGCTCCTTCGAGCCCTCGCAGATGCTTTCCGAGGCCTCCCTGGCTACCGAAATGGGAATTAGCCGCACCCCGATGCACGAGGCTTTCCTGCGCCTAGAGGTCGAAGGCTTTCTACAGCTCTACCCCAGGCGGGGTGCGCTCATCGTGCCGATCAGCCCGCAGGAAATCCGCGAGGTTTATGAGGCACGCTTGCTCGTGGATAGGCACTGTGCTGAAAAGATCTGCGCAATGTCTGATGCCGAGCGCGCGGACATCGCTGATCAGCTGGACGCGACCATCGCGGAGCAGGACACTGCGTTGAATGGCGCAGACCTGCATGCCTATACGCACCTAGATGCGCGTTTCCACCAGATCATCATGGATGGCGGGGCCAATACCCTGCTGGCCGGGCTGGGACACCAGCTGCGCGAACGCCAGCAGCGTTTTACCGCCACGGCCATTGGCCGCAACGTAGCCCGCGCCCGCACCTTCGTGGATCAGCACCGCGCGCTTGCCGATGCCCTCCGCACCGGCGACCTCGACGCCTACCTTTCCGCATTGGACACCCACCTAACCAACTCGAGGAATCAACTATGACCGAAAAGTTTGCCAAACACTCATGGTTTCCCGTCGCTGGCAGCATGGTCGCTGTCGCGTGGGGCGGCAATGAGTTCACCCCTCTCCTAGTCATGTACCGCGAGGAGTCACACTTCTCGCAGGTCACCGTCAATGGCCTCTTGGCCGCCTATGTGCTCGGCATCGTGCCTGCGCTGCTGATTTCTGGCCCGCTTTCGGACTACATTGGCCGCCGCCCCACGATGCTGCCTGCCGCGCCACTATCGCTACTCGGTTCCTTCCTTCTGTCCATCGCACCGAACGAGCCACTCGTCATTGCCGTGGGCCGCATCATGTGCGGCTTGGCTTTGGGCATCGTCATGGCCGTCGGCTCCACGTGGGTGGCAGAGCTCATCACCCGCGCAGGCGGCGATCCCGCTGCCGGCCCGCGCCACGCCTCCATGTGCCTGACATTAGGCTTCCTCATCGGCGCCGGCCTCGCATCGGTGCTGGCCCAGTGGGGCCCGTGGCCGACCCACTTGGCGTATATCCTGCACATCCTCCTCACCGTCGCCACCGCTATCTGGCTGATGAAGACCCCGGAAACCCGCCCGCCGCGGGGCGCTACGGTAAAAGACTCCTTCCTTGACCTGAGCATCCGCGACATGCTGCGCATGCTGCACATTCCCTCCGCAGCACACCGCCGCTTCGTGCGCATTGTCCTGCCGGTCGCACCGTGGGTCTTCGGCTGCGCTGGCGCCGCCTATGCCCTCCTGCCCCAGCTTTTGTCCAAGTCTGCCGGCGATGCCCCCATCGCTTTCTCGGGCCTGATGACCGTTATCACCTTGGGCTGCGGCGTTGGCATCCAGATGCTCGGCAAGGTTATCGATACCAGCCGCTCCGCCCGCGCTTCCGCAGTTGCCATGGGCGTTATCACTGTGGGCACCATCCTCGGCGCGGTTGCCTCCCATACTCGCTCCCTGCCGCTCGGCATCGCCGGTGCCGCTGTCATGGGTGCAGGCTACGGCCTCGCCCTTGTAGCCGGTCTCTCTGAGGTCCAGCGCATCGCCCGTGCCGAAGAACTCGCCGGCCTCACCGCCGTGTACTACTCGGTGTCCTATACCGGCTTCTTCATCCCCATGGCCTTCAGCGCACTCGCGCCGCTGCTCGGCTTTACTACCCTATTCCTCGTTGGCGCCGTGCTCGCACTGTGCTGCCTCGTTAACGTCGTCCTCGGCTGGCGTGCTCACCTGCCCGGCCCGGTCCGTTAAGTCCTATCACTCATAAAAAAATTGCCCAGCCGCTAAGGCTGGGCAATTACTTTTAGGTGGCGGCTTAGGCGCTACTGCTTAACGACGGTAGCGTTAACCCCCTTCACCACCTCGTGCACG
This sequence comes from Corynebacterium sp. ACRPJ, assembly GCF_022347345.1. Taxonomy (NCBI): domain Bacteria; kingdom Bacillati; phylum Actinomycetota; class Actinomycetes; order Mycobacteriales; family Corynebacteriaceae; genus Corynebacterium; species Corynebacterium sp. ACRPJ. Next base: position 187,862 of record NZ_JAKRNC010000001.1, read on the forward strand.
TCCGCACCATCGAGCGCCTCGGTGGTCACCTGGAAATCGGTGGCGAGCACTTCACCGGCGATGTGGTCGGCGTGACGCTCCGCCCAGGCCTTCTTCTCCTCTGGGACAGAGAGCACGGCCGCGATGCGGTCCGAGACCTCGAACCCAGAAGCCTTGCGGGCATCCTGCAGGCCGCGGATAACGTCCGCCGCCCAGCCTTCGGCCTCGAGCTCTTCGGTCACCTCGGTATCGAGTACTACCAGGCCGTCGAGGCCTTCGATACGCGCGGTCGACTTCGGATTCGCTGCCTGCAGGCGCTCGGTGTACTCATCCGGACCAAGCACGATATCGCCGTCCACTACAACCTCTTCGCCGCGGCGTTCGTAGTTGCCCGCCTTGAGGTTCTTGATGGCGCGCTGCACGTCCTTGCCCAAGCGCGGGCCGGCGACCTTCGCGTTGCAGACAACCTGGAAGGTGCCTACCGAATCGACGTCGTCCGTAAGCTCAACTTCCTTGACATTGACCTCGTCGCGGATGATATCGGCAAAGTCCGCCAGGCGCTGCGCCCCATTGAGGGCCACCGTCAACTTCGGCAACGGCAAGCGGTTGCGCAGCTTATTGGACTTGCGCACCGAGGACGCGGCCGAAGCGACCGCGCGGGTCGCATCCATTGCAGACACCAGATCTGCATCGGACGGGTAGTCCGCAGCCTGCGGGTAATCCGCCAGGTGCACCGAACGCTCACCGGTCAGTCCACGGTAGATAACCTCTGCCACGTGCGGCAGCAGCGGTGCCACCACGCGAGTCACGGTCTCCAGCACGGTGTACAAGGTATTAAACGCCTCAGGATGGGCGTCCTCGCCCTCCCAGAAACGATCGCGCGAGCGACGGACGTACCAGTTGGTCAGGACGTCGGCAAACAGGCGTACTTCTTCGGTTGCCGTGGCGATATCGGTATCGGTAAGCGCCGCGTTGACATTGGCCACGACGTCATGGGTCTTGGCCAAGATATAGCGGTCCAAAACATGCGTGGAGCTGGTGTCGAACTTTGCTTCCTTTTCTGCGTAGAGCTGCAGGAAGGTATAGGCATTCCAGATAGGCAGGATAGCCTGGCGCACGCCCTCGCGAATGCCCTGCTCGGTCACGATGAGGTTGCCTCCGCGCAGGATAGGCGAAGACATCAGGAACCAGCGCATGGCATCCGAGCCATCACGGTCAAAGACCTCGTTGACGTTCGGATAGTTGCCCTTGGACTTAGACATCTTAAGGCCATCGTTGCCCAGCACGATGCCATGGGCCACGACCTTCTTATACGCCGGGCGATCAAAAAGCGCGGTGGACAGCGCGTGCATCACATAGAACCAACCACGCGTCTGACCGGAGTACTCCACAATGAAGTCGGACGGCGAGTGGGTTTCAAACCATTCCTTATTCTCGAATGGGTAGTGCTTTTGCGCAAAGGGCATCGAGCCGGACTCAAACCAGCAATCCAGCACGTCTGGCACGCGGCGCATCATCGACTTACCGGTCGGATCATCCGGGTTCGGGCGCACCAACTCGTCGATGTGCGGACGGTGCAGCGACTCCGGGCGGACACCGAAATCGCGTTCCAGCTCATCCAAGGAGCCGTAGACATCCATGCGCGGATAGTTGTCATCATCGGACATCCACACCGGGATAGGCGCACCCCAGTAGCGGGTACGAGAGATATTCCAGTCGCGCGCGCCCTCGAGCCACTTGCCAAATTGGCCATCCCGGATATGCTCCGGCAGCCACTCAATCTCCTTGTGGTTAAGCTCCACCATGCGATCGCGGAACTCGGTCACCTTCACGAACCAGGCCGGCAGCGCCATGTAGATAAGCGGCTCGCCCGAGCGCCACGAGTGCGGATAGGAGTGCTCGATGGTTACGTGGCGCACCACTCGCCCAGCAGCCTTCAAGTCCTTGATGATGTCCTTATTCGCGTCAAAGACCAGCTGGCCCTCATAAGGCGGAACCTGCGAGGTGAACTTGCCGTCCTCGTCCACTGGGATAACCAGCTCGATGTCGTACTGGTTGGTGGTATTCATATCGTCTTCACCAAACGCAGGAGCCTGGTGTACCACACCGGTGCCGTCCTCTGTGGTGACGTAATCAGCGATCAAGACCTGGTAGGCATTGCGCAGATCCGGGAAGAAGCCGAAGATAGGCTCATAGGTAAAGCCCTCGAGTTGCGCGCCGGTAAACGTCTCCAGTACCTCGGCCTCACCCAGTTCCTTCTCCAAGGTGGCCAACAGGTTTTCCGCCATGATGAAGGTACGGCCAGCAAAATCGCCCTCCGTAGCCTTAAAGAGCACGTAGGTAACCTCTGGATGAACCGCCAAGGCCTCGTTCGAAGGCAAGGTCCAGGGGGTGGTGGTCCAGGCGAGGAAAGAGGCGTCGGCAAGCGCAGGGTACTCCGCCAACGTCTTTTCTGCCGCGCTTCCCTCGCGCGCGCCCTCCACTGGGAAGGTAACCGTCAGGGTCGGATCCTGGCGCATCTTATAAGAATCGTCCAGGCGGGTCTCCTGATTGGACAAAGAAGTGTGCTCCGCCCAAGAGTACGGAAGAACTCGGAAGCCCTTGTAGATCAAGCCCTTGTCATAAAGCTCCTTGAACGCCCACATGACCGATTCCATGTAGTTGATATCCATGGTCTTGTAGCCGTTGCCAAAGTCCACCCAGCGGGCCTGGCGGTTGACGTACTCTTCCCACTCGTCGGTGTACTCCAGCACGGACTTAGCGCAGTATTCATTGAACTTCTCCAAGCCCATGTCTTCGATCTGCGCCTTTTCAGTGATACCCAGCTGCTTTTCCGCCTCCAGCTCAGCGGGCAGACCGTGGGTATCCCAGCCGAATACGCGAGGTACGTAATTGCCAGCCATCGTGCGGTAGCGCGGGACAATATCCTTCACATAACCAGTCAAAAGGTGGCCATAGTGCGGCAAGCCATTTGCGAATGGAGGGCCATCATAAAAGATGTACTCTGGGCAGTCCTTAGTCTTTTCCAGCGAAGCCTGGAAGGTATCATCCTGCTTCCAGTACTTCTGGACTTCCTCTTCCATATCTGGGAAGCGGCTGGAGCCGCCGGTCATGTCGACCTTGGGGTAAATCTTCTTCGCCATAATTATCCTTCACTCTTAACACGGTGCAGGGACGCGCCTTTAAGGCTCGCGGTACCACCCTGCTTGAGCCCGAAGGCTCCGCTTCGTTTCGGTGAAGGAGTTGACGGTCCCACCCGTTCAGTTCTACTGGGCCACACTGGCTGTTCTTCTGAATTGCTCCCCGGTGATGGCCGGATCACTGCGTGTAGGCCACAGTATAGCGCCCCAGAATCTTAGTGCACAAGAAGTTATCCACAGGCTAAAAATTTTCCCTTGTGGGGGCTTGCGCGGGGAAATAGATTGTGAATCGTGAACGCGCTAGATACTTACCTCGCAGCCATGGCACCCGGGATGGACATCGTCCTCGGGTGCGCAGGCATGTCTGAGGACGACCTCTGCGCGCGAGGCGCCGCTGAAAAGACGGCCCGCGAGCTGGCATTGCTAAAAGAGGCGTACTGCGGCACGACCAAGTTCACAAGGAAGCGTCGTCGTGCCATCGAAGGAGCTCAGCACAATGGGCATTCCATCGTTGCTTTATCCATCATTGAAAAGTATGCGCGCAAGATGCCCACGCTTTTCGACGCCTGGGTCCTCCGCGAACAGCTATGTACCACCAAGGCCACAGCAGCGACACTAGAAAAGCTGGCGCAATCCAAGGTTCCGAAGAAAAAGCGCAAGATAAAGCCTGGTATACGCATCATCCGCCGCAAGGATGCGCCGTGGACGCTAGCGATCGACGGCTCGTCCTCGTTCATTGCTGACCTCCACGCGGCCGTGGAAAACCAGGATAAAAAGCCGTTGGATGTGGTGGAAGATACCTTCTTCGGCAGTGATACGGGGCAACGAAGCACGGTGGTAACCAATGTCATCATGCGCCTGGAAGACTACGTGCGCATCGTCAACGGCGATGGTGAGGAAATCACCTTGCAGATGACCAACGGAGCAACGCTTACGGGTGCGCAGTATGTGCGCCGCACGTTAAAGGAGCATGGACTCATTACTCTGGTGAGCCCCTATGAAGGCGCGGTGAACCTGTACCGCACGGAGCGCTTCGCCAATGCTAAGCAGCGGTTGATGGCGGGTGCGGAAAATCCGGTATGCCCATGGCCGCGCTGCGCTAAGCCTGCCGACGAATGCCAAATTCACCATCTGGAGCCGTGGTTGCACGGTGGATTGACCAATATCGCGAACTTATCCACAGCCTGCGCGTACCACAATGGCGCCAACGATGACGATCCCAACGCCCCGCCGCTGCGCGGGCGACTTGCCCGGACGAACGGGCAGATTCGGTGGCAACCGCCCGATTGCTAGAGCCCGACCGCGGAATAAGGCGCCTCGTGCGCCTTATTGGCATGCCTGCAACCGAAAGCTTGGGGTCTCGCGGCGTTAGTCCTCGCGGAAGGCTGCGCGCAGCGCCTCCTGCTCGGGGGATTCAGTTGCTTGGGCTTTATCAGCGCGATGCTTATGCGCCCAGTCCAGGATGAAGCACACGAGTCCGATGCCGGCGGCGGCAAAAACGATATACAACGACCAGTCGGCTCCCGAGATAACGAAGTTGACCAAGGCCACGAATGCCACGAGGGCGAGAACTAAAGCGGCTACGAGCACAGTGGTTCCTTTCGGTAGGGGCGGGCTATAGCACGACGGTCTAAAACAACAATAGCGCCCCCGCCGCGGTGGCGGGGGCGCTAGGAAGAACGGGGTGGCTTAGTTGTTGCCAGCCTCGCCGTTCGGTGCGGCGGTGCCGCGGGTAGCCAGCTCTTCCAGCTGAGACTCCAGCAGGGTCTTCAGGCGGGTGCGGTACTCGCGCTCGAAGGTGCGCAGCTCGGAGATACGAGCCTCCAGTGCGGTCTGCTGCTGCTTGACGGTGTTCATAACCTCGGTGTGCTTGCGCTCGGCATCGGCCTGCAGGGAAGCAGCCTTCTCCTCTGCCTGGCGGATTTGTGCCTCTGCGCGAGAGGAAGCATCAAACTCGGTCTGCTTTGCCTTAGCCTCAGCGTCAGATACCAGCTTCTTGGAGCGGGAATCTGCGTCCTGCAGCTGGGCGTCGTACTTCTTCTGGGCGTCAGCAAGCTGTGCCTTGGAGCGGGAATCGGCGTCGGTCAGCTGCTTCTCGGCGGCGGTGCGTGCCTCGGACAGCATGGACTCGGACTCCGCACGAGCCTCGGAGGTCAGGCGGTCTGCCATCTCCTGTGCCAGTCCCAGAACGCGGGCAGCCTGCATGTGGGTTTCTGGGGTGGCCAGGCCATCGGCGGTCTGAGCCGCACCAGCGCCTGCGATACCCGCAGCCGCTGCACCAGCCTTGGAGGAACCAGCTGCGGAAGCCGACTTCTTCAGCTCGTCGTTTTCCTTCTTAGAAGCCTCGAGGTCCTTCTTTGCCTGGGCTGCCTCGGCGCGAGCTGCCTCGGCGTCCTTCTTGGCCTGAGCCGCCTCATCGCGGGCTGCCTTCAGGTCTGCGGAAGAGGAAGCAGCGGCAGACCCAGATGCCTGTGCCTTAGAAGCCTCAGCCTGGGCAGCCTTAACCTGCTCCTGTGCCTTCTTGGTCTCTTCCTTGGCCCGGGAAACCTCGGACTTGGAGTCCGCCAGCTTGGTTTCGTACTCGGCGCGCAGCTTAGCCTCAATCTCCTTGCGCAGCGCAGCCTCATCGGTGCGGGTGGAAGCCGCAGTTGCGGTACCAGCAGCACCGGCGCCAGCACCCGCCTTGGCCTGGGAGTTCAGATCGCTAACCTGCGCCTGCAGGTCTTCGTTCTCATCCTGCAGCTGGGCAAGGGCGTCCTCTACGAGGTCGAGGAACTGATCCACCTCGTCTTCGTTGTAGCCGCGCTTGCCAATTGGCGGCTTGCTGAACGCGACGTTGTGAACATCAGCTGGTGACAGTGGCATGTCTTCTCTTCCCCTTCAGGTTGGTACAACCCCGGAGCTTCCAGGGCCTTAGGAGTGCGGTTCAGGTCTAACTAAACCTTCCCCACAAAGGTACATGTGGTTCATAATACGGGTTATCGCGATTTATCGTAACCAAACGCCCACAATAATCGACGCCCCGCCGAGTCTCAACGTTTACCACAGGTTTCGAGGCGACGGGGGTGCTACGTCAGAAAAATCATCTGCAAGATCATTGTGAGTATCGAGAGCAAGACGAACAGTACAAGCACCGATACATCGAGCGCTACGCCACCCATTTGCAGGGGCGGGATCAGGCGCCGCAACGCCTTGACCGGCGGATCCGTAATCACAAACAGGGGCTCCGCTATAACCATAAACCAGCGTGGAGGGTTGAACTGCCGCGAGAAAGACTGGATCATCTCAATAATGATGCGGGCGATGAGCACCCACGTATAGATCCGCACGAGCAGGATAAGAATAATTCCGAGTTGTGTCACAATGACCGAGCCTATCGAATAAACCCCCGCAGGTGCCCAATCGGCACCCCGCGGGGGTCACATGAACCGTGCTGCTTTAGCGCAGGCCTGCGGCACGCTCGAGTTCGTGCTTTGCAATGTCCGCAGACTTAGGCACGATGGAAAAGACCTTGCGCTCAGTGTCCATGCCCTTGGTGAGGTTGAGCATACGACCCTCCAGGCCGAAGCAGAGGCCGGCAGCGAAGTCGATGAAGCGCTTGGCGGTGGCCTTTTCGGCGTCAGTCAACTCGAAGACAACGGCATCGCCGTCGCGGAAGGGCTCGCCTACCTTGGCGGCGTCATTGAAAGACGTCAGGGAAATAGCCACGATGGTCGGGACGAATTCCTCCTGTACCGGGGCCGGATCGTAGGACTGCGGGGCGCGGCGAGGCGCGTAGGCCGAGGAGCTATTTTCGGAGTAACGCGGCTCCTCGTTGTAGTAGGCATCGTCCTCTTCGATGTCCACCGGGCCCAGCCCGAAGAAATCCTTCGTCTTATCAATGAATGACATTTTTGGGTCTCCCTCTGACCTAAATTTGTACAAGCCTAAACGCGTAAAATGTGTCTAGTGTGACTCATGTGATTTACGCCGTGAAATGCGCTTTTGCGATATTTTTAACCTACTGGCCGCGGCCCCATGATACTGGTTCCGACACGCACGATATCACTGCCCGCAGCAATTGCCTCGGCCACGTCCGCGCTCATGCCAGCAGAGAATTTCAACGGTCGATTCAGCTCAGAGGATAAGCGATCTACCTCTCCGCGGACGTTTCGGAATACCTCGCCAGCATCGGCATCAAGTGGCGGAACCACCATGAGTCCGGCAAGTTCTAGGTGCTGCGCTTTTTCCACGGCACGCACGACCTCATCGAGCGCGTCCGGAGTTACCCCACCTCGAGCGCCATCGCCGTCGGCGGAGACTTGGATAAATACCGGCAAATTGCTTTCGCGCTCGCCTCGTTCCTTGGCTAAGGAAACTCCCCGCTCCAGCGCGTGGGCGAGCTTGAGGGAATCAAGCGAATGGACGCTGGCGGCCCAACGAGCCACATGGTTGGCTTTTTTGGTCTGAATTTGGCCAATCATGTGGAAACGCAGCTGCGGCAGCTCAGCGGCCTTGGCGCGGGCTTCTTGCTCCCGGTTTTCGGCGACGTCGGTAATTCCTAGCTCTGCCAGCAGGGCAATATCGGCAGCTGGGTGAAACTTCGTTACCGGCAACAGCTGCGGTGGTTTTCGCCCTGACTGCGCTGCTAGCCGTTCAATCTCGGCAAGGGTGGCCGATAGGTTTTGTTCTAACTGTGCCTTTCGGTCTGACATTACTTAGCCTCCAACCAAATTAGTCCAGCCTGGCGGCCGGTGGTGCCTTCGCGGCGATAGGAAAAGAAGTCTTCGTCTTCAATGGTGCAGCGCGGGTCGGATTCAATCGCGGTGATGCCTAGCCCCATGAGCTGGCGAATCAGCCCTGCCCGCACGTCAATGCCCCACGTGCCCTTGGACGTTCGAGTTTTGGAACCGGGCAAGCGACGTTCGACGTCATTGGCCATTTCCTCAGGTACTTCGTAGTTCTTTCCGGAAGCGGCCGGCCCCATAACCACCTGAATGCGCTCGGGCTGTGCGCCCAGCTTCTGCATTTCGCGCACGGTATTGACCACAATGCCGTTGCGGGCACCAAGGCGGCCGGCGTGGGCGGCGGCGATGACGCCAGCGGTGACGTCGACAAGCAGCACCGGCGTGCAATCCGCAACGAGAACGCCTAGCCCGAGGCGTCGCTGGGTGGTGACAATTGCGTCTGTGGCTGGCACGGGCTCGTCCTGTGGACCATCGACGACGGTGACGGTATTGGTGTGCAGCTGTTCCATCCACACGATGTCGTCCAGACCGGTCACGCGCTTCAGGCGCTCGCGGTTAGCGGCAACCGCGGCGGGGTCATCGCCGACGTGGTGCCCCAAGTTGAAGGAGTCGTATGGAATAGCAGACGCCCCGCCAGCACGGCTAGTAAAAACCATGCGGACGGGGCGTGTGGTGCGATGTTCCTCGTTTACTGGCATGCACACCAGCGTAGCGCTTTGCGCTTAGCGCATGAAGGAAGGCACGTCCAGATCGTCGTCGCCGTCATCGTCACGACGCTGCGACGGGCGGGACAAACGGTAGTCATCGCGGCGCTCCTCGCGGGAGAAACGGTCAGAGTTGGTGAACAGACCGCTAGATTCTGGGCGACGCTCCTCGGCGGGGCGCTGCGGGGCGTAGCGCTCTCGCTCCTGGCCGGCGCGCGGCTCGTAGGAGTGGCGCGGAGAGTAGTCATCCTGTACCGGCTGAGCGGCAGCGGGCTGCGCCGGTGCCGGGGTGACGGGTTCTGCGGCTTCGCGCTGGCGATTGTCAAAAAGGGAGCCCGGCTTGCGCTGTTCCTGCTGCGGCTGCTGCTGCGCAGCGGCCTGGGTCATATTGGCCTCGGCATCGAAACCGGTGGCAATGATAGTGATGCGGATTTCATCGCCCAGGGTGTCATCGATGATGGTACCGAAGATGAGGTTGACGTCTTCGTCAGCGCGCTCTTCCACCATGGAGGCGGCGGCGTTTACTTCGTGCAGGCCGAGATCGGAGCCGCCGGCGATGGACAGCAGCACGCCCTTGGCGCCTTCCATCGTGGATTCCAACAGCGGGGAGTTAATGGCTTGCTCAGCAGCGGTCATGGCGCGGTTATCACCGCGGGCGGAACCGATGCCCATCAGCGCGGAGCCAGCGTCAGACATAACGGAGCGGACGTCCGCAAAGTCGACGTTGATCATGCCCGGGATGGTGATCAGGTTGGTAATACCCTGCACACCATTGTGCAGCACCTCATCGGCAGCACGGAAAGCCTCAACGATGGAGAGCTCTTCCCCACCGAGCTGCATCAGGCGATCGTTCGGAATGACGATGAGGGTATCGCAGACCTCGCGCAGCTCCTCAATGCCGGCCATGGCCTGGCGGGTACGGCGAGCGCCTTCGAACTTGAACGGGCGGGTGACAACACCGACGGTCAGCGCACCCATTTTCTTCGCGATAGACGCCACGACCGGAGCAGCACCGGTGCCGGTGCCGCCACCCTCGCCGGCAGTCACGAAGACCATGTCGGAGCCCTCGAGGGCGTCTTCAATTTCGGACTTGTGGTCTTCTGCGGAGGTCTTTCCTACCTCAGGGTTAGCGCCGGCGCCGAGGCCACGGGTGGCCTCACGGCCAATGTCGAGCTTGGTGTCTGCATCGGAGAAAATGAGGGCCTGGGAGTCGGTGTTGATGGCGACGAACTGAACACCCTTGAGGCCTTCTTCGATCATGCGGTTGACGGCGTTGACGCCGCCGCCGCCGACGCCGACGACCTTGATATCCGCGAGATTGTTATTGGAAGAGATCATGTGAGTAGGTCTCACCTTTCGCTACTTTAAGTCTGCACGTGCATTAAACGAGGAATGTAATGCGCTCCGCCGAAGGCGAATCGCGTTCCTTTCCATCTTTAACGACAGCGGTGTAATTTTCACGCACATTTTCCGCGTGTCGAGACCCTCAAGTTCCACTTTAGGGTTGCTCACCTGCGGTTTTACAAGTCACACCCGCATCATCCGCCCCACGGTTCAGGCACTAAAAAGAGCCCGTGCAGCGCACACGCCTAAGCGGTGCTGCACGGGCCCACAAGAGCGATAAAGGCACCTGCGGGGGCACCCGTCGCCCTATCCGCGGGTGGTGACTAACTCAGGGTTGGAAATATTCCACTCGCGGCCTTCCATCTTCAACACTGTGGCAAAAGCATGCGCCTTGTCCTCATCGTTAGAATCGCTGGCACCCCAGAAGATGCGCCGGTCATCTTTGGTGGTGAAAGTCAGCGAATATTCGCCCGCCACTTCCAGCTTTGCTACTTGTTTGCGGACGTCGTCGGAAAGCGCTGCAATCGCTCGCACGGCATCCTGGATTTGCGGCGAGCCACTATCGACGGAGCCCGTCACCTCAACCGCGCCCGCGGGAGGCTCAGCGGAGGTAAACTCCTCGCCTTTGTCGTCGATCAGGAAGGGCTTATTATCGCGCTTTACAAACGCCACAGCCTTGTGCTCGGACACGTTGATGGTCAAGGTCGAAGGGAAATCGCGAGAGACTGTCACCGAATCGACCCAGTCCAATCCAGCAACACCGGAAGCTGCCTCGCGCGCATTAACGCGTAGCAAATTTTCGCCCTTGGGAACCCCAGAGGCTTCCTCCACCTGTGTGGAATCGAGCTGATGGACGCCCTCCACCTGAAAATTGCGTACCTTCAGGACCGGAACTGTCCACATCACGGCGGCCGCTATGAGCGCCACGGCGACAATTGCGGCGATGACCCCAGCGATGAGCTTTGCGGATACGCGCACTAGCTTGCCCGCAATTCATCGAGGATTTCCGCCGCCACCATGGTTACCGAGCCAGCTCCGATGGTCAGCACCACATCTCCTGGCTCCACCACCGACACAACGTCGCGGGCGGCGGCGGAAAAATCCGGCTCGAAGATGACCTGCATATCAGCGGGCATCTTATCGGTAATGATGCGGGAGGTAATTCCCTCCACGGGCTGTTCGCGAGCGCCGTAGATGTCGAGTACCACGGCGGCGTCGGCAAGCGAGAGTGCCTGGGCAAACTCGGCGTCGAATTCCATGGTGCGCGAGTACAGGTGCGGCTGGAAACACGCGATAACGCGCCCGCCGTGGCCTTCCGCCTCGACCTTGGCGCGGGCGGCCCGCAGCACTGCCGCAACCTCGGTGGGATGGTGCGCATAATCATCAAAGACCCGCACGGGTTTGCCCTGCTTGTCGACGCTCCCCCGGTACTCAAAGCGCCGGCGCACACCGCCAAAATCAGCCAATCCCTCGGCGATGTCAGCCGGGGTGCCGCCGGAGAGCACGCCAGCGATCAAGGCGCCCATGGAATTGAGCACCATGTGGTGGCCTGGGATCTGCAGCTCGTAGCGCACGGTTTCAGAAACGCCAGGAAGGTTGACTTTGACGGTGGTGTCCATGCCTTCCGCGGTGGTCTCTTCGCGGACCAACTCGGCCGCCAGTGGCACGGTAGAGGTAAAAGACTTCTCCGGCGAGCCGTAGGCCACGACGTTGATGCCGCGCTCCAGCGCCCGCTCGCCAGCCCGGGCAGCGTGCTCGTCTTCAGCGCACACAACGAGATAGCCGGTCTCCGGGGTAACCAAGTCAGCAAAGTCATCGAAGACTTGGAAATAGGCTTCCTCGCTGTGGAAGAAGTCGAGGTGGTCGGGCTCGATAGTCGTGAGCACCGCGACGTCAGGGCTATAGCGCAGCAGGGAGGCATCAGATTCATCGGCCTCGGCAACGAATGCCTCTCCGGTGCCACCGTGGGCATTGGTGCCCGCGCGATTGAGCTGGCCGCCGATGGCGAAGGAGGGATCAAGACCCGCGTGTTGCATCGCGCTCACGGTCATCGACGTGGTGGAGGTTTTGCCATGGGTGCCAGCCAGCAGCACCTGCTTGTGGCCCTCCATCAACGCGGCGAGCAAATCGGAGCGGCGAATTACCGGGATATCGTTGTCCTTTGCGGCCACTAGCTCCGGGTTGTCTTGGGGGATGGCGGCAAAAGAAGTAACCACGACGGTGGGCAGTTCACCAGACAGTCGCAGGTTTTCTGCGGCGTGGCCGATGGCGACCTTAGCGCCCATGGTGCGCAGCACCTCAACCGGGGTGGAGTCTTTGACATCGGAACCTGTGACCACTCCGCCGCGAGCAGCGAGGATTCGCGCGAGCCCCGACATGCCAGAACCACCAATGCCGATGAGGTGGACGCGGCGCAGATCGTAGTGTGCGGGATCGGTCATTTACTTGTCCTTCCTTCCAGCGGCGTCTTCGGCCTCGGATACGCGGGCGGCGATGCGGTCTGCGATGGAATTGGCCACGTCCCCAGCGCTGGCATGGGCGGCGGCGAGCGTCATCGACTCGAGGCGTTGCGGGTCATCGAGAATGCCGCGCACCTCGGAGATGAGTCGCTCTGGGGTCAGCTCCGCGTCCGGAATCTGGATGGCGGCGCCTGCCTCGACCACTTCGCGGGAATTGAGCGCCTGTTCGCCATTGCCGTGCGGCAGCGGAACGTAGATGGCCGGCAGGCCTGCGGCGGATACTTCGGCAACGGTCATCGCGCCGGAGCGGCACACGACGAGGTCAGCTACCGCAAGGGCGGAGCCCATGTCCTCGATATACGGCAGTGCGGCGTAGTTCGGGTGTTCTGCGGGCGGGTCATTCTTCTTGCCATAGGCGTGCAGGAGCTGGAAGTCCTGCGCCAAGTCCTCCACCGCTCCCGCAACAGCGCGGTTGATGCTGGCCGCGCCTTGGGACCCACCGGTGATAAGGATGGTGGGAAGCTCGGCCAGGTTCCACTTGGTACGCGCGTCTGCGGCCAGGTTGCCATTCGGGTCCTCCGCCAGGCTCGGGCGAACGGGAATGCCAACGACCTCGCCCGGCATGCCAGAATCTGGGTGGGCGTTGAGTCCAATGCCGCCCATCTTCACGCCGAGCTTATTGGCCATTCCAGCCAAAGCATTGGTCTCGAGAACATAAAAGGGGATGCCGAGGGATCGCGCAGCGATATAGGCCGGCCCGGCCACGTAGCCGCCGGTGCCAAAGACGACATCCGCTTCGACATCCTTGAGTACCTGCTTGGCCTCCCCCACCGCGCGGGAGAGGTTGAACGGTAGCTTGAAGAGCTGCGCGTTGACCTTGCGCGGGATTGGCACGGGGGTAATCAGGCTAAGGTCCACGCCGCGGGCGGGAATGATATCGCGCTCGAGGCCCTTTTCGGTACCGAGAGCGGTGATGCGTGCGCCGTGGCGCTCGCGCAAAGCTTCGCCCACGGCGAGGGCGGGTTCAATATGTCCGGCGGTGCCGCCACCTGCGATGACGACGGAAATAGGCGTGGAATTCATAGCCTAAAGGCTACCAGCGCCGCCTAGCGATAGCGGCGCTCGGCGCGCGGATAGCGGCGGCCGCTTCCGGTTACGGGGCGACCAAAGCGCTCCTCGCGCACGCGGGAGCGCGGCTCCTGCGGGCGGGCGTGACGGCCCTGCTGCTTCTTCTTCGGCTTCGGCACTGGCTGCGGCTCGCCGATGAACAAAAGGCGGTCGAACAGCGGGCGGCCGAAATTCTGCATGGCGGAAATTTGCATCGGTTCGTGACGCGCCACGTTGCACAGGATGCCCATCGAGCCAATCGTGATGATCGCCGCGGTACCGCCGGCAGAAATCATGGGCAGCTGAATACCGGTCACCGGCAGCAGGCCAATGACGTAGCCAATATTCACAAAGGCCTGGGTGACCACACCGATGGTCAACGTTGCGGCCAGCAGGGACTGGAACTGGTTCTGTGCGCGCATCGCGGTGCGCAAGCCCACATAGCCCAGTGCGGCGAATAGCACGATGACGAGCGCACCGCCCCACCAGCCGAGTTCCTCACCCACGATGGCGAAAATAAAGTCATTTTTCGCCTCGGGCAGGTAGAACCACTTGGCACGGGATTGGCCAATGCCAACGCCCCAGAAGCCGCCGTCGGCAAGCGAGAGAAAGCCCTGATAGGACTGGAAACCCGTACCTTGAGTATCGGAGATATTGCCTACGAGGGCATCGAAATAGGTGTGGAAGCGGTTGGACCGGAAGCCGCCAGAAAGGAAGATAAACAGCAAACCGCACACGGCTGCGACGCCGATGGTCGCCGGAACGCGCCAGTCGACACCCGCGAAAATCAGGGTGAAGACAACCACGAGGGCCAAGGACAAAGCCATACCGAAGTCGCCCTGAAGGACGATGAGCAAGAACATAACGCCGGCAATGAGGGAGTACATCATGAAGGGATCCGTCACCTTCATGGATTTGTGCTCCTTATCCGCCAATACGGTCGCACCAAACATGCCTACGGCGACGCGGGCAAGCTCCGAGGGCTGCAGGGAGAACGGTCCCAAGTAAATCCAGGACTGGGAACCTACCTCCTCGCGGCCGGTACCCACGCCGGGGATCAGCACCGCGATGAGCAAAATGATGGACAGGCCCACAATCCACGGCACGCATTTGCGCAGGGTATGCGGCGAAATTTTGAGGCCGAACCAAAAGGCAACGAGGCCCAAGAACACCATCACGCACTGGCGCAATGCCTGGTTCCATACGCCGCCGTCTTCCGTCAGGGAGGTAGCCATGGAGGAAGAAAAGACCATGAGCACGCCGATGCCCACGAGGAAGAAGATGATAAAGCGCAGCAGCTGGTAATCAAGGCCGGCTTCCTGGCGGGCGCGCTCGCGCAGCTCGCGAACGCGGTCGCCAAAACTCTTGGAGCGCGGGCGCTGCTGGGAGGTGGCCGTCATGTGTTCTCCTGATCCTTAAATCTATAGCTCTAGTTGCGGGTAAGCTCCCGCGCGGCCGCGGCAAATACATCACCGCGTTGAGCCATGCCGGTATACATATCCAACGATGCCGCAGCCGGCGCCAAAAGAACGGTATCCCCGGCGTCGGCGTGTTGCAGTGCAGCCTCCACCGCAGCGTTCATGGCTGCAAAAGGCTCCTGCGTCTCGATGACGTCCACTGGGGCATGCGGCGCGTGCGCGGCGAGAGCCCAGGCAACTTCTTCCCTATCCACGCCCAGGACTACCGCGGCCTTGATGTGGGCGGCGTGCTTGGCGACGAGCCCGTCTACCTCCGCGCCCTTCAACTGCCCGCCGGCAATCCAGATCACGGAATTGAGCCCCTTGAGCGCCGCATCCGCCGCGTGCGGGTTGGTGGCCTTGGAATTATCGATGAACGTGATGCCGGAATGCTCATGGACCACAGCGCCGCGGTGCCCGGCCACGGTATACGCTGCCAGCCCCTGTGCAATGGACTCCGGGGTGGCGCCTGCCAGACGCGCGACGCTGGCTGCGGCCGCAGCGTCGAGGACTCCTGCCAGGCCGGCGGGCTCAATGCCCTCTGCGGACGCGAGATCCTCGCGCTGCTCGTTAAGCCGCGAGACAAGGCGGCCGGCGCTTACGCCCACCTCTCCCTGTGTGGGTTCAGCGGCAGTAAAGCCGAAGAGGTCTGCGGTATCCGCGGCGTAGCGGACCGCCTCGGCGTCATCCTTGCCTACCACAGCGACGTCACCGGAGAGCACCTTGGCCTTCGCGCGGGCATAGGCATCGAACGATCCGTGCCAATCTAGGTGATCATCTGCCAGGTTCAGCAACACGCCCACATCCGGGCGCAAGTGGCTGGACCAATGCAACTGGAAAGAAGATAGCTCGGCGCAGAGAATGTCGACGCGAGGGATGGCCGTGAGGGCGTCGAAAAGCGAAACGCCGATATTGCCCACCGCCAGTGCGCGCTTGCCGGTGCGCTTGGCATCAGCCTGCATAATCTGGGCCAACATACCGGTAGTGGTGGTTTTGCCGTTAGTCCCGGTAACTACCAGCCAGGTGCGCGGCGCCCCGAAGACGCCCGCACGATCCAAGCGATACGCCAGCTCCACGTCGCCGATAACCTCTACCCCAGCGTCCTGGAAAGCAACCAACAAAGGCGAATCGGGACGCCAGCCCGGCGAAGTAACCACAAGGTCAAACTCGCCCTGGGCGGCAGAATCGACGGAGACGGTTGCTACACCGAATTCCTCCGCCAATTCCGCCAGCGCGGTCTCGTTGGAATCTGCCACGGTGGTATCCACCCCGAGGCTTGCCAGCATAGCGACGCAACCGCGCCCCGATACTCCCGCCCCGGCCACGAGCACTCGCCCGCGCAACGAGGATGGCAACTCGGTCATCTCTATTCCTCTTTCCTCGATAAAGCTAAAAAGGCATGAGTTTTAGGAAGCAAAGCCGACGGCAGACAGCCAGTCGCCGTAGAAGATGCATACGCCGGCAATAGCCGCCATGGCGCTCAGCAGCCAGAAGCGGGTGACCACGGCGGTCTCCGCCCAGCCACCATTTTCAAAGTGGTGGTGGATGGGCGCCATGCGGAAGAAGCGCTTTCCGGTGCTGCGGAAGACGATGATCTGGATGACGACGGAGACAGTCTCAATCACGAAGATGGCGCCGATGATGATCATGAGCAGCTCGGTGCGGGTGGTCACGGAAAGGCCGGCGACGAGGCCACCGAGCGCAAGCGAACCGGTATCGCCCATGAAAATCTTTGCCGGTGCGGCATTCCACCACAAAAAGCCCAAGCAACCGCCCAGGCCGGCTGCAGCCAGCACGGCCAAGTCGAGCGGATCGCGAACTTCATAGCACCCTGCCGCTGGCGATACGGCGCAAGAGTTGCGGAACTGCCAGAAGGAAATCAGTGCGTAGGCGCCCATCACCATCGCGGTGGTGCCTGCGGCCAAGCCGTCGAGTCCGTCGGTGAGGTTCACGGCGTTGGACCACGCAGCAATGAGTAGGTAGAGAAAGACCAAGAAAACAATGGTGCCGATGATGGCGCCGCCTACGGCAATATCGAAGGTGTCAAAATCGCGAACGAAGGAAAGGTTGGTAGACGCTGGGGTCAATCCGTGCTCGTCTGGGAACTGCAGAGCCAAGATGCCGAAGATGAGCGCCACGGCCAGCTGACCTACCAGCTTGGCGGTCTTGTTCAGGCCGAGGTTGCGCTTTTTGAATAGCTTGATGAAGTCATCGGCAAAACCCAGACCGCCAAGGCCCATCGTGAGGAAGTAGACCAAAAGACCGGAGGGGCTAAAACCACCGTTACCGGTCACGCGGGCATAAATTCCCACCACGAGGTAGGCCACGGTGATGGCCAGCAAAATCGCGAGACCGCCCATGGTGGGGGTGCCACGCTTGCGCAGGTGCAGCTGCGGCCCGTCCTCGCGAATTTCTTGTCCCTTGCCCACCCCGGAAAAGTAGCGCACCAACATGGGAGTGGTAAAGATCGCGACGAGGAAGCTGAGGATGCCCGCGATAATGATCTGAGTCATTGCTAGAGGTCTTTCTCCTTGTACTGAGGACTAACGGCGATTGAGCTGTTCTGCCACGCGCCACAGGCGCTGGGCATTCGACGACTTGATGAGGACTACATCTTTGGCCTCGCGCCCCGTCCAATCTTCGATGCCGGCAGGCGCTACCCTGATGATGTCTTCGACAGCCGCCGCAGCGGCGTCAACATCCGGGCTGATAGTAGTATTTATACCCCGCGCCTGTGCGGCCTCCACCATGGCCCTCATATTATCGTTGTCTCCCACGGCCACGAGGTGGTCAACGTGGTACTTGGAAAGCACCTCTCCCAATGCGCGGTGGGCGGCCACTGCTTCTCCGCCGAGCTCGCCCATCTCACCGAGCACGGCGATGGCGCGGGCATCCGGTCGGGCGGCCGAGGTATAGGCCAGCGCGGCAATGGCCGCGTGCATGGAATCGGGGTTGGCGTTATAGGAATCATCGATGGTGGTTACTCCATCGCGGCGGGTACGCACGTCCATGCGGTGTTCCGAGGCATTCTGGTGCCCGGAAAGCGCGTTAGCTACCACCTGCGGGTCCATGCCCGATTCGATGGCCGCGGCGGCCGCTGCTAATGCGTTAGAGACCTGGTGCTTGCCAAAGACCTGCAGCTTCACCGGAAGCGGATCCGTTCCCGGCGCATGCAGCACAAACGAGGGGCGGGCAACGTCATCGAGCTGGATATCGCTGGCGTAGTACTGGGCGTCGGAAGCCGGCGGCTTATTGGCCGAGTAGTAGACGACCTTGGCTGAGGTGCGCGGTGCCATGCCGGCGACGAAGGGATCATCGGCATTGAGCACGGCGACGCCGCCCTCAGCGGCCGAGGGCAAGGCTTCAACGAGCTCGCCTTTGGCCTGGGCAATATTTTCCCGTGAGCCAAACTCGCCCAAGTGCGCGGTACCAACATTGAGTACCACGCCGACGGTGGGCGCGGTAATGGTGGTCAGGTGGCGGATATGACCGATGCCACGGGCGGACATTTCTGCGACTAGGAAACGGGTGTGCTCATCGCAGCGCAAAGCGGTATACGGCAGGCCGACCTCGTTATTAAAGGAGCCGGGAGGAGCGACGGTATCACCCTCTGCGCGGAAAATCGTGGCCAGTAGGTCCTTGGTGGAGGTCTTACCGGCCGAGCCGGTTACGCCCACGATGTCTAGGCCCTGCTCGGCGGTCAGGCGGCGCGTGACCTCCCGCGCGATATCGGATAGCGCCTGCACCACCGCGGCGGCCGAGCCGTCCTCGTCGTGGGCATAGATATCCGCGTTGGCGGCATCACCGGTAACGCGGCCTTGGGGCTTGACGACGACCGCCGGAACCCCCACCGGCCGCGCCGCCAGCACCGCCACTGCGCCCTGCTCGATGGCCTTTTCTGCATAGTCATGGCCATCCACGCGGGCCCCGGGCAGGGCGAGGAAGAGCCCGCCCTTAGTTACCTTGCGGGAATCGAATTCGATAAACCCGGTAACGCGCTGGTCTGGGTCAGACACGCAATCGAGGCTGCCCCCGGTGATTTCGGCAATATCGGCAATAGAAAGTGGAATCATGTCTACTCCTTCGCATCCCCAAGGGTATCGCGGTGCGGGGTTCCGGCCAGCTTTTCCTCGATGGCGCGGGCCATTTCCTCGCGGTCATCAAAGTGCAACGTCTTTCCGTTCACGAGCTGTCCCACCTCGTGGCCCTTGCCCACGACGATGACAGCATCGCCCGGCTCAGCCCAATCGACGACCTCATCGATGGCACGGGCGCGGGAGCCTACCTCGCGGATATCGCCCTGAGGGGCGGCGTCACGTGCGCCCGCCATCACCGCAGCGCGAATGGTGGCGGGGTCCTCGGTACGCGGGTTGTCATCGGTCACCACGGTAAGGTCAGCGCGGCTGGCTGCGGCTGCGCCCATGATGGGGCGCTTAGAGCTATCGCGGTCTCCGCCGGCGCCGACAACAATGCCGACGCGGCCCGTGGTTCCCTCCAGCTGACCGCGCAGGGTGTCAAGCACCGCTGCGATGGCCGCCGGCTTATGCGCATAGTCCACTACGGCTACAAAGTCTTGGCCGCGGTCGATGCGCTCCATGCGGCCGGGGACTGCGACCTTTTCCACTCCCGACAAGAACTCCGCCGGGTCCTCTCCCACCGCGGCGGCCATGCCGAGCGCCAAGCAAGCATTGGCGATATTGAACTCGCCAGGCAGCGGCAGCCGGAAGGCGAAATCGGCGCCCTCATAGTTCAAGGCCACCTTCTGGGCGCCGGTGGCCTCGGTGGCGGTTTGGCGCGCGCTGATCGTGGCCGCAGCGCCCTGGGTGGCAACCGTAGTCACGTTGTGGCCCGCGCTCTTGGCGACGCCGCACATGCGCTCGCCCCACTCATCATCGATGCAGAGGACGGCTCGTTCAGCCGCCTGCTCCCCGGCGAAGAGCTTCGCCTTTGCCTGGAAGTAGTCCTCCATCGTGGGGTGAAAATCAAGGTGGTCCTGGCTCAGGTTCGTAAACCCGCCTACCGCAAACCGAGTTCCGCGCACGCGTCCTAGCTCCAGCGCGTGCGAGGACACTTCCATCACCACGTGGGTAACGCCCTCGTTCTTCATGCGCGCGAAAAGCTCTTGTAGGGTCGGTGCCTCAGGCGTGGTGAGCGAGGTGGGAACCGGCGTGCGGTTAATACGGGTACCGGTGGTTCCGATAAGGCCCACGGAGTGCCCGGCGTGCAGCAGGCCGGCCTCCAGCAGGTAGCTGGTGGTGGTCTTGCCGGAGGTGCCGGTAACGCCGATGACCGTCAGGTCACGGGTGGGGTGGCCATAAATCTCGGCGGAAATGGGGCCGAGCACGGCACGAATATCCTCCACCACCACAATGGGGCGGGTCTCTTGGGCCTCGGTAAGCAGGTCGAGCCCGGCGGCGTCGGTAAGCACAGCTCCAGCACTGGTATCGCGAGCGAACTGCGCGCCGTGTACGCGCGTGCCCGGCAGGGCGGCAAAGAGCGCGCCTTCCGGCAGGCGGGAAGAATCCAGCCCGCACGCGGAGACTTCCACGGAGGCATCACCAATGACGCGCCCACCAGAAAGCTGGGCGAGAGTGTCCAAAGAAACGGTCATACTAAGCTCCTATTGTGCCCGCAGGGTCAGCCGCGGTGCTGGTTTCGAAGTTGGAATATTGTCACGATTAAGTAGCCACGAGGCGATATCGCGGAAGATAGGTGCCGCCGACTGGCCGCCGCCTCCATTGTCCTCCACGCCGGACTTAGGCTCATCCAGCATGACGGCAACAACGAAGCGCGGATCATCGGCCGGCGCAATGCCGGCAAAGGTGATCCAATAGGCGGAATTCGAATATGCCCCAGTATTTGGGTCCACCTTCTGGGCTGTACCGGTCTTGCCGGAAAGCTGATAGCCCTTAAGCTGCGCATTGCCGGCCGTACCGTTTTGTAGGCCTGCATCATCGTCTTGGAAGACGGCACGGAACATATCCACCGTAGTCTTGGCGGTCTCTGGGCTCACCACCTGGTTCTTTTCCGGTTCCTCTAGCTTTTCGTCCTTGCCGTCCGGCCCCTTGACCGAGTCAATGATGCGCGGCTCGATACGCTCGCCGCCATTGGCCAATGCTTGGTACACGCTGGCCATCTGCAAGGTGGTCCACGACTGGCCCTGACCAATAGGCAGGTTAGCGAAGGTGCCGCCGGACCATTGCTCCAAATCTGGGACGCTGCCGGCCGATTCGTTCGGCAGCTCAATACCGGTGGTATTGCCCAACCCAAACTTCTTGAGGTACTCGGCGTACTTTTCTTGGCCCAACTTATCGGCGATCATCAAGGTGCCGACGTTGGAGGACTTACCAAAGATGCCGGTGGTGGTATACGGCTCGGTGCCGTGTTCCCAGGCATCGTTGACCGTCACGCCCGCCATATCGATGGAACCGGGGACCTGGTGCACCTCATCCGGGGTGGTCACGCCCTCCTGCAGTGCAGCAGCCGCGGTAACCACCTTGGCTACAGAACCCGGCTCATAAGGGTGGGAGACGCTGCGGTTTTCAAAGTCCTTACCCTCATCAAGCTGATCCTCAACATTCTTATTGGGATCCACGGTATCGGTATTGGCCATGGCAAGGACCTGGCCGGTGGCAGCATCGAGGACCACTGCTTCCGCACCGGAAGCCTTAGAGTTGGCCTTGGCCTTTTCCAGCTTTTGCTGAACGTAGGTTTGCAGGTCCAAATCCAGAGTGAGGGTGACGTCGCGACCATCAACGGTATCCACGACGTCACGCAGAGTGCCTGGGATCACCTGGCCATCTGCGGATACGTCCTCGGTGGACTGGCCATCGATACCCGTCAATTCAGTATCGCGCGCGGCCTCGAAGCCAAACTGACCATGGCCATCCATCGACACCTTGCCCACTACGTTTTCCCCGATTGCACCATTGGGGTACTGGCGAATGTCTTGGCGGTCCGCAGCCACCCCGTGGTACTTATTTGCAATCTCTACGGCTACATCGGGGTCGACGTTGCGCACCAATACCTCGTACTGAGTATCAGCCTTGAGTTTATTAAGGATATCCTCCTTATCTACCTTAGAAGCGGAGGCACCGGAATCCTCAATCATCTTGGGGATTCCCTCAGACATGTCCTTGAGCGTCTGCTCCATCTTTTGATTGAGGAAGCTATCGAGCTTCCTTCCATCCATGCCTTCGATCGAGCCATCATTCTGACCCTCTATTTTGGCTTTGTCCTTCAGCTCATCACGCAGGCGCGTCGGCGAGACAGTCAAGGAACGAGACTTCATCGTGTAGGCCAAGCGCTGGCCATCGCGGTCCAGAATCTCTCCCCTGCGGGCGGGTTCAATATAAACACGCTCGCGCTGGGTCACGGCCTTGGCGGATAGATCCGGCCCCCAGACTAGCTGCACCCAAGCCAAGCGGCCGGCAAGGACAACCATCGCCACCAACACAACGGAGACGATGATACGCAGGCGTTTGCGCATCATCTTCTTTTGCGGCACCGCAGAGCTGGTGGAGCGGCGCGAGCGGCGCCTAGCCTTACTTGGCACAGTCACGGTCCAATGTCACCTTCCCTATTTCCGCCACAATTTCTTGCGTGTATTGATTGTGCCCTACAAAAGTGAGAATGCCCGCGCCACCACGCGCGAGCATCATCTTTTTCACCGGATATTCTTCCCTAGCTATTCGGCGCGGCTCGCGTAAGGCGCACGCGCGGGAAGGTTGGGACGCGCATTGCCTGATTCCGCGCCAGTATTGCCTGCCTCGCGGTCCTTATTGCGATCCTCAGTATCGCTGCTGCCGCCACGAGCAGTGCGCTGTTGGCCCTGCGGCACGGCGTTAAGGGAATCCGACATGCCCTCCGTATCCTTCGGGTCACTGGAGGCCTGGCCAGGACGAATAGGTTCACCGTTTACGTCAATGAGCTTTTCTGTATCCGGGGTGCCTTCGCGCTTTTCGACGATCTTTCCATCACCGCCGACTTCCGCAATCCCCGGCTGCTTAGGAACGGCCATGCCCATCTCATCCGCACGACGAGCAATATCCGCAGAAGAGCTAAGATTTTCTGCATCGCGATTCAGGGTCTCAATTTGGTTATCCAATTGGGAGTCCTGGACGGTGAGCTGCTGGATGGCAAAGGTTTGCTTGGTAGACAGACCAGAAAGCCACATTGCCATGACAACACCGGCGATAAGCAGAGTGATCGCGATAACGGACAGACGAGTAAACAGGCCACTCTTCTTGGTCTGCGGCTGCAGCTGGCGGCCACGGAAGCTGACCACCTGTTTCGATCCCAGACGCTTGGTGCTGCGGTGCGGGACTCGAGTGCGGCTCGGAGCGTGCTTAGTGCTTGGGCGCTCCCGCAGCGCCGTCGGGGCTCCGGTGTCGATTCCGGTGGTGAAGTCTCGGCTGGCGCCCATGGTGCGAGTGGCCTCTCTGTCGCGGCTGTCAGTCTTTACGTGGTTTCGGCGTGGGATGGTACTCATTTCCGGCCTCCCGGGGGTAGAAATTCCGGCTTTCCTTCGAGCCTCTCAATGGCACGAACCCGCACCGACGCGGCGCGGGAATTTTCTGCAATTTCTTCTTCGGAAGCCTTTTCCGCACCACGGGTGACGATTTTGTACTGCGGTGCGGTACCTGGAAGATCCATCGGCAGTCCTGCCGGTGTCTTGGAAGTGCTCAGTTCTTTAAAGGCCGCTTTAACGGCGCGGTCTTCTAGGGATTGATAGCTCATGAAAACCGCGCGGCCGCCTACAGCCAATGCTCCAGTAATGACAGGCAGTACATTCTCGATGGCCTCCAACTCGTGGTTGACCTCAACCCGCAACGCCTGAAAGGTGCGTTTGGCAGGGTGGCCGCCAGTGCGACGGGTAGCAGCCGGAATGGCATCATAGAGCAGCTCGACCAAGCGGCCGGAGTTGGTGAAGGGCTCTTTTTCGCGCTCCTTCAGCACGGCCGAGGCAATTTTGCCCGCGAAGCGCTCATCGCCGTA
The DNA here is from genome assembly GCF_022347345.1 of Corynebacterium sp. ACRPJ. NCBI lineage: Bacteria > Bacillati > Actinomycetota > Actinomycetes > Mycobacteriales > Corynebacteriaceae > Corynebacterium > Corynebacterium sp. ACRPJ. Next base: position 211,776 of record NZ_JAKRNC010000001.1, read on the forward strand.
GGTCTTGAGGATTCGGGCCAAGTCACCGTGCGAATAGGTATTGAGCACATCCGCCGCAGTAATTCCCTGCGAGGGATCCATGCGCATATCCAACGGCGCATCCGTCTTATAGGCGAATCCGCGGTCCGCCTGGTCTAGCTGCATCGAGGAAACACCGAGGTCAAAAAGTGCGCCGGCGATACCTGCGGTGCGGGCCGAATCAAAGATGTCACCCTCACCTTCCGCGATGGCACTGCCCAGCTCATCAAAGCGTGCATTGACGCCCACGAAACGATCGCCATAGAGAGCTAGGCGCTCGGTTGCATTGCGCAATGCCTGCTTATCGCGGTCCACGCCGATAACCCGAGCCTTTGGAAAGGAATCTAGAAAGTAGCGGGTGTGGCCGCCGGCGCCCAAGGTGGCGTCAACAAGTACAGCATTGTCCCCCGCTTTCTCGACCTGGGGGCGCAGGAGCTCGGCCATGCGCTCGCGCATGACTGGAACGTGACCGTGATTGGCAGCCACATCATAGTTCAAGCCTTCTGTAGCCATGTCTCCCCGCATCCCCCTTTCTCAATTTCCCAGACTTTCAGTGGTGGAAAGCATGCGAGTGCGTATAGGGCCCTGTCCGAGGCAGGTTTCTGATATCGGGGAAGTACACCAGAATCATCCGCCTCGGGCAGAGTCCTTACACGCACTCTTGTGCAGGCTTAGAGCAAGCCCGCTAGTACGTCATCGGCATCAGCTGCCGAGTAAGCATCTTCAGTTTGCGACTGGTACTCAGCCCAAGCGGCTGCGTCCCAAATTTCGAGAAAGTCCACAGAGCCAACCACAACGCACTCCTTGGACAAGTTTGCGTATTCCCGATGCCCCGCGGACAACGTAATGCGCCCATGTCCGTCCGGCCGCTGCTCGTCCGCACTTGCTGCCAAGTTACGGATGAAAGCACGTGCTTCTGGATTGGTTCGAGAAACCGCCGCAGCCTTCCGTGCGCGTGCCGCAAATTCCTCCCGTGGGTACACGGCCAATGAATGGTCCTGCCCCTTGGTGACCATGAGGCCACCCGCGAGTTCATCGCGAAATTTTGCCGGAAGCGTAAGACGTCCTTTGTCATCGAGCTTCGGAGTGTAGGTTCCGAGAAACATCCCGGCGTCCACCTTCCTTACTCGAAAACTCCGGATTCTCTCACTTCAGAATCGAGACCCTTGAGCCCCTCTTTCCTCCGCTGCGCCCCACTCTACCCCACTTTCCCCCACCTAACCCACTTAAAGCGGCGTGTCTCCGAGAGAAGATACTGATATCCGCAGTTAGCTGACCGTTTTCCGGTGGGCAGAAATCCCATAAAGGGTATTGACAACCCTCTATATTCACCCCTATTACCCCACCTGCAACACCAAGATAAGATGCCACCCCCTCACTTAAACCCCACATACTGCGCTGACCCAGCGTTTTGAGCTTTACGAGGGTCGCCTACCCCACAATGCCCCACCAACAAGACCATTAGTGGGGCAAAGTGGGAGATTTTGGATAGGCATGAAAACACCCCAGCCAATCCCTACTGAATCGACTGGGGCAACTAAGGCTAAAAGGCGCTAACGCTCCTCAAAACGGCGACGGAAGTTTTCTTCGAGCCTCCCGCTAACACCCCCGTTGCGGGAAGCAGACTTCTTTGCACGTCCACCAGAATAGCGATCCTGCGATGAGCGACCAGAGCCATCACCACGCAGCATCCATACACCGGCGGCAAACATGACCAAAAATCCCGCAATGGAAAGGGCAATGAACCACAGGCTTTGCTGCGCTAGAGCAACACCACCAATAAGCATGCAAAGGCCAACAACGACGAGCGCCACACCCCGCAGGGTTACTGCACCGCCAGAGCCGCCAAACGACGTAGGCTCAGAAACGGAAGCACCAAATTTAGGATCGTCAGCAAGCAACGATTCCTCAATTTCACGGAGCGTTCGCTGCTCCTGCTCAGAAAGAGACACTGTTCCTCCAACTAGGGATTGGGCTTCAGGCGGTAATAGTTCTATCTATACTAACGCCCAGAATAATCAGTATGTTCCCTAAAAGGTAGTGAGCGCCCCCACGCAGTGACTACGCAGCAAAAGAACCAAACGTTGTCTCTGCCTCACTTTCATCCAAGAATTGTGCGGAGCGCTGCATAAGGCCATAAACGAACTTTTCACCCGGCACTTCATCTAGGCCCGATGCCACTCGAGCGCGGGTCCGAGAATAGGCCTTAAAAGTTTCCGCCCACCGCTTATCTTCCACACCTACTAGAGCTAGGCGCTCCCAAGCACTAGAAGGAAGACGGCGACGCCGCGCCACTGCGGAAGCCGCCACTCGCGCACCGGCGGTACGCAGCGCCGCCTGGTATGCCACCTCTAAAGCTTGGTCGAATCGCCCATGTGCTGCATATCCGCGCGCCGAGTCCAATAGCTCACGCGCCTGAAAGAGGAATCGAGCCCGCTTGCCTCCCTCTCGACCAAAAGAACGAGTACGTGTTGCCGAAATAATCTGTGCCATTGTCCTTGTCCTTAACTAAGTAACTAACGCCGTTGAAGTGCCCCTGACATTAAGAAGGCCACCGGACATCTCACAGTTCATAATAGTTCCGATGTTCGAATGTAACAATAGGAGCGACACCGTAAAATGCTTATTCTCCAAATTTTGTTCGAAACTCCTATTCTGTTCTCGGTGGCCCAACACCCGCCCTGTTGCTCCACTTGGCGCATACTTCTGGTGTCATAGACACCGTGAGCTTTGAAATCCGCCGCCTAACTCCGCCAGAATTCTCTGTGCTGGCCCCGCAATTGGTTGAGATCTATATCGAGGCGATGAATTATCGCCCCGATATTCTGCACAGCCGCATAGCAGGCTGGCGAAATGACCTGATCCGGCCCGGGTTCAGTGCTCTGATTGCCACTCACGACAACGGCACTGTAGGAGTAGCCTATGGATTTCTAGGCTCCCCGGATAACTGGTGGGACGCCGAACTTCGCCGCGGGCTGCGCCTACAAGGCGGGCCCACCGAAAAGCAGTGGGATATTGTGCGCAACTATTTTGAGTTAGCAGAGATCCACGTCTTACCGCAGTATCAAGGCCATGGGCTGGGCAGACAACTGCTGGAGGGATTGTTGTGGAATGCCCCGGCCCACTACGCCCTACTGTCAACGCCGGAAGTGCCAAATGAGGACAACGGGGCTTTTCGGCTGTATAGATCCGCCGGATTCTTCGACATTATCCGCAATCACCGCTACCCCGCGGACACTCGCCCATTTGCCATTTTGGGGGCCGCCCTGCCGCTGTAAACCTCTGTTATTCCTTGCGCACCCTAGCCGGTATCGTGTGGAGTGTGACTATGCAGAATATTCCTGAGCTTGCGGAGATCCCCGGTGCAGTGCGCGAAGAACTCGCAGCCTTCCTTAACCAACGCCGAGGACAAGTGGCAGAAATTGGCAGCCCTGTAACCAAGGCCGTAAGCTTTTTGGAATCCTTCGTGCTTGATGGTGGCAAGCGGGTACGCCCCACGTACGCTTGGGCCGGCTACCTTGCCGCAGGGTGTGGAGAAGAGGACCCTGTAGCCATGCTTCGCGCGGCGGCGTCTCTAGAATTTATCCAGGCCTGCGCATTGATCCACGATGACATCATCGATGCCTCCAATACCCGGCGCGGGAATCCTACGGTGCACCGGAGCGTCGAAAAGCTCCACCGCGAGTCGGACTATTTGGGCGATCCCGAGTTCTTCGGCACCTCCGTGGCAATCCTGGTAGGCGATCTAGCGCTGGTATACGCGGAAGACATGTTCCAAGATTCCGGTTTGAGCGCAGCTGCACTGCGCCGCGCCCGCAGTCCGTGGCGCGGAATGCGTACCGAGGTCATCGGCGGCCAGCTATTAGATATTTCCTTGGAAGCAGCAGGCTCCGAGTCTGTAGAACTAGCCAATTCCGTCAACCGCTACAAGACGGCGGCTTATACTATTGAACGCCCACTACACCTAGGTGCGGCCATAGCCGGCGCTAGCGAGGACCTTATCGCTGCCTTCCGCGGTTATGGTCACGATATCGGCATTGCCTACCAGCTACGCGACGATCAACTGGGAGTCTTCGGCGATCCGGAAATTACCGGCAAGCCAGCTGGCGATGATCTGCGCGAGGGAAAACGCACCGAGCTTTTGGCGCTAGCACTCCAGCGCGCGGATGAATCTGACCCACAAGCTGCCGCTACCCTGCGCAAATTCATCGGACAAACCTCGGATCCCCAGGAATTGGACCGCATGGCGCAAATCATTGCTGATTCGGGTGCGCCACAAGAAATTGAACGCCGAATCGAATCGCTGACTCAATCTGGCCTCGAACATCTGCGTGCCGCACAGGTGGATCCTGCGGTGACCGAGACCCTAGAGCGATTGGCTATTAAAGCCACCGCTCGTCACAAGTAGGTCTAGCCGTGGAAAAGACGTATTCCTTTCCCATTCCGCGCGCACTGCCGCTGGGTCTATCAGCCTCTTGCGTTTTGCTGCTGGCGTCTTTTTCGGGCGGCGCTACCCGTAACCGAGGGGGGCTATTAGAAGCGCTCAATATCGGATTCTTATCTTATGGACACGGGCGCAATCTTGGTCTCGCACTGTACTGGGTGGGAATTTTCCTTCTCGCCGCAGCGTGGGTGCTTGCCGGGCGCACCATCATTCGCCCACAGCTTAAAACCCCACTCCCCGAGGGCGGCTTACGCGATATCCAGCGCATCCTCATTGCCTGGGTCGCTCCCCTATTGTTGGCCGGCCCTTTGGCCTCACGCGATGTATATTCCTACCTCATGCAGGGGGCTATGGTCCGCGATGGCTTTGATCCATATACCGAAGGCGCCGCCGTTAACCCCGGCCCCTTCCTCCTCGAGGTATCGCAGGATTGGCGCAATACCACCACCCCGTATGGTCCCCTTCACCTTTGGATAGGTGAATTGGTCACCAGCTTGGTGGGCGATAACGTCACCGCGGGCGTCGTGGTCTATAAGGCTCTTTCTCTACTCGGTTTCATTGCTATCGCTTGGTCAATTCCACAGATCGCCCGCAAGCTCGGTGCGGATCCGGCGGTAGCACTCTGGCTCGGCGTAGCTAATCCGGTTATCATCTTGCACCTAATTGGCGGTATGCATAATGAGTCCCTCATGGTGGGGCTTGTGTCCATCGGCCTACTTGCGGCTCTGAATAGGCGCTTCCACGCGGCACTTTTACTCGTGGGCGCAGCCGTAGCGATGAAGGCCACAGCGCTCATCGCTGCGCCCTTTATCGTGTGGATGATGCTTCACTATTACGCGCCCCGGGGCTCAAGCGTGTGGCGGTCGGTCTTCGTCTTCGCTGTATCCGGCATCGCTGCGGTGGCGGAAATCATCGCCGCAGTAGCACTGATCACGTGGGCTTCGGGCACATCTTGGGGTTGGTTATCGCAAATTAGCGGCAACTCCAAGGTCATCAACCCGCTCGCAGGTCCTACCTTAGCTACCGACGTTATCTTCCCTGCCGTCCAGATTTTCATGCCGGATGCCTCCTATAACGCCATTTTGGCTGTCTTGCGCAGCATCGCCATGGCATGCATGTTCATTGGCCTAGTGGCGGTGTGGTGGTTGTGCCGCAAAAACAACCGCGATGCCATCATGGGCACCGCGGCCGCGTATCAAGTTGCTTTCGTATTCAACGCCGTGACCTTACCGTGGTACTACGCCTCCATCTTTACCTTGATGGGTACCTTCCGGCCGCCACTGTGGCTTTTGAAGTTCACCACCGGCGTAGCCTTATTTATCGGCGTCTCCTTTTCCGGGGATGGCAATCACCAGCTCTATAACTGGTTCTGGGTCATCGGGATGATCGTGGTGGCATGGTTTGCAACCCAATGGCTCTTTGAAGGAGTGCCTAAAAAGCAGCAGCCTGCGCGCGACGGATAACCTCGCGAGCGAGATGACCATGCAGGGCATCGATCGGCCGGCCTGGGAGTGAGTCGTCCTCAGTAAAAAGGTATTTAAAGATTTCCGCGTCCTTGTAGCCGCCATCGGTGAGCACGGTTATTGCCGCAGTCACATGCTTGGCAATGACGCCCTTATCATTAAAGAAAGCTAGCGGAACGCGCTTTCCTTCTGGGGAATCCCAGGCAATGAACTTTCGGTCCTGCAGCAGGTCATAGGCACGAGTAATGGGCAGGTCTAGCTTTTCCGCTACCTGCTGCATGCTGAGCAGTTCTTCGTTTGCAAGCAAGGAATCGAGGGATTTTTCTACGTTAATCACGCCACCTACTTTAACGCGGGTAGTGGGATCGGCCATACTGGAAGGCATGACTAGGTTGGAAATTGGTGACATTCTAGAGAATCGTTACCGCATCGATCGCCCCATTGCCCGCGGTGGCATGTCTACCGTGTATCGCTGCGTGGATTTGCGGCTCGGGCGGGCGGTCGCGGCCAAGGTCATGGACGAGCGCTATTGCGATGACCCAATCTTTATCAAGCGCTTTTCCCGCGAGGCCCGCGCAATGGCTCGCCTGCAGCACCCCAACCTAGTGGCTATCCACGATTTTTCAGCCGATGGCGAACCCATCTACCTCATCATGGAGCTCATCGATGGTGGTACGCTTCGTGAGCTTTTGGCAGAGGGAGGCCCCTTTCCAGCTCAGGCGGCCACCTCTACCCTGCGCAACGTTTTGCGCGGCTTGGAGGAGGTGCATTCCACTGGCCTCATCCACCGCGATATTAAGCCCGATAATGTGCTTATCACCTCCCACCACCGGGTAAAAGTAGGCGATTTTGGGTTAGTGCGCGCCACCAATGCTGAGGCCACCTCAGACACGATTGTGGGCACCGTGTCCTATCTAGCACCGGAGCAGGTCACGGGTGAGGAGATTACGCCTGCCTCGGACGTTTATTCGGCAGGCATCGTCCTTTTCGAGCTACTTACCGGAACCGTTCCCTTCTCCGGCGATACTCCCCTAGCGCATGCTACGGCTCGGTTGGATTCTGACGTCCCTGCGCCGTCATCGCGGATTTCTGGGGTGCCCAAGCTTGTCGACGCCCTCGTGGCCACCGCCACCGCCCGCGATCCCCGCGAGCGCTTCGCCGACGCCGGCGAGTTTCTTGAAGCACTCGATGATGTCTGCCGAGAGCTTGATCTTCCGGACGTCTCCATTCCCGCCCCTAGGAATGCTGCCGCAGCGCGCACTGCACAGGCACCCACGGACTTTTCTGGCACCGGTGCCACCGAAATCTTCGAGCCCACCCGCACCATCCCGCAAGGCGAAACAGAACAGCTCGATGGCGGGCCGACAGAAGTTATCCCACCGCAACGTCTGAGCTTCGAGACGAAGTTAGATTTGCCGCAGGCCGAGGCTGCTCCAGAGCCAGAGCCGCAATCTTTTTCTCGACCCCAAGCACAACCGTATTCGGCGGCCGAGCCCCCACTCGAACCATTTGCACCTGCAGCCGCATCTGCGCCCACACCGGTGCCGGCTTCCGTTCCCGAACAGCCGGTGCAGAGCGCACATGAAGAACCCGCCGAACGTCCGCTGACCAACCGCAATCCAATTTCGCTAGTACTTTTCTTACTAGTGGTCGCGATTGCCGTTGGAGCGGTAGCTATCGGCGGGTGGTGGTTCGGGTCCTCGCTCTACGACACGACACCGAACCTGTGGATTTAGTTACGCAGCATCTCCGCAATGAGGAAGGACAGTTCCAGCGACTGCTGCGTATTCAGGCGCGGATCCACGGCCGACTCATAGCGACCCGGAAGATCCACATCGGTGATGTCCTCGGCGCCGCCAAGGCACTCGGTAACATCCTCACCGGTGAACTCGAGATGTACACCGCCCGGATGGGTGCCCAGCTCACGGTGTACTTCGAAGAAGCCCTGCACCTCATCCACGATCTTGTCAAAGTGCCGAGTCTTGTAACCGTTCGATGCGGTAAAGGTATTGCCATGCATGGGATCGGACTGCCATACCACCTTGTGTCCGGAGTCTTCTACCGCCTTCACAATGGCCGGTAAAACGGTGCGTACCTTATCGTGGCCCATACGGGAGATCATGGTCAGGCGCCCTGGCTCGCGATGCGGGTCAAGCCTTTCCGCGTATTCCACGGCCTGCTCTGGAGTAACTCCCGGCCCCAGCTTGATTCCCACAGGATTGCCGATCATCGCCGCAAAATTGACATGGAAGTCTTCGATACCGCGGGTGCGCTCACCAATCCATACCTGGTGTGCGGAGAGATCGTAGAGCTTAGTATCGCCGTTATTGTCCTGGCCTAAGCGCAGCATGGACCGTTCGTAATCCTTCAGCAAGGCCTCATGCGAGCAGTAAATATCGGCCGAGCGCAGGGTGTCATCATGCACGCCACAGGCATTCATAAAGTTCAGGCCATTTTCGATCTCACGGGCCAGATCCTGGTAGCGGGCACCGGCGCGGGATTTCCTTACGAACTCACGGTTCCACTCGTGTAGGCGGTAGAGATCCGCAGTTCCAGAGGAGGTCAAGGAGCGAACCAGGTTCATCGCCGCCGAAGAATTGGCGTACGCCCGGATCATGCGGGCCGGATCGTGGCGGCGTGCTTCCTCGGTTGGCTCCACGGCGTTGACGATGTCACCGCGGTAATTCAGCAGGCCATTGGAATCCGTATCGGAAGATCGCGGCTTAGCATACTGGCCAGCAATTCGTCCCAACTTAACCACGGGTACAGAGGCACCATAAGTCAAAACCACGGCCATCTGCAGCAATGTTTTTACATTGCCGCGGATATGGGGCTCGGTATTGGACTCAAAAGTTTCCGCACAATCGCCGCCCTGCAGCAAAAAGGCATTGCCTAGGGCAACGTCTGCCAGCTTCTTTTTGAGCGCTTCGATCTCTGGTGCAACCACGATGGGTGGTACGGATTCGAGAATCTTGCGCACGTTATTGGCCTGGGCGGTATCCCAGCTGGGCTGCTGTTTTGCGTCACGCTTGATGACGTCCTTGAAGACTTCCTCGATGCCCTCTGGCAAAGGAGGAAGGTCCGGGAGAACGCCTTGCGGAATATCTACTGTCCAACTCACACTGCTATTTAACCACTAATAGCCTATCGCGCGTTAGTTAAATTCTAGATATTAATTCTATTGCCTTTAGAGAGCGGAAGCACTTGGGCGCAGGCGCGGAACTTGGCGAGGTTATGGCGGGCGTCGACAAGCGCATCGTGATTCCCCTTGGGCACTGCGGGCAGGCCCGGGCGGCCTGCAAACTCCCAATACTGCTTAAGCTCGCGGGTGTAGCGCGGCAGGCGCTTTGGCAAACCGGCCATATCTCCCCACAACTGTGCCAACACCACGTGATCATAGGCACCGACCCAAGCCCACAGCTCTACCGGAGTCGAGCTCTGCGTCAGGAATTCTAGGACCTCCGAGCGGATTGTATCCAAAGGCTTCCACACTGGATCGCGCGGGCTCGGCAGCTTATCCAATACATTATCTTTCACCCAAGAATTGGCCTTGGCGGGATCAAAATCCGTGGACACAGCGTAATATTCGCTGCCATTCTCACCGACGATGCCGATGGAGACCAATTCAATGGTCTGTCCATCCTCAATAAATTCGGTGTCATAGAAGTAGCGCACGTCTCCCAAGCCTAGCGCCGCCTAGTACACGGCAATAAATTGGCCCCTTAAAGCGACGGTTGTACACTTCTGGCGTGAAGAAGTCTCTGTGGTTTACTGCTCTACCCTTGTGCCTTTCCGCTCTCGTGGCCCTTTGGTGGCTCATTGATATACCGGAGCTTTTCTCAGGACACTTTTCCGCCTACTACCACATTGACCTTGACGTTTACCGCGAAGGAGGCGCTGGTTTTGGCAGCGACCTCTACGCCAAGGACTATCTCGTAGGCAGCAATCGCGACGTCTCCCTCCCCTTTACTTACCCGCCGTTCGCGGCGTTGCTCTTTACCCCACTGAGCTGGCTCCCTCTTACCGCCGCAAGCATCCTTGTATCCGTCGCCTCTTTTGCCGCACTCTGGGCCTGCGTAGCGCTCGTCCTTCGCTCCATTAAGTGCTCCGGATGGGCAGCTTGGGCACTACTGGCTGCCATGCTCACCGAACCTATTACGGAGACCTTTAGCTTCGGCCAGGTAAATATCCTACTCTCCGCCCTCGTGGTGGTAGACATCCTCTGGCTCCGTCCAGGCCGCGGACGAGGCGTGCTTACCGGTATCGCCATGGCTATCAAGCTCACCCCCGCAGTATTTCTTGCTGTGTTCTTTGTCCGCCGCGAGTGGCGCGCGTTTTTCAGCTCACTCGGCGCTTTCTTCGCAGCCGGACTAATCGCCTTTGCCTGCAATCCGCACAGCTGGATTCAGTACTGGAGCGAGACATTGCGCGATTCCAACCGCATTGGTGGGTTGGCTTATAGCTCCAACCAATCTCTGCGCGGTTTCTTTAGCCGCCTTGGCCCCCGATAACACAGAAGAGCTATGGCTCATAGCCGTTCTCGTCGTCATTGCCAGCGTGTGGTTTGTCATGGAGCGCCTCTCCCATGGAAACCAGTCCGTTCTCATGCTGCTGGCTGCATCAATATCACCACTTTGCTCGCTGGTGTCCTGGTCGCACCATTTCACTTGGCTGGTACTTGCTGGCGTCCTTCTTGCAGCCCAACGCCGGTGGAAGCTCGCCGCACTAACCTGGCTGGCTCTTTTGGCTCGCGGACATTGGCCCGTTCCTCACACCAATGGCCAAGAGCTGAATTGGGCTTGGTGGCAAAACATCGTGGGCAATGACTATGTCATCGTTACTGCTCTGCTGGTTCTTTGCTCGCTACCATTGGCTCTGCGGCGGACCGGCGCTTATCAATCCGCGGCGGAACCAATGTCCAACCGAGGATAGGGACCTTCCCCAGCGCCCACAGTGCCACCGAAGTAGCCGCCGAATAGAAAAAGCACATCGCTATCCAGAACCACGTATTTTCCATCGGCCACTGTCCTGCCAAGCTAACGGCATAATCGCGGTGGGCCATGAAGAAGCCGTACCCCACCGTCATGCCGATTGGGTGGGCCAAATAAATAGGCAAGGTATGGCGCCCCACAAACTTCACAAACGCAGAAACCGCCGGAATATGGCTGATGAGTACTGCCCCTACGATGCCAGCCGGGGTTTCGAGCGTCTGTTCCGCAAAGCGGATCAACAGGTCGAGATCCCCCCTGCCTAGGATATCGCTCCCGGGCAACGGCCAATGCACCGTTACTTCTCCTTCGAGGGCATTCCACGTTTTCCGGATGAACACTCCCGCGAAGTAGCTCACGATCGCCGTCCAGTAAGCCCACAGAGAACCCATGCGGAAGATGCGTTTGAAAGGGGCTTCGGCGGCATCGGCAAATCGCGTAATAGGCCCACGCAGATAGGCTGCGCCGACGAAAATAGGCAAAAACTTAATCGCATTGCCTATAAAGAAGTAATGATCCTGCCACGGGATGAACAACAGTGGTGTAAAGCTCAATGTCATGCCCGCCCATGCGGGCAGCTTGCGCACACTCCACAAAAAGATATTGAAGATGATGAGCGCGTGGATAAACCACGCAATGGTCTGGCCCAAAAGCAGGTTATAAATAAGATCCGTGAACTGCAGGTAGGGATCCCCAAACGCCCAATGGTGTTCAGTACGCTTGGTCCACAGCTCAACGGTCATCCACACCGTATAAGGAACGAGGAAAAACCACAGGCGGCGAGTAAATAACTCGCTAAAGGAATAGCGAAAAATTTTGGAAGAGAAATAGCCGGATACGAGGAAGAACAAGGGCAGTCGGAGAGGATCCAGCCACATGTTCAGGTCAGCCAACCACGTTGACTCACCTTCCGGAACCACCTGCGTCACGTGCAAAAGCACTACGCCGATAATGGATACACCTTTAGCGGTATCTGGCCAAGCTAAACGGGCCTTGGGAATAGTGATTACCTCCCCTTGTATTCAGCGCCGGCGGGGTAACCATGGCCGGCTTTGAGCGAAGCCTTCACATCGGAGGCGTACACGTCAACATAAGGCTGATCGCTCAACTCGGCCAAATTATGCATCACAAAGTCCGTGAAAGCACGGACAGTGTCATGCTCCGCTGGATTCATGCCGCGCTCCTTTGCCCAGTCATGCGGCCAGATAGGATCACCTACCCGCACGCCGACCTTAAACGGGCGCGGGATCCACGAGCCAATGGGATTGGCCTTGCGCGAATTGATCATCGCGATGGGAAATACTGGCTGATTAGTCTCCATGGCGATGCGCGCCATGCCGGTGCGTCCCCTGTACACGCGGCCATCTGGGGAACGAGTTCCTTCCGGATAGATACCGAAGAGATCGCCACGGGACAAAATGCCTTCTGCGGTTTCCACGATGGCGTCGCCAGCGTCCTCGCTATCGCGCTCGATGGGGACCTGGCCTACCGAGGTAAAGAACCACTTTTGCAGGCTACCAACAAGACCCGGAGTGGTGAAGTATTCCGACTTAGCCGGAAACGTTATCTGGCGCGGACACACCAAAGGAAAGAAGAAGGAATCCATAACCGCCTGGTGATTCGACACCAAAATCGCAGGACCCTCAGCGGGGATTTTCTCGATGCCCTCGGTCCACGGGCGATTCCATACTCGCAGGGCGGGTCCGAAGAAGATGTGCTTAAAAGTCCAGTACCACTTGTTTTTCATCGCCAGGTCGTCCTTTGTTAGTTTTAACGGCCACTGCGGGCCAAATCGGCTACGCCAATCATACCCGCTGCCGACCCTAATTCTGCGGTGGCAACACGTGCGAGGGGGCGATGCCCTGCCCCGACAATATCCTGTCCCATGGCTTGGGCAGCGCCCTCGAGGTAGAGGTCCGCATCTTGGGATACGCCGCCGCCGAGCACGATGAGCTCCGGATCCAAAACATCAGCAACAATGGATAGGCCCTGGCCCAGCCACCGGCTGAAGTCTTCCATTACCGCTACGGCAAGCGGATCTCCACGTCGCGCCGCTTGGGTAATTTCCTTACCGGTGGGCTCAGCCGGCAGCGAGGTTTCATAGCTTCCACGCAGATCAGCGCAGGTATCCGGCAACGCAGTACCGGAGGCATAGCGTTCCAAGCAGCCGCGCTTGCCGCAAGAGCACTGCCGGCCATTTGGGACTACCACGATGTGTCCAAATTCTGGGGCGGTGCCAAACGCACCGCGGTAGATGGTGTCATGCGTCATCAGCGTGGCACCGATACCTGTTCCTACCGCAAAGAAAACCCAATCCTCCGCTCCGCGGCCAGCACCAAAGCACCACTCACCCCACGCGGCGGAATTTGCATCATGCTCCAACCGCACGTGCATACCGAGCTTCTGCGAGAGCGATTCCCGGACATTAGCGTGCCGCCAGGGAAGGTGCGGGGCGAAGCGCACTACCTCGCACGTAGGATCCAAAAATCCCGCCAAGGCGAGGCCAACGGCGTCCACCTCATAGTCAGCGCGCAGCTCATCGACAATGCCCACAATGTCCGCTTCCAGCTGCTCTGCGTCCATGGAAGTAGGAACCGTGCGGCTCGCGAGAATCTCACCCTCCCGAGTGATCACTCCGCCGCGCACGTTGGTGCCACCGACGTCGAAGCCGATAGTCAGATCGGCGGAGTTGTTCTTAAGCATGCATAACAGAATATACCGACAACCGGGTTAGGGTCACATCAAGACATCAGCTGCCGCAATCGCTGCCCCATTATCCGCCACGTCCAATTCTCTTCCACATGGCGACGCCCCGCCTGCCCCATGCGCAGCCTACGCTGCGGGTCAGCCAAGAGAGCTTTCAACGCTCCAGCTAGTTCCGGCACAGATCCGCCCTTGACGACGACCCCCGTTTCCCCCGTCACCGTCTCCGGTGCACCACCGGAGTCTCCAGCGACAACCGGCAGGCCGCACGCTTGCGCCTCCAAATAGACGATTCCCAAGCCCTCGACGTCAAGCCCTCCGCCGCGAGTGCGGGCCGGCATGGCAAAAACATCCGCTGCATGCAATGCAGTCTCAATGCTTTCTGCTTCTTGGATCACTGCGTCCGGGCAGTACATTTCCGCCAGTTGCTCTAGGGCCGCGCGATAGCGTCCGCGGCCTATGAGCAGTAGCTGTGCATCTGGGAATTCCTCGCGCACTAAAGGCATAGCGCGGAGCAGCTGGTCTTGACCCTTGCGCGGGACAAACCGTGAAATGCAGACGATGGTCGGCCCTGCAACCCCGAACTCTGCCTTCGCCGCTGCGCGGTTCTCTGGCGTGGCTGGAGAAAGGCCTTCCACGCTCACTCCGGAAGGCAGGTGCTCCCAGCGCGGATTCGGTCCAAATGGTCGACGCAACCGACGCAGGGTGTAGTCAGAAATATAGGTAATCACGTCAGCATTGTCACCAATGCGGCGCAGGCACTGCCGAGCAACGGGCACCATTGACCACCCCACTTCGTGCCCGTGCGTCGTAGCTACCACACAGGTCGCCCCCGCCTCCTTTGCGGCCTTGCCCATCAAAGCAAGGGGCGCGGCTGCACCAAACCATACGATGTCAATATTTTCTGCGCGGATGATCTCCTGCATCCGACGCACCGTGGCGGGCGTCGGCAACATCACGCGGCGAGGCCAGCGGATGACCTTGTAGTCCACCCCAGCATCGAATTCCGCCGGCGATTCCTGGGTTGAGGCGAAGACCACGACATCGCGCGGATCTAAGGTCGCTACGAAATCGCGCAGGTAAGACTGAATCCCGCCAATCTTGGGCGGGAAGTCATTGGTTACCAGCAGAACGCGGGCCACTTAGTACCGCGCCGTTCCGGTAATCGGCATGGACTTCAGCGGTACTACCTGAACAGGCACGCCATAGGTAGAGGCATGGACCACCTGACCATTACCGATGTACATGCCCACGTGAGTTACTCCCGGGTAATAGCCCACGATATCGCCCGGCTGTAGGTCTTCCAGCGGTACCGATGTGCCACCGGCAATCTGAGCTTGGGACGTACGCGGAATGGACTTGCCAATCTGCTGATACGCCCAGAACATCAATCCAGAGCAGTCGAACTGATCGGGGCCAGCCGCACCCCAGCCATATGGAGCGCCCAGCTTCGACAACGCTGCGGAAGCAGCGCCGTCTGCGACCTCGCCCAAATCCATATCCGGCTTATCAGATCCGCCGAACTGGCCTTCCCAAGCCTCGCGTTGCTGTTCATCGAGGGCGTCCACCTGCTTTTCGATGTCCTTTTGCTGCTTTTCCAGCTCCTCCTTCTCCTTGAGAAGCTCCTCGCGCTGCTCTTCCAGCACCTTCTTTTCCTCGCGCACCTTGGTGGCGGCGTCGGCAGCCTTATGCTTTTCCTCTTCCGCCATGGAAGCGGCATTAGCCTTTGCATCAAGAGTGCGCTGGGCCTTGCGGGAAAGCGCGCCGAGGTAGCCCATGCGCTCTACGGCATCGGAGGGATCTTCTGCAGCCAAGGCACCAGACACTGCCGAACGGGAATCACCACGGTAGCGCGACTGTGCGATGCCATTGACACGGTCCTGCTGGGTGGAAACATCGCCTTTAGCCTCGTCCGCACGCGCTTGTGCCTCAGCGGCGGCCTGCTCAGATTTAGCGACCTCAACCTGCTTTTCCTCGAGCTTGACCTCAAGCTCTTTTACTTCTTCATTCTTGGCAGAAACCTTGCGCGCGACTTCGCCAACGCGCTCCACCAAGGCGTCCACATCTTCGGTGGCACTCTCCTGTTGCGGAGCCGCCTCCTGCGCAACAACCTGCGAAATCCCAGAAACCGACGTAACAGCAAGAGCCGCTGCAAGTGCAGCTGCAGGAAGTACTCGTTTAGACACGTAAGGACCCTTAGACTAAGAAAATTTTAAAAATCGTACTAACTATAGCGGGTTTTACCCCCTAATGCACGACAAAGCCCTCCCCGCGAAGGGGAGGGCAAGATCCACTGCTTCTTAGAAGCGAACTGCGGAGTGAATCGGCATGTAGTTCAGGTCGCGCTCCTGAACCGGGACGCCGGAGTTAAGGGCGTCGATGATGGTGCCGTGGCCGGTGTAGATACCAACGTGGGAAGCACCACCGTAGTAAGCGATGATGTCACCCGGCTGCAGCTGATCCAGGGATACCGGGGTACCGGCGGCAGCCTGTGCCTGAGAGGTACGCGGGATCTGCTTGCCAGCCTGAGCGTATGCCCAGCTGGTCAGACCGGAGCAGTCAAAGGCGTTCGGGCCAGCGGCGCCGTATACGTACGGGGAGCCGATGACGGAGCGTGCTGCAGCCAGTGCCTTCTGGCCAACGGTCTGCTGTGCCGGAGCGGCCTGCTTGTGGCCAGCTGCTGCGTAGTTGGTGTTCTGCTGGTTAGAAACCTTACCCAGGGACGGAACGTAGCGGTCGATGTTCGGAACCTGGTCAATGTTCGGGACGTTTTCCAGACCTGCTACCTCAAAGCGGTAGTCAGTATTAGGTACGACGACCTCTGCTGCCTGTGCGACGCCCGGTGCGACGACGGCGGCGGTTGCAGCCAGTGCTGCAGTAGATGCGATGCGACGGGTGTTCTTCATGCCCTGACGACGGTGCTGTGCCATGAGTAAAACTCCAAATCTTCCTGCGCGCCTACTCCCCTTGTAAAGGAAGCTCTGACCCTGGGGGACTAGCGTTCGTTGGGAATCCGTTCCTTTAGGATTTCCTCCACTCGGCCCCTCAGTAGGAGGGGCCAGATGCGGCGCTGTAATTCTTCTGTTTAGATTGAGCACCTTTTCGGGCGGTAACTCAATGTCTCGAATAGGTTACGAAATCATCACAAGCAATGTCCATTCGCGACACCAAAATAACGTTTGTTATCGCTTCGTTACCTTCTGTTGACCTTGTCGAGATTTAACCTCCACATCGACGCTAGTTCCCACCAGAACTTGATGCTTTAAGGTCACAAACTGCACAAACGACAGAGGATGGCAGACACCTGACCAAGAAATACCCTTACTAAGAAAACGATTAACAATTAAGAGAAATCTAAATTGTGACTTTCAGCACTAAGACATTTTGGCAGCCCCTTCTTCCCCACCAATTGACTCCTCTACCGCACGCCTAGAGCCTAGTTTTCATCGCAACTGCGCCCCGCTTTGCCGCTTTTCCTTGCGGTGGTTCTAGCTAAACCGCTTTCCGACGCCCCTTAAGGCGCTCAATCGACGAGCGCAGCGTGCCTCAAGCCAATAGCCTTTCGGCATTCACACCTACCTGAGCCCACGCACTAGGCTCCTAAGGCTGTAAATCACGAGAGAACCACTAAACTCCGACAATACGAGCACCAGAACGTGTACTAAACCGACTGCACAACAACTTTCAGCAGCACTTCTTCAGATGCTCCAAGATTCATAAAGATTCTCAGGCACGCGACGCCCCCTTCGACAACTCTCGTAGCAGCCAGAAAAATGAGGACTGCGTTCGGAATCGATCTGTATATACGCAAGACCCGCCCTTGCTCCTTCAACAAGAGCAAGGGCGGGTCTGTGAGCGCGTTTCGAGTAGTCCTCAGGAAAAGCGGTTAGATGCGGCCGTTTTCCTCGTCCTCACGACGGTTAGCCTCGTTAAGGCGGCGGAACATCTCCGCTTCCTCGTCGTGATTATCGGAGTGGATTTCGTGTACTCGGCGCATGAGGGCCGAGTCATCAGGGCTGAAGGTGCCCTGGGTCTCGGAATCAGCGAGGCCGAGGTGGTTCAGCTGCTTCGGCACCTGAGCACCTGCGTACTCGAGCGGAACCGGGTGTCCATCGGCATCAACCGGGCCGAGCGGCTGGTGAACCTCGATGAAGGCACCATTCGGCATCTGCTTGATAACGCCGGTTTCAATACCGTGCTCCAGCACCTCGCGGTCAGAGCGCTGCAGACCAACACAAATGCGGTAGGTCATGAAGTACGCAATCGGAGGCAGCACGATGAGGCCGATACGACCAACCCAGGTCATAGCGTTCAGCGAAATCTGGAAGAAGTTTGCCACGTGGTCGTTACCACCGGAAAGGGTAACCAGCAGGAAGAACACGATCGCAGCCGCGCCGATAGCGGAGCGGGTAGGAACATCGCGCGGACGCTGCAGCAGGTTGTGGTGTGCATCGTCGCCGGTGAACTTCTTCTCCAAGAACGGGTACGCCATCAGCAGGACGACCATGAGGCCACACAGCAGGGCTACCCAGAACGCGGAAGGAATGGTGTAGTTGCCGATGTAGAGCTCCCATGCCGGCATGACACGAGCAACACCGTCAGTCCACAGCATGTAGATATCTGGCTGGGAACCAGCAGAAACCTGGGATGGGTTATAAGGTCCAAGCGTCCAGATTGCGTTGATGGTCAGCAGACCAGACATCAGCGCCAGTACGCCAGCAACCATCATGCCCATGCCGATAGCCTTAGTAGCGAAGACCGGCATAATGCGCACACCAACCACGTTGTTCTCTGCACGGCCTGGTCCAGGGAACTGGGTGTGCTTCTGGAACCAAACCATAATCAGGTGGGCTGCAATCAAGCCAAGGATGATGCCCGGAATAACCAGAACGTGCAGGATGTAGAAACGATCCAGCATCAGGTCAGACGGGAAGTCACCGCTAAAGATTGCCCAGTGCAGCCAGGTGCCGATAATCGGCAGGCCCAGGATGATGGCGGACATGATTCGCAGACCAACACCGGAAAGCAGGTCGTCCGGCAGGGAGTAACCAAGGAAGCCCTCGATCATGCCCAGCAGGATAAGTGCGCAACCGATAATCCAGTTTGCTTCACGCGGACGACGGAACGCACCGGTGAAGAAGATGCGCAGCATGTGCGCAACCATGGACATCATGAACAGCAGAGCTGCCCAGTGGTGCATCTGGCGTACGAACAGGCCACCACGAACTTCGAAGGAGATATCCAGCGCGGTGGCGTATGCGCGGGACATTTCTACACCATTAAGCGGTGCGTAGGTGCCGTCGTAAATGACCTTGGTGATGGAAGGGTCGAAGAACAGCGCCAGGTAGATACCGGTCAGTACAAGAATGATGAAGCTGTATAGCGCCATCTCACCGAGCATGAAGGACCAGTGGGTCGGAAAGACCTTGTTCAGCTGAGTCCTCAGCACGCCGGCGGCGCTATAGCGCTCATCCATGTTGTTGCCCATTTGGGCGAGTTTATTGCTCATTATGACTTACGCTCCCAGAATGCCGGGCCGACAGGCTCAATGAAGTTGCCCTGTGCAACGAGGTAGCCCTCGTCGTCCACCGTGATAGGCAGCTGTGGCAATGCGCGGGCAGCCGGGCCGAAGACCGGCTTTCCGTAGTGCAAAGCGTCGAACTGCGATTGGTGGCACGGGCACAGGATTCGGTTGGTCTGAGCCTCATACAGAGAGGTCGGGCAACCGATGTGGGTACAGATCTTGGAGTAGGCGTAGTAGTCGCCGTGGTGGAAGTCTTCCTGACCTTCGCGCTCGATTGCCTTCTGGGCGTCGTTGTGACGCAGGCGAATCAGCATGACCGCATTGCGGTTGCCGTGAATCGAATGCATGTGGTGCTCGTAGACATCGCGCTCGGCATCGTACTTGTCGCCATCGTTGACGTCTTCTTCTGCCAGCGGGAAGACGGTCTCCATGCCGCCTGCTGCCAGATCCTCCGGGCGCACACGAACCAAGCGGGTAACACCCTTGGTGCTGTAGTGCTCACCGGTTTCACCGGAGTGCTTCTCGGCGATGGTACCGGTGTCGCGGGCCAGGTAAAGCTTGACGCCTTCATTGTGCAGGGTCCAGCCGGAAGTCCACAGGGTGCCGTCGCCGGCATAGTTCATATTGTGGCGAACCTTCCAGGGGTTCTTGATTGCGCCGCCAAGCGGAGCAATCACGGTTAGACCGAACAGAACGCCGGCGCCGCCCAGCAGACCTTGGACGGTCTTGCGGCGACCCAGAGTCGAGGTCTTCCAAGAATCGTTCAGAAGGGCGGTCAGGGTACGGCGGTCAACCTCTTCGGAAGGACCGTCGTGACGACGCTGAACGGAGATCTCCTCGGGGAGAATCTTCTTTACGTACTGAACGATGGCGATGCCCAAGCCGCAAATTGCGAGGGCAGCAGTAATACCCAGCAGAGGGGTGTAGAGAGTGTGCCAAATATGGCCCTCCTCCCCTAGCTGCTTGTACTGCCACGGCCAGAACAGATAAACGCCGAGGAACCCGAGACCGCCAATGACGGACAGGAACAACCAGATAGCAACGTTACGTCCAGCGCGCTTTTCAGCTGGGTCACCTTCGACTGGGAAACGTTCCTTACGGAACGCAACGGTGACGTCATCGAGCTCGGTACCAAGAGCAGCGAGTTCATCGTTGCTCATCCTGTCGAGCTCAGCGTTAGTGTAATTCTTCTTCACATTGCTCATGAGCGCGATCCAATCCACATAGCGGCAGCGCACAGGGCGCTAATACCGATAATCCACATTGCCAGGCCTTCCGCTACTGGGCCGAGACCACCAAGGTCCCAACCTGCTGGGGAAGGAGTTTCCTTTGCAGACTTGAGGTAGGCAATGATGTCCTTCTTCTCATCTGCGGTCAGCTGGCGGTCGGAGAACTTAGGCATGTTCTGCGGACCTGTCAGCATTGCCTGGTAGATCTCCTGCTCGCTTGCCGGAGCCAGCTCCGGAGCGAACTTACCGGAGGACAGAGCGCCGCCCTGGCCGGTGAAGTTGTGGCAGGAAGCGCAGTTCATGCGGAAGAGCTCGGAGCCCTTCGCTACGTCTTCTGCCTGGATTTCGCCATTGTAGTTAGCACCACGCAGCGATTCCTGAGCAACGCTTCCGTCGTCGTTGTAGACAATGTCTGCGCCGCCACCGTTGGCTGCAACATATGCAGCAAGAGCCAGAGTCTGCTGCTCGGTGTAGCGAGGAGCCTTGCGCTCTGCTTGGGCGTCGTTAGACATCATCGGCATACGGCCGGAGTGCACCTGGAAGTACACGGAACCAGCACCGATACCGACGAGGGACGGACCGCGACCTTCGATGCCCTGCAGATTGGCACCGTGGCAGGTGATACAAGCGGTGTCATAGATGTCCTTACCCTCTTGGACGAGGGCTTGGTCATCTTTTTCCGCCGTGGCGACCTGTGCGTCCGGGGTCAAGGCAGAAGCCAAGACGCCCGCACCGGACAGGCCAATCGCCAAAGCGAAGCCACCGGCAAGGGTGCGCTTCGCCTTGCGGCGACGGCGGGTCTTCTTAGCCGCCGCAGTGGTCTGCTCCACTGCCACGGACTGCGAATTGTTATCCATCATTTTCCTTTAGATAACTCGAACACGGGAGGACTGTTTGGGGATTGTGGCCAGTGCTACTGGACCAAGTAAATAACGGTGAAAACGCCGATCCACACAACGTCAACGAAGTGCCAGTAGTAGGACACTGCCATTGCTGCGGTCGCCTGTGCCGGCGTGAACTTGGACTTAGCAACGCGCGCGAGAATGATTGCAAAAGAAATCAGACCCGCGGTCACGTGCGCAGCGTGGAAGCCGGTGATGATGTAGAACACCGAACCGAAGACGCTGGACTGCACAGTCACACCTGCGTGAATCAACTCGGTCCACTCAAACGCCATGATGCCCAGGAACACAACGCCCAGTACCAGCGTTACGGTGTACCAGAGTCGAAGCTTGTAAACGTCACCCCTTTCTGCGGCAAACACGCCGAACTGCGAGGTCACAGAAGAAGAAATCAGCACTGCCGTAATGAGGAAACCCATGGGCAGGTTGATATGGGCGGTGTGCTCCGCCCAATCGCCTTCCTGACCGTTTGCTCGCGAGGTAAACCACATCGCGAACAGTCCGGCAAAGAACATCAATTCCTGAGACAGGAACACGATAGTGCCGACACTGACCATATTGGGTCGGTTCAGTGAGGCAGCACGTGGTGCTGTCATACCTTGGTTAGAAACTACGCTCGTCACAGTGGCTATTATGGCCGTTCCGGGCGCTGAAGTCACCTCGATTCCCCCCGCTTTCTCCATTCTTTTTTGATGCTTCGTCCAGCAAAAGGCCAGCAAGTCAGAGTCAAAAACTTTATTTTTCCAAACGGGAACTTTTCGCCCCGCTTTCCGACGTCCCATTGATGCAGGTGACACCACACGTCGGGCCCTACCCTGAAATTCCGAAGCACCCCGGCCACCCGACGCCTCCACTTATCGATGCACCAGTCCGTGTACCCGCCCCCGTTGCCTGGAGAGATAAATCACACTCCACGAGCTCCCTAAACGCCCCGCTTTACAACTTTCGAACGACCCCCGCAAAAATCGGCTCCTACGTGCCAGAATGCAGAAGAAGTGCCATCGCGAACATGCAGCAAGATCAGCCACTCCTCCCCCACCGGTAAAACTTTTGAAACTCTCGGGAACTTTCTTGCGTCGCGAACGACGCTGGATCGCCAAAGCCCTCCTAGCCATAGTGACTAGGAGGGCGGAGAAGTTTTAGGCAGGGATTCCTTTACATCGAGGAATTAGTGCTTTTCCTTCGGCAGGCCGTACTGGAGGGACAGGCCGGTGCAGGCCGCGATGAGGCAGACAGCGCCGAGGGCAATCAGCCAGAAGTAGAGGAAGATGATTCCCAAGCCAAGAAGGCCAATGGCGCCAGTCATAGCCAGCGGCCAGATGGAGCCTGGGGAGAAGAAGCCAAGGATGCCAGCGGCATCTTCAGTTTCTGCCTCTTCCCAATCCTCTGGCAGGACGTCACTGCGGTCATCAGTGAAGTGAAGGTAAGCACCCAGCATCATGCACAGCAGGAAGGCAAGGAACATGCCCACGATGCCAACCCACTCGGCACCGTAGAGGTAGCCATCGTCCTTAACGAAGGTGACGCCGAAGATGTAGACAATCAGCGAGACAAGAAGGTACGTCGCGATTGAGTAAAAGACTTTCGATGTTGCACGCATTGTGTTGTGTCCTTATCTCTTATGCCGCGGTGTTTACGTAGTTGTCGCCCTTAGCGGTGTCACGCTCGCCGGAGAACGGGTGGGTGGTTACCGCATATGGGTCCTGGCCGATTTCTTCCAGGGCTTCCGCGTTGGTGGCCTCTGGGTTGTCCTCTCGGAACTTCAGGTAGGTATTGAAGTCCTCCGGAGAGACAACGCGGATTTCAAAGTTCATCATCGAGTGGTAGGTACCGCACATCTCGGCACAACGGCCAACGAATGCGCCCTGCTTCTCAATCTTTTCCACCTGGAAGCTACGCTCCTGAGCGTTTGCCTCTGGGTGTGCGTAGACGTCGCGCTTGAACAAGAACTCCGGTACCCAGAATGCGTGGGACACGTCGCCGGAAGCGAGGCGGAACTCAATCGCAGTATCGGAAGGAAGAACCAGAACCGGAACCTCTTCGGTGGTACCGACGGTCTCAATCTTGTTGTAGTTCAGGTAGGAAAGGTCGCCCATGGACTTGCCGTGGATTGGGTTCGGGTTGTCCACACCCTCAGGGTCGTGAGCAGTCTTCTCTGCCTCAGCCTGACGCTCCTTGTCGGCGCCGTCGTAGTTCTCACCATTGACATGGTTCTCGGCGTAACCAAACTTCCAGTTCCACTGGAACGCGGTGACGTCGACGACAACCTTTGGATCCTTATCCAAGGCGGTGACCTTCTGCTGAGTCTGAACGGTAAAGAAGAACAGGCCCATGATGATGAGGATAGGGACGATGGTCAGAACCATCTCCAGTGGAACGTTGTACTGGATCTGGCGCGGGAACTCGCCCTTGCCATCCTTCTTTGCCTTCTTCGCGCTCCAGCGGAAGATTGCAGTGAGGAACAGGCCCCACATAATAAAACCAACGATCCATGCGGCAACCCAGACCCAAATCCAGAAGTTGTACATGGCCTCTGCCTCAGGGGTAATACCCTTCGGCCAACCGAATCCCAGGAGGTTCTCTACAGCAGTTGGCGCCTGAACGTCACAACCTGCCAGAGCGAGTCCACCCAGGGCAAGTGCGCCAGCTACGCCCGCCTTGCGGGCAAAGGTGCGCTTATTACGCTGTCCCACGTGTGTTCTGCCTTTCTGTCCACACAAAACTTCTCGAATACTCACAGAGCACTCTTACCCAATCAGAATAGAGGATAATTGCCAGATTCCCAGCCTGTTTAAAGGCATAAAAGGGCACCTAGTGCACTCATTTCATATTCTCCTTCAGGTAGGTTACCGCCCCACCTGCACAATGTTCCAACCGCACCCCCAGCAGCCACAGAATCCGTGTGCGCCAATTCACAGGGATCCGGCGGAACCATCATCCGAAAGTTCGCACCCCTATCGGGGAAGCTAATTCCAAGGCGGTCGGCAGGTTTCCTTAAGCCGTGGCGTGTTCTGGTTTCACGCCCTCTGGCCGTAAAGTGGGTGACTAGCAATAGACGCTTATATATAAGGAGCAATCTTTTCATGTGCGGACTTCTTGGCATGCTCGCCGCCACGGGCAACGTAGATAAGTACGTTGACGCGCTGGAACGTTCCCTGCCCTGCATGCGCCACCGCGGCCCAGATGCGGCCGGCACGTGGCATGACGGCGATGCCGCCTTCGGCTTCAACCGCCTGTCCATTATTGACTTGGAGCACTCCCATCAGCCCCTCCGCTGGGGCCCAGAGGACGAGCCCGACCGCTACGCCATGACCTTTAATGGCGAAATCTACAACTACGTGGAGCTGCGCGAGGAACTCAAGGGCCTCGGCTACACCTTCCACACCGAGGGCGATGGCGAGCCCATCGTGGTGGGCTACCACCACTGGGGCAAGGACGTAGTCAACCATCTGCGCGGCATGTTCGGCATCGTCATCTGGGACACCCACACCAAGACGATGTTTGCCGCTCGCGACCAATTTGGCATCAAGCCGCTGTATTACGCCACTACCGAGGCGGGCACCGTTTTCGCTTCGGAGATGAAGTGCATCCTTGAAATGGCGGACGAGATTGGTCTAGAGCTCAACCTTGACCGACGCGCCATTGAGCACTACGTCGACCTGCAGTACGTCCCGGAGCCAGAGTCCCTCCACGCGAATATTCGCCGCGTTGAATCCGGCTGCACTGTTACCCTTCGTCCAGGCGAAGACGTTGTCGCCGAGCGCTACTTCAAGCCTCGCTTCCCTGTGCAGCAGGTAAAGCAGGGCGAAGAGCAGCAGCTATTTAACCGCATTGCAGAGGCGCTGGAAGATTCCGTCGCTAAGCACATGCGTGCCGACGTCACCGTGGGTTCCTTTCTATCCGGCGGCATTGAC
This sequence comes from Corynebacterium sp. ACRPJ, assembly GCF_022347345.1. NCBI lineage: Bacteria > Bacillati > Actinomycetota > Actinomycetes > Mycobacteriales > Corynebacteriaceae > Corynebacterium > Corynebacterium sp. ACRPJ. Next base: position 236,961 of record NZ_JAKRNC010000001.1, read on the forward strand.
TCCACCGCTATTGCCACTCTGGCCAAGCGCCACAACCCAGATCTACTAACCTTTACCACCGGCTTCGAGCGCGAGGGCTATTCTGAGGTCGATGTCGCGGCAGAGTCCGCAGAGGCTATTGGCGTGGAGCACATCGTCAAGATTGTTTCTCCTGAAGAATATGCCGAGTCCATCCCGAAGATCATGTGGTACCTGGACAATCCGGTGGCTGACCCCTCGCTGGTCCCGCTGTACTTTGTGGCGCAGGAAGCCCGCAAACATGTCAAAGTAGTTCTTTCCGGCGAGGGCGCAGACGAGCTCTTTGGCGGCTACACCATCTACAAGGAACCACTATCCCTCGCGCCGTTTGAGAAGATCCCGTCGCCGCTTCGTCGCGGACTGGGCAAGCTCTCCCAGGTTCTACCGGAGGGCATGAAGGGCAAGTCCCTGCTTAATCGCGGCTCGATGACGATGGAAGAGCGCTACTACGGCAACGCTCGTTCCTTCAACTTTGACCAGATGCAGCGCGTTATCCCGTGGGCAAAGCGCGAATGGGACCACCGCGAGGTTACCGCCCCCATCTACGCCCAATCCAAGGACTTTGATCCGGTTGCCCGGATGCAGCATTTGGATCTATTTACCTGGATGCGCGGTGACATCCTGGTCAAGGCCGATAAGATCAATATGGCCAACTCGCTGGAGCTGCGCGTGCCATTCTTGGACAAGGAAGTCTTCAAGGTTGCCGAGTCCATCCCTTATGACCTGAAGATCTCGCACGGCACCACCAAATACGCCCTGCGCAAGGCCATGGAACAGATCGTCCCGGCGCATGTTCTGCACCGCAAGAAGCTGGGTTTCCCAGTACCGATGCGTCACTGGCTGGCCGGCGATGAGCTTTATGGCTGGGCCCAAGACACCATCAATGAATCCCAGACCGAGGACATCTTCAATAAGAAGGAAGTTCTCGAGATGCTCAAGGAGCACCGAGATGGCGTTTCCGATCACTCCCGCCGCTTGTGGACCGTTCTGTCCTTTATGATCTGGCACGGCATCTTTGTGGAAAAGCGCATCGATCCGCAGATCGAGCAGCGCGACTACCCAGTCAAGCTCTAAGAGCCTTCCACACATACAAAGAGGGTGGGTGCCAGTGGCACCCACCCTCTTTGTATTTCCTTCTCTTTAGTTGAAGGAATCGCCACAAGCGCAAGAGCCGGTGGCATTCGGGTTATCAATGGTGAAACCCTGGGACTCGATGGTGTCAGCGAAGTCAATCTTGGCACCGGTCAGGTAGGGAACGGACATCTTGTCCACAACGAGGTTTACGCCGCCTACCTGGTCAACCTTGTCACCATCCAAGGTGCGGTCATCAAAGTAGAGCTGGTAGCGCAGGCCAGCGCAGCCACCAGGCTGGACGGCAATGCGCAGGGAGAGATCGTCGCGGCCCTCCTGATCAAGCAGCGCCTTTGCCTTTGCGGCTGCTGCTTCAGTCAGAATGACGCCGGTTGCGGAAGCTGGAGCGGTCATCACTTCTCCTCAATAAGTATTGGATTCGTTGCCACTACCCTACCCGGTTAGTTCAGGTGGGAAAAGGTAGCCCATACCTACAACACCATCTGGGCCGGGCCTATTCCCCTATTCACACCTAAACCTTGTAGTGTGAGGAGCGTGAAACTCCCGTGGCAAAAAGATGACAAGACCTCCGCTGAGCCTGCTCCTGTCCAAGACAAGGCTCCGGAAGAAGTTCAGGAAGTGCCCCAGCGCAAGGGCTACACCCCACCGAAGGGTCGTCCTACGCCAAAGCGCGCAGAGCAAGAGATTGCGCGCGGCGTAAAGCGCGATCCCCATGGCATGTCCGAAGCGCAGCGCTACCAGCATCGCAAGGACATGAAGAAGTCCATGAGCAAGGACGAGTGGAAGGAATATAAGAAGAAGGAGCGCCAAGAGCGCCAGCAAGCCAACCGCGAGCAGCAGGCCCGCATGGCAGAAGGCGATCCGCGCTTCCTCCCCGCCCGCGACCAGGGTGAAGTGCGCGCCTATGTACGCGATTGGGTAGATGCCCGCCGCAGCCTGAGCAACTGGGTCATGCCGATGGCCCTGGTGCTCATCGTGGTCATGTTCTTGACCTACGCGGTACCCAGCATTGCAACACTCATCAACGCGGTAGCGATGGTTATCCTCGTTATCTTCGCCATCGAGGGCGTCATTCTGGCCCGTCGCTGCAATAATGCCGTGCGCGCCAAGTTCCCCGACACCACCGAAGCCGGCTTTAGCCTTGGTTTTTATGCGTATTCTCGCGCCAGCCAGCCGCGCAAGTGGCGCATCCCGCGCCCCCGCGTGGAGCTCGGCGCTGACGTTTAAGGGGACTACTCATGGCCATTCCGCAGCCCGATAAGCAGGCACGCACCGCACAGGACGCACAGCTCGCCCCTTGGGGGCGCCTGACCGACGCCGCTCAATGGCTGGCTGCTTGCCAAGGCGCGGCGCCTGCCCATGAGCCGCGGCGCGTGCGGGCCGTGATTTTCGCGGATCAAGAGACCTCGCTTTCGGCCGCTGAGACCGCTGCGCGTCGCGCCGAGGCCGGGCTGAATGTAGTCACCGTGACGGATTATTCCCAGGCCTACAGCCTTGGAGCTGCAACAGCGGATGCGGAAATTGATGCCGGGGCTGACCTACTGATTCCCGGCGGCGAAGAGCTCGCCCGAGTACCGGCCGTGGTAATGGCAACTATGGCGCAAACGGAACCGGTAGTGATCGTCGGCAAGCAGCGCAGCGTGGAAGACTGGAAGCGCGAGGTTTGCGCTATCCGGGACGCCATGTTCCACGCACGCAACCTCGAAGGCATGGAGCTGGTGGAATCGTGCCAGTCCACCGTGCTAGCAGCCACGGTGGGGTTCATTGCCCGGGCCGCGGAGCGCCGTACGCCCCTGCTTATCGACGCCCCCTTGACCGCCACCGCCGCGCTTCTTGCTGAGCGCGATAATCCCGGTGTGAAAGACTGGCTCTTCGCCACCACGCTGTCCCCTGCCCCTGCGCATAAGTTGGCACTGGAAAAGCTAGGGCTCCACCCCCTGCTGGAACTGGGAATGGAGCCACAACCTACGCTCGGTGCCCTCGCGGCGCTGCCACTGCTGCTCACCGGAGTGGAGATCGCCGCGGACGCCTAAGCGGGGACTACTTCACTAGGGTATGGAGCCAACCGTGGGTATCCTCCACTGCGCCGCGCTGGATTCCGGTGAGACGCTCGCGCAGGGCCATGGTGATCTCACCCGCTTCATTCCCATTGACCTGGAAATCCGCAGAATCTCCCATTACGTGACCCACCGGCGTAATAACCGCGGCAGTGCCACAAGCAAAGGCCTCTGGCATAGCGCCGGATTCGGCATCGCGCTGCCACTCTTCGGTAGTAATCCGGCGCTCGGTGACCTTGTAGCCCAAATCCTGCGCTACCTGCAATAACGATTCGCGGGTAATGCCGGGCAGCAAGGATCCCGATAGTTCTGGTGTAACAATCTCCGCGCTATCACCAGAGCCGTACACAAACATCAGGTTCATTCCGCCCATCTCCTCGATGTAACGGCGCTCAATGGCGTCCAACCAGACCACCTGGTCACAGCCCTTTTCATCTGCCTGGGCCTGCGCCAAGAGCGAGCCTGCGTAGTTGCCCGCAAACTTGGCCGCGCCGGTGCCGCCAGGGGCTGCGCGCACGTAGTCGGTGGATAGCCACACCGAAACCGGCTTGATCCCGCCGCTGAAGTAGGAACCCGCTGGGGAGGCAATGAGCACATAGCGGTAGGAATTGGCGGGGTGAACACCCAAGGAGACCTCGGTGGAGATCATAAATGGGCGCAGGTACAGCGCTGCTTCCCCGCCGGCTTCTGGTACCCAGTCCTGATCCGCTTCCACCAATTGGCGCAGGGACTCGATAAACTCCTCCTGCGGAAGCTCGGGCATAGCCAGGCGCTCAGCGGAGTTGATAAAGCGCTGCGCATTGTGGTCCGGCCGGAAAGTAGCGATAGAACCATCCGGCTGACGGTAGGCCTTGATGCCCTCAAAGATAGCCTGCCCATAATGGAATACGTTGCTGGCCGGGGCCATGCTCATCGGACCGTACGGGCGCACCTGAGCATCGTGCCATCCCTTTTCTTCGGTCCAGTCAATGGTGACCATGTGGTCTGTAAAGTGCTTGCCAAAGCCGGGATTGGCGAGGATATCGCTCAATTCTTCCGCGGACGTAGGGGTATCGTTACGAGTAATCGTGTAATCAAGCATGCCCACAATCTACCCCTTTATCTATAGCGAGGCAGGAATAAGTTCATCACCGCGCGGTACAGTGGTGGGAAGATTGATAAGCCTTTCCATAAAGGAGGAGACAATGGCACAGTCCGATCTACCAGCACGCGGCCACTTTCCCCAGGTAAAGCTGGGAAAGAAGGTTCCTAAGAAGGCGGAAGCTCTACTTATCGCCGCTTTCGAGGGCGAAGGCGGCCTAGAACTGCCAGGCACCGAATTACTTGGGGGCGCAGCGCTGCGCTCCACTTATGAGGCGCTGGTGGCCGTCGGGGCCTCTGGCAAGACCGGTGAAGTCACGCGCGTGCCGGCTCCGGCTAAGGCGGGTGTAGCATCCATCATCGCCGTTGGCTTGGGCGATGCGGAAGAAGTAGACGATGAGACGCTGCGCCGCGCTGCCGGCCAGGCCGCGCGTTCCATCACCAAGGTGGGGGCCGTAGCCACCTCCCTGGGCGATTTCGGTATCACCCCAGTGGTGGAAGGCCTCATCCTCGGCGGCTATAAGTATTCTGGCCTGCGCTCCGAGTCGGCCGCGGAGACCACCACTTTCACCGTGGTGGCGGAGAAGTCCGCACAAAAGGAATTCGACAGCGCCAAGATTACCGCCGAGTCCGTTCTCATCGCCCGCGACCTCGTCAATACCCCTTCCAACCTGCTCTACCCAGAAACCTATGCCGAATTCCTCTCTGCCCAAGCGGCAGAGGCCGGCCTTGAAGTCGAGGTCTTGGACGAAAAGGCGCTGGAAAAGCAGGGCTTTGGCGGCATCATGGCCGTCGGTCGCGGATCCGCCCGCCCGCCGCGCTTGGTCCGCTTGAGCTGGAAGCCGAAGAAGGCCAAGCGCCACGTCGCCCTAGTAGGCAAGGGCATTACCTTTGATACCGGCGGAATTTCCCTGAAGCCGGGCGCCAAGATGTGGGACATGATTTCTGACATGGGCGGTTCCGCTGCAATGGCCGCCGCCATCATCGCTGCGGCAAAGCTGAACCTGAAGGTGGGCATCACCGCTACCCTGCCGCTGGCAGAAAACATGCCGGGCAGCGATGCCACCCGCCCGGGTGACGTCATCACCCACTACGGCGGCATTACCTCCGAGGTACTCAACACTGACGCGGAGGGCCGCCTCGTGCTTGCCGACGCCATTGCGCGCGCCAGCGAAGACAACCCCGATTACCTCATCGAAACCGCGACCTTGACCGGCGCCCAGATGGTCGCCCTGGGTGAGCGCACCGCCGGCGTGATGGGCTCGGAAGAATTCCGCGATCGCATGGCCGAGATTGGCCGCGAGGTGGGCGAAAAGGCATGGGCCATGCCTTTGCTAGAGGAACACGAGGAATCCGTGAAGTCCGCCAGCGCCGATATCCGCAATATCAACGCCAAGCGTGAGGGCGGCATGGAATACGCCGGCACCTACCTCCAGCACTTCGTGGGCGAGGGAATCGAATGGGCCCATATCGATGTGGCTGGCCCTTCCTTCAACACCACGGGCCCTTATGGATACACCCCGAAGATGGGCACCGGCGTGCCCACCCGCACGGTGGTTGCCGCCCTGCGCGAGATTGCTGAATTAAAGTAGCACCACAACAGGCTTGTTGCGTTTAGAATCCTAGAGGCATGAAGCCTGCTTTAATCATCGTTGACGTACAACATGACTTCTGCCCCGGCGGCGCCTTAGGCACCGAGCGGGGCAATGAGGTCGCTGCAAAAATCGCCTCCCTGCAACAGGACTACGAAACCGTCGTAGCCACGCAGGATTGGCACATCGATCCGGGTTCTCACTTTTCTAAGGACCCGGATTTTGTCGATTCTTGGCCAGTGCACTGCGTAGCCGACTCCCACGGGGCGGCCATGCATGAGGCCATCGGGCCGGCGCAAGCCTACTTCCGCAAAGGTGAATACACCGCGGCCTATTCCGGATTCGAGGGCGCTGCGAACGGTACCTTGCTCGCTGACTGGTTGCGCGAGCGCCACATAGACGCCGTGGATATCGTGGGCATTGCCACCGATCACTGCGTGCGCGCCACGGCCGCCGACGCCTTGAGAGAAGGGTTCACCGTCCGCGTACTGCGTGAGTACTGCTCCCCCGTTGATGATGCCCGTGGCGAGACCGCGTTGCAGGAATTGGCCGCTGCCGGTGCCACCATCTGCTAAGCGCACGACAACGCCTACGGCCCTCGAACCGAATCTGGTCCGAGGGCCGTAGGCGTCTCTCTACAAAGTGTTTCCATGTATCAGCTAAAGCAGCCGCCCTCTGGAAACGGGAGGGGTTCTCTCTATCTCTCTCGCATGCGCTCTCTCAAACGCATGAATTAAGTATGGAATGCCGATATTGGATCCGGGTGTCAAGTACCTGAAAGTTTCCTGTTGAATTGTGCCACCAAGGCTCCTACTACCTCACCTCGACAAATGTGTCTCCACCCAAATGGCGAAAGCTCTGCGCTACGCGAGACGATTGTTATAGGGTGATCTGCGTCCCCACGGGTGCCCGAGCACGGGCTGAGAGTGCGCTAAAGCTGCGCATAGACCGTTCGAACCTGTTTGGTTAATACCTACGAAGGAAGAGAGGAGCGCTTGCCATGACGGCTGCCCCAGAAAACCACCCTAAGCATTCCTATTCCCCCATTCACCACGACGGTCTAGAAGTTCCAGAGACCGAAATCCAACTGGATGATTCCCCACAAGGCCCCAATGAGCCCTTCCGCGTCTACCGCACGCGTGGGCCAGAATGCGCACCTGAAGTGGGGCTACCGGCCCTGCGCAGCGAGTGGATTAGCGAGCGCGGAGATACCAAAGAGTACGCCGGTCGCGGCCGCGAGCTGGCTGACGATGGACGTGCCGCACAGCGCCGCGGGGCGTCTTCCCAAGAGTGGAAAGGCTCTAAGCGCCCGCCGCTTAAGGCTCAGCCCGGGCGCCGCGTAACTCAAATGCACTACGCCCGCCAAGGAATCATCACCCGCGAAATGGAATTCGTAGCACTACGTGAGCATTGCGATCCAGAATTCGTTCGCGCTGAGGTAGCTCGCGGCCGCGCCATTATCCCTAATAATGTCAACCACCCCGAGTCTGAGCCCATGATCATTGGGCGAAAATTTCTCACCAAAATCAACGCCAATATTGGTAACTCCGCGGTTACCTCCTCCATCGAGGAAGAAGTGTCCAAACTGCGCTGGGCTACCCAGTGGGGCGCGGACACCGTAATGGATCTTTCCACTGGTGACGATATCCACACCACCCGCGAGTGGATTCTGCGCAATTCCCCAGTTCCCATTGGCACCGTGCCTATTTACCAAGCATTGGAAAAGGTAAATGGCGTGGCAGAGGATCTGACCTGGGAAATCTTCCGCGATACCGTCATCGAGCAATGCGAACAGGGTGTGGACTATATGACCATTCACGCCGGTGTGCTCTTGGCGTATGTACCGCTAGCAAGCAATCGCGTGACCGGCATTGTCAGCCGCGGTGGCTCCATCATGGCGGGATGGTGCCTTGCTCACCACAAAGAGTCATTTCTGTACGAGCACTTCGATGAGCTGTGCGAGATTTTCGCTCAATACGATGTTGCATTTTCGCTTGGCGACGGCCTGCGCCCCGGCAGCCTTGCCGATGCCAACGACGCCGCCCAATTTGCAGAGCTAAAGACTATCGGCGAGCTTACACGCCGCGCCTGGGAGTATGACGTCCAAGTCATGGTGGAAGGCCCCGGACACGTGCCGCTCAACATGATTCAAGAAAACAACGAACTCGAACAGGACTGGGCTTCAGATGCCCCCTTCTATACCCTCGGCCCTCTAGTTACCGATATCGCCCCTGGCTATGATCACATCACTTCCGCCATCGGTGCCGCCCATATCGCAATGGGTGGTACAGCCATGTTGTGCTATGTCACGCCGAAGGAGCACTTGGGACTGCCCAACCGCGATGATGTAAAAACTGGCGTCATTACTTATAAGATTGCGGCGCACTCAGCGGACGTTGCCAAGGGACATCCAGGCGCCCGCGCTTGGGACGATGCCATGAGCAAGGCCCGCTTTGAATTTCGCTGGAATGACCAATTTGCGCTCTCCCTCGACCCAGAGACCGCGCAGGCCTATCACGATGAAACGTTGCCTGCTGAGCCAGCAAAGACCGCACACTTTTGTTCCATGTGTGGGCCGAAGTTCTGCTCCATGCGCATTAGCCAAGACATCCGCGAGATGTTCGGCGGGCAAATGGCCGAGCTGGGCATGCCGACGCTGGGCGACCAGGTCCGCGCGGCAGCCCACGGCTCAGCACCAGAGGAAGGTATGCAGGAAAAATCCGCCGAATTCCGCCGCAACGGGTCTCAAATTTATTTACGCGAGGATGCTGACCTAGCTTAGCTCTCGCCCTGTATCGGGATTTTCGCCGCGCTCAAATCGGGCGCGGCGTTGCCTTTGCTCGTCCCTTTTGCGCAAGATGCGCTGCCTTTCCATGCGATCGCGCATGCGCTGCGGATAGCCGGTTTCTTCTACATCATAAATATCGCAGCTCAATAGTTTGGCCACCGCATCGATGCCCTTTGGCCCGCCGATACGACGGCGAATGAACTCGCCGTTTTCATCCACAACAACAACGGACATCTCATTGACTACCGTTTCCGGCTCCACAAAGGCTTCTATAAAAGCCTTTCCGGCGGCCCACTGTTGCAGATCCTGCGCGTCTTCCGGGCGGACGGTCTCCCCCGGTCCGCGGGGTGGTCGCAGCGACGATCTGGACTTATTGCGGCGGAAAGGGTTGAACATAATTGCCTAGCTTACCCGGAAGGAGGGTAGTTACTAACCCCACATCTGCACGAGGGTGAGCATCACGCTGTAAGATTGTCGGGTAGCGATAGAACACTTCCAACTTTCGAGGAGTCTTATAACTCATGGCGAACTCCGTTGAGATGCCCGAGCTGGGCGAATCCGTAACCGAAGGCACCATCACGCAGTGGCTCAAGTCCGTCGGCGATACCGTCGAGGTCGACGAACCATTGCTCGAGGTCTCCACCGATAAGGTCGATACTGAAATCCCCTCCCCCGTAGCCGGCACCATTATTGAAATTAAGGCTGACGAGGATGACACCATCGAGGTTGGCGAAGTCATCGCCATCATCGGTGACGAGGATGAGGCAGGCTCCGCATCCAACGACTCCTCCGCTGATAAGGGCGAGGAAGAAGCAGAAGAAAAGAAGGAAGAGCCGAAGGCTGACTCCTCCAACGGCGGCTCCGGCGACGCAGCCGACGTGGAAATGCCAGAACTCGGCGAATCCGTCACCGAGGGCACCATCACCCAGTGGCTGAAGTCCGTTGGCGATACCGTCGAGGTAGACGAACCATTGCTCGAGGTCTCCACCGATAAGGTCGATACCGAAATCCCCTCCCCCGTAGCCGGCACCATTATTGAAATTAAGGCTGACGAGGATGACACCATCGAGGTTGGCGAGATCATCGCCATCATCGGTGACGAGGATGAGGCAGGCTCCGCATCCAACGACTCCTCCGCTGATAAGGGCGAGGAAGAAGCAGAAGAAAAGAAGGAAGAGCCGAAGGCTGACTCCTCCAACGGCGGCTCCGGCGACGCAGCCGACGTGGAAATGCCAGAACTCGGCGAATCCGTCACCGAGGGCACCATCACCCAGTGGCTGAAGTCCGTTGGCGATACCGTCGAGGTAGACGAACCGCTGCTCGAGGTCTCCACCGACAAGGTCGATACTGAAATTCCTTCCCCAGTAGCAGGCACCCTGGTAGAAATCCTCGCCGACGAGGACGACACCATCGAGGTCGGCGAAGTCATCGCCCGCATCGGCGACGAAAACGCCACCGCATCCTCCTCCGAGGCCAAGCCAGAGCCACAGGAAGAAAAGAAGGAAGAGCCCAAGGCCGAAGAAAAGGAAGACAAGAAGCCAGAACCGAAGGCTGAGGAAAAGAAGGAGTCCAAGCAGGATTCCTCCCTGAACACCTCTGCCAAGGTCAACAATGGCGATAACGTTCCTTATGTCACCCCACTGGTACGCAAGCTGGCTGAAAAGCACGGCGTAGACCTCAACACCGTTGAGGGCACCGGCGTCGGCGGCCGTATCCGCAAGCAGGACGTGCTCGCCGCTGCTGGAGAAGGCGATGCACCTGCCAAGTCTGGCGCACAGTCCGATAACTCCCCTCGCGCGCGTTGGTCCACCAAGTCCGTGGATCCGGCCAAGCAGGAGCTCATCGGCACCACCCAGAAGGTCAACCGCATCCGCGAAATCACCGCCGCCAAGATGGTCGAGGCGCTGCAGATTTCCGCGCAGCTTACCCACGTCCAGGAAGTCGACATGACTGCTATCTGGGATATGCGCAAGAAGAACAAGCAGGCGTTCATCGACAAGCACGGTGCCAACCTGTCCTTCCTGCCATTCATCGTGAAGGCTACCGCCGAGGCTCTGGTCTCCCACCCGAACGTCAATGCGTCTTATAACCCAGAGACCAAGGAGATGACCTACCACTCGGACGTCAACATCGCTATCGCCGTTGACACCCCGAAGGGCCTGCTCACCCCGGTCATCCACAAGGCACAGGATATGACCCTGCCGCAGATCGCTCAGCAGATTGCAGAGCTGGCCGATAAGGCCCGCAATAACAAGCTGAAGCCGAACGATCTCACCGGTGCTACCTTCACCGTGACCAACATCGGTTCCGAGGGCGCCATGCTCGATACCCCGATCTTGGTTCCGCCACAGGCCGGCATCCTGGGCACCGCGGCTATCGAAAAGCGCCCAGTCGTTGTCAACGAGAACGGCCAGGACGCCATCGCCATCCGCCAGATGTGCTACCTGCCATTCACCTACGATCACCAGGTAGTTGACGGTGCGGACGCAGGCCGCTTCATCACCACCATCAAGGACCGCCTGCAGACCGCTGACTTCCAGGCAGACCTCGAAGTCTAAAGGTTCTATCGCCACTTAAAGCCTCTTAGCCCCACTGCGGGGCTAAGAGGCTTTAGCTATATCTGGGGTGCCAAGTGGGGGTGACGGATCCGAAAACGCCGGACTAATCCATCCCTTTTTATTCGAGGTGTTGGGGGAGACTTGCCCCTAAGCCCATGGTGAGCGCACTGGGTGCAGTTCTATACAGTGACGCGCTGCATAAAAATTTCCAAAGCGGGATCGGCTCACCCATTGTTAAACATATAATTGGGGCGGTTACAGCCACTGTCCCCCTATTAAGGAGTCTCACTGACATGGAATTCATCTCCCGCCACCTAGGGCCGGATTCTGCGGAGCAGGCCACCATGCTTGCGAAGGTAGGCTACGACAGCGTGGACGCGCTGGTCGATGCCGCCATTCCGTCGAAGATCCGCGCCGCAGAACTACCTCAGCTTCCTGAGGCACTCTCGGAAGATGAGGCGCAGGCTACCTTGCGGGAGTACGCCAACCAGAACACCGTGCTGAAGTCCTTCTATGGACAAGGCTTTTCTGACACCCTCACCCCCGCGGTCATCCGCCGCGGTTTGTTGGAGGATGCGGGATGGTACACCGCCTACACCCCGTATCAGCCGGAAATCTCCCAGGGTCGTCTTGAAGCGCTACTGAACTTCCAGACCATGATTGAGTCTCTGACCGGTCTGCCCATCGCGAATGCATCCTTGCTGGATGAGGCCTCTGCCACTGCGGAAGCCGTGGGACTTATGTCCCGCGCGGTCAAGAAGGGGCGCCGCGTGGTGCTAGATTCTCGCCTGCACCCGCAGGTGCTTACCGTCGCCGCAGAGCGTGCCCGCGCGATTGACCTCGAGGTAGAAATCGTAGACCTGCGCGAAGGCCTCGTGGGCGAGGACCTCATCGGCGCAGTAATCGCCTACACCGGTACCGAGGGCGACATCTTTGACCCCTCCACCATCATCGAGGAGCTGCACACCCGCGGCGCTCTGGCCACCGTGGCCACCGACCCGCTTTCGCTGCTCCTGCTGGAGGCACCTGGCTCGCTGGGCGCCGATATTGTGCTCGGTTCTTCCCAGCGCTTTGGCGTTCCGCTCTTCTTCGGCGGCCCGCACGCTGCCTACATGGCGGTCACAGAAAAGCTCAAGCGCCAGATGCCTGGCCGCATCGTGGGCGTGTCCAAGGACGCGGATGGTCGCCCCGCTTACCGCTTGGCACTGCAGACCCGCGAGCAGCACATTCGCCGCGAACGCGCCACCTCCAATATCTGTACTGCGCAGGCACTGCTAGCCAATGTCGCCTCCATGTATGCCGTCTACCACGGTCCGCAAGGCCTCACGGCCATTGCCCAGCGCGTCCACGCGCTCGCTTCCTCCTTTGCGCAGGCCGTCAAGGATGCCGGAAAGCAACTCGTGTCCGAGGACTTCTTCGATACCGTGACCGTCGCCGGCGTAGACGCCGCCACCATCAAGACTGACCTCCAAAAGGAGGGCTACCTCGTGCGCACCATCGGCGAGGACAAGGTATCGGTGTCCTTTGGTGAGTCGGCGACCAAGGAGGACGTCGCCAAGCTCGCCCAGGCCTTCGGCGCCAAAGCTGCTGAGGCCGACTTTGCCCTGCCGGAGAACCTGCAGCGTGGCGAGGAGCCACTCCAGCACGAGATCTTCAACCGCATCCATTCCGAGACCCAGATGCTGCGCTACCTGCGCAAGCTGGCCGATAAGGACTTGGCGCTCGACCGCACCATGATTCCGCTGGGCTCCTGCACCATGAAGCTCAACCCCACCGCCGCCATGGAGCCGATTTCCTGGCCGGAGTTTGCAGGCATCCACCCCTACGCACCAGAGGAAACGACCGCCGGTTGGCGCGCCTTGGTAGAAGAGATTGAGGGCTGGCTGGCCGAGGTCACTGGTTATGCCAAGGTCTCCATCCAGCCCAATGCCGGCTCCCAGGGCGAGCTGGCGGGTCTTTTGGCCATCCGCCGCTACCACGTAGCCAATGGCGATAACGAGCGCGATGTAGTGCTCATCCCAGCTTCCGCGCACGGTACCAATGCGGCTTCGGCAACGCTGGCTAACCTGCGCGTTGTTGTGGTCAAGACCGCCGAGGATGGCTCTATTGACCTGGCGGATTTGGATGAGAAGATTGCCAAGCACGGCAACCACATCGCCGGCATCATGGTGACCTACCCGTCCACCCACGGTGTCTTTGACCCCGAGGTCCGCGACGTATGCGATAAGGTCCACGCGGTGGGCGGCCAGGTCTACATCGACGGTGCGAATATGAACGCGCTGACCGGCTGGGCCCGCCCAGGCCAGTTCGGCGGCGATGTTTCCCACCTCAACCTGCACAAGACCTTTACCATTCCGCATGGCGGTGGCGGCCCGGGCGTGGGTCCGGTCGCAGTGGCCGAGCACCTCATCCCCTTCCTGCCCACCAACGCCGCGGATCCGCAGCTGGATGCCACCACCGCTACCCCGGTAGGTCAGGGCGTGCCAATTACCAATACCAAGTACGGCTCGGCGGGTGTGCTGCCGATTTCCTGGGCGTACCTAGCTATGACCGGGGCACAGGGACTGGCCCAGGCCTCCGCCCACGCGATTTTGGGCGCGAACTACCTGGCCAAGTCCTTGGAAGATTCCTTCCCTGTGCTCTACACCGGCAACGCTGGCTTGGTTGCGCACGAATGCATCCTGGATCTGCGCGCGCTTACCGACGCCTCCGGGGTCACCGCAGCCGACGTAGCCAAGCGCCTCGTGGACTTTGGTTTCCATGCCCCGACCCTCGCCTTCCCGGTGGCCGGAACCCTCATGGTCGAGCCCACCGAGTCGGAAGACCTGGGCGAGCTGGACCGCTTCATTGAGGCCATGCGCACCATTCGCGCCGAGATCCAAGAAATTATCGACGGCGAGGTTTCCTACGAAGGCTCCGTTATTCACCACGCACCATTTACCGCGGAGTCCATCGGCTCCGATACGTGGGAATTCGCCTTCAGCCGCGAAAAGGCAGCGTGGCCCGTGAAATCCCTGCGCCACAGCTACAAGTACTTCCCGCCGGTGCGCCGCATCGACGAGGCCTACGGCGACCGCAACCTAGTCTGCAGCTGCCCACCACCAGAAGCTTTCGACATCGACGATTCTGAGGAGTAACCATGACCGAACTACTCACCTCCCCGCTTCATGCCGAGCACGACAAGCTCGGCGCCACTTTCACGGCCTTCGGCCCGTGGAACATGCCCTTGAAGTACCAGAACGAGCTGGATGAGCACCGCGCGGTGCGCAGCACCGCTGGCCTCTTTGATCTTTCCCACATGGGCGAAATCTGGGTCAACGGCTCGGACGCCAGCAAGTTCTTGTCCTATGCCTTCATCTCCAATTTTGAGCCCCTCAAGGTGGGCAAGGCCAAGTACTCCATGATTACCGCTGAGGACGGCGGCATCATCGATGACCTGATTACCTACCGCTTTGAAGAGGACAAATTCCTCGTCGTCCCGAATGCCGGCAACGCCGATACCGTGTGGGACGAGCTCAATAAGCGCGCCGAGGGCTTCGATGTGACTCTGAAGAACGAGTCCCAGGACGTCGCCATGATCGCCGTCCAGGGCCCTAAGGCCGCAGAAATCCTCGTACCGCTGGTAGAAGACAATAAGCAGGACGAGGTATATAACCTCGGCTACTACGCCGCCACCATGGGCAAGGTAGCGCGCACCTTCGCCATTATCGCGCGCACCGGCTACACCGGTGAGGATGGCTTCGAGCTCATCGTGTATAACTCCGATGCCCCGCAGCTGTGGGAAGAACTGCTCAAGGCCGGTGAGGAATACGACCTCAAGCCGTGCGGCCTTGCCGCCCGCGATTCCCTGCGCCTCGAGGCCGGCATGCCGCTCTACGGCAACGAGCTCTCTCGCGATATCACCCCGGTAGAGGCGGGCATGGCGCGTGCCTTTGCCAAGAAGGAAGCCGATTTCGTCGGCTCCGAGGTCATCCGCCAGCGCGCCGCCGACGGCCCGCAGGTGGCGATCACCGGCCTCACCTCCACGCAGCGCCGCGCCGCGCGCGCCGGCGCCGAAGTATTCGTGGGAGACAAGAAGGTCGGAACCGTCACCTCCGGCCAGCCTTCCCCCACCCTGGGACACCCAGTTGCCATCGCGCTGCTGGAAACCAGCGCCGAACTCGAGCCCGGCGCCGAAGTCGAAGTAGAGATCCGCGGCAAGCGCTATCCTTTTGAAGTAACCGCGTTGCCGTTCTACAAGCGCGATAAGTAAACATCATCTCAACCAGCCCGAAAGGACTACACCACCATGGCTACCCTTCCACAAGATTTCTCCTACTCCGAAGACCACGAGTGGGTCAACGCCACCGCTGACGCCGTCGCTGGCGCTACCGTGCGCATCGGCATTACCTCCATCGCTGCCGATCGCTTGGGCGAGGTTGTCTTTGCTGAGCTACCGGAGGTGGGCGATACCGTCACCGCCGGCGAGTCCTGTGGCGAGGTGGAATCCACCAAGTCCGTCTCTGACCTCTACTCCCCTGTCACCGGCACCGTCAAGGCTGTCAACGAGGCCGTACACGATGACTACGCCGTCATCAACAACGACCCGTTCGGTGAGGGCTGGCTCTTCGAGGTCGAGGTAGATGAGGCCGGCGAGCTCATGGATGCCGCCGCCTACGCATCCGCTAACGGCCTGGACTAATTCAGTCCCACGCGGGAGGGTGTGCCACGCGCATCCTCCCGCTTTGCTTTGCCCACCGCACCAGAGGAAACTTTGAGGCTATGACTGCACCACGCGATCCCTTCTTCCCCGCCGAGCGCTCCATCCGCGCCTCCGATAAGCCACTAGAGGTCCGTTTCTTGGGCCGGATGGACTACCAGGAGGCGTGGGATTACCAGGCCGAGTTAGCGGCCGCCCGCGCCAAGGGCGAGCAAGGCGACGTGGTGCTCGTGGTTGAGCACCCCAATATCTATACCGCCGGCAAGCGCACCCAGCCAGAGGATATGCCCGATAACGGCCTGCCCGTTATCACCGTGGACCGCGGCGGGCGCATCACCTGGCACGGCGAGGGCCAGTTGGTCATCTACCCCATTATTAAGCTGGCTGAGCCTGTCGACGTCGTCGACTATGTCCGCCGCTTGGAGGAAGCCACCATCCAGACGGTTCGCCAGATGGGGGTGACCACCGCTGGGCGCATCGACGGCCGCTCGGGGGTTTGGGTCCCCTCCACCACCCAGGCCAAGGATCCGGCTGCCCCGAAGCGCGACCGCAAGATTGCCGCCCTGGGCATCCGCATTACCCGCGGGGTGACCATGCACGGCTTAGCGCTCAATTGCTGCAATACGCTGGAGTACTACGACCACATCGTGGCCTGTGGCATCGATGACGCCGACGTGACCACCCTGTCCCTAGAACTGGGCCACCCAGTCAGCCTCGAGGATGCCACCCAACCGCTGTTGCAAGCGCTGGACGACGCCCTCTCGGGCCGCCTCATCGTTGCCGACCACACCTTCGGCTCAGCCCCGGATCCCACGAAGCTGGCTAATGAAAGGGCACGGGAGAGGCGTCGGCAAGCGCAGCAGTAGCCCTCGTTCGGGGCTGGCGCGGAATAGGATGTGACTGCGGCGACATATACCTAGAAGAGCTATTAGCCATCACCACCATCAACCGATAAAGTGAGTTTTTGTGACTGTAAAGCCTGAAGGACGCAAGATGCTCCGCATTGAAAAGAAGAATGCGGAGTCACCCATCGAACAAAAGCCACGCTGGATTCGCAACCAGGTCCGCACCGGCCCGGGCTACGAGGACATGAAGTCCCGCGTGGCCGGCGCTTCCCTGCACACCGTGTGCCAAGAGGCAGGCTGCCCGAATATCCACGAGTGCTGGGAATCCCGCGAGGCTACGTTCCTTATCGGTGGCGATAAGTGCACCCGCCGCTGCGACTTCTGCGATATTGCCACCGGCAAGCCGGAAGAACTCGACCGCGACGAACCGCGCCGCGTGGCCGAAAATATCCGGGAAATGGACCTTAACTACACCACCATTACCGGCGTTACCCGCGACGATCTTCCGGATGAGGGCGCCTGGCTCTATGCCGAGGTCGTGCGCAAGATTCACGAGCTTAACCCCCATACCGGCGTGGAAAACCTCACCCCGGATTTCTCCGGCAAGCCGGACCTTTTGGAAGAGGTCTTTGAGGCCAAGCCAGAGGTCTTCGCCCACAACCTGGAAACCGTGCCGCGCATCTTTAAGCGCATCCGCCCGGCCTTCCGCTACGAGCGCTCCCTGGACGTTATCCGCCAGGCCCACGACTATGGCCTGATTACCAAGTCCAACCTGATTTTGGGCATGGGCGAGACCGAGGATGAGGTCGAGGAAGCATTGCGTGACCTGCGCTCTGCTGGCTGCGATATCATCACCATCACCCAGTACCTGCGCCCCGGCCCGCGCTTCCACCCAATTGAGCGCTGGGTGCGCCCAGAGGAATTCGTCGCCCACTCCAAGCTGGCCAAGGAGCTCGGCTTCGGCGGCGTCATGTCCGGCCCGCTGGTGCGCTCGTCCTACCGCGCCGGCCGCCTCTACGTGCAGGCCATGGAAAAGCGCGGCTTTGAGCTGCCGGAAAACCTCAAGCACCTGGCCGAGACCTCCCAGGGTGCCACCGCCCAAGAGGCCTCCACCCTGCTGGAGAAGTACGGCCCCTCGGAAGAGACTCCAGTGACCACCCGCATGGCCAAGACCCCGGCTAATGCGAATTCGGCGGCGGCCACCATCCGCTAAACCGAACGTTTTCATAACGGCCTGCGCTTTTCGCGTGGGCCGTTTTAACATTTATGCCCGTTGACCTTTAAAGTAGGAGCCATGGCGAAAGATGACAAGGCAGCACTAAAGGCTGCAAAGAAGCAAGAACGCGCGGCCAAGCGCCAGCAGCGTAAGCAAACCTGGTCCCAAATGTGGCAAGCATTCAATATGCAGCGCAAGCAGGATAAGGCGCTTATCCCCATCATGCTGGGTGCCTTCCTGGGCATGGGCTTGCTCTTCTTCCTCATTGGCATGCTTTTTAGCGGCGAGTGGTTCATGCTCATCCTCGGTTTGGGCATCGGCGCGCTGCTCGCTATGTTCCTCTTCACCCGCCGCCTTGAGCGCGATATGTACAAGCGCGTAGAAGACCAGCCCGGCGCTGCCGGCTGGGCGCTGGAGCAGCAGCTGCGCAATACCGTGGGCATCGTGTGGTCCGTAAAGACCGGTGTGGCCGCTACCCGCCAGCAGGATCTTATCCACCGCGTCATCGGCAATGCCGGCGTCATCTTCGTTTGCGAGGGCAATAAGAACCGCGTACGCCCCACCTTGAACCAGCTTAAGAAGCGTGTAGACAAGATCGCCGGCGGCGTTCCCGTCTACGAGATTTTCGTAGGCAACGGCGAGGACGAGGTTCCCGTATCCAAGCTGCGCAATAAGGTCATGAAGCTGCCGCGCAACTTCAATAAGAACCAAACCTACGACAACATCCGCCGCATCGAGGCCATGGACTCCATGCCGGGTACCACCCCGGGTATGCCCAAGGGCCCGATGCCCCACCAGGCGCAGAACATGGCCGGCATGAACCGCCGCATGCGCCGCGCCCAGCAGCGCAAGAAGAATAAATAAGCGCCTAAAGCTAATCCCTGCTGCACCGTGCATGGTGCCGCAGGGACTTTTTATATCCCAAACCCGTGGTGTTTAACAGCCGAGACTATTTTTCCATTCTGGCCGTAACAAGCAGCGCTAAGACCACAATAGCTAAGCCCTGCGTAATCCAATAAGGCCAGCCAACGCCGACGGAGATTGCTATTAAGACCACCCCAATTATGGCTAAGACCTTTATCCGCATAGTCGTGCCCCTTCTCCTGCCGCTAAATCGACCACATCTAAAAGCTGTATCTTAACAAAGAGCAGTCCTTATGGGAGCGCAGCGGAAAAACTTAAGAGCGAATAACGATCGTGCCGGTGGCGCGGTCATGCATTCCGCGTCCATCCGCATCAACCATGGCCGCTGGGAACAGCACACCGGTGAGCACTGTGCGCAGCGCCGCGCGCCAAAGGCCCACGCGGGCACCGGGGACATCGAGTCGCGCCACGCCCATACCCAACAGCAGCATGCCGGGGGTGCGGGCAAAGAGCCAACCACACACGATGCCCATGATGACCCACAGGGCGTAGCCCAAGAAAGCCACGCCCCCAAGTTCCGTGGTGAACATGTGGATCAGGTTGGCAATGAGCATGCACACGATCCAGTCAATGGCCACGGCGCCGGCGCGGCGGCCAACCGGGGCCAGTGACCCCGGCCCGGACTCCGGAAGGCCGAGCTTTTCACCTGGCCAGCGGCCGGGGCCTTCCATGTCATCGTATTCGCCCGGAATATTCGGCCCGTCGAGCCACGTACGCTTATCTGCCATGCTCACCAATCTAGCGGGCACAAAGTGAGATGTGAAACGAGGGGAATCGCGATGCCAACGGTGGGAACCTAGTAGGCTATAGAGAGACAATTCACCGGTCAACAACGAGGAGACAAACGTGTCTTTCGAGACAGTGCAGGACATCGTCCAATTCATTAAGGACGAGGACGTAAAGTTCGTCGATATCCGCTTTACGGACGTCCCAGGCACCGAGCACCACTTTTCCATCCCAGCAGATGAGTTCACCGTAGAAGATGCCGAAAATGGCCTTGCCTTCGACGGCTCCTCTATCCGCGGATTCACCACCATCGATGAGTCCGATATGACCCTGCTGCCGGATCCGGCCACCGCGCATATCGATCCGTTCCGCACGACCAAGACCCTGAATATCAAATTCTTCGTCCACGACCCATTTACCTTTGAACCTTTCTCCCGCGACCCGCGCAACATCGCGCGCAAGGCGGAAGAGTACCTGCAGTCCACCGGCATTGCCGATACCTGCAACTTTGGCGCTGAGGCCGAGTTCTACCTCTTTGACTCCGTACGCTACGCCACCGATGCCCACCACGGTTTCTATGAGGTCGATACCGATGAAGGTTGGTGGAACCGCGATAAGGAAACCAACTTCGACGGCACCCCGAACACCGGCTACAAGACGCGCATGAAGGGCGGCTACTTCCCCACCGCGCCGTATGACAAGCACGGTGAGGTGCGCGATGCCATGGTAGAGAACCTGCAAAAGGTTGGCTTCCAAATCGAGCGCTTCCACCACGAGGTCGGCGCCGGCCAGAATGAGATCAACTACCGCTTCAACTCCATGTTGCACGCGGGCGATGACATCCAGACTTTCAAATACGTGATTAAGCAGACTGCGGCACAGTGGGGCAAGACCGCAACTTTCATGCCCAAGCCGCTGGCCGGCGATAATGGTTCCGGTATGCACGCCCACATGTCCCTGTGGAAGGACGGCAAGCCTCTCTTCCACGACGAGGCTGGCTACGCAGGGCTTTCCGATATCGCCCGCTACTACATCGGCGGCATCCTCCACCACGCTGGTGCCGTTCTCGCGTTCACCAACCCGACGCTGAACTCCTACCACCGCCTGGTGCCGGGCTTCGAGGCCCCGATTAACCTGGTGTACTCCCAGCGCAACCGCTCGGCCGCTATCCGTATCCCGATTACCGGTTCCAACCCGAAGGCCAAGCGCATCGAGTTCCGCGCACCGGATCCATCCGGCAACCCTTACTTGGGCTTTGCCGCCATGATGATGGCCGGCATCGACGGCGTAAAGAACCGCATTGAGCCGCACGCTCCAGTTGATAAAGACCTCTACGAGCTGCCGCCCGCAGAGGCTGAATCCATCCCGCAGGCACCGACCTCCCTCGAGGCTTCCCTCAAGGCCCTGCAGGAGGACATGGACTTCCTCACCGAAGGCGATGTCTTCACCGAGGATCTCATCGAGACCTACATCAACTACAAGTACGAGAACGAGATTAACCCTGTTCGCCTGCGTCCTACCCCGCAGGAATTTGAGATGTACTACGACTGCTAGAGCTACGCTTGCCGACGCCCCCTCTCGCCACCAGCTTTCCGCCTTCCTAGGCTCCCAAATTGCTGAGTGCCGATTGGGGGCTTTGCAGATCTATGTGCACTTTGGATTCAGAGGTTTTACACCGACTATTGACAAGCGCCCTTGATTCTTAGCGGTGGCCACTCCTTGTTAATTGACTACCGAAGCGTTTCCCAAATGCGTGGGCCGTGAACAAAATTTTGCGCAAATGATTACTAAAATTGCGCATTTTGAGCTATACTTTAGTCAATCGATACCCCCTCCAAGCTTCCCATAGGAACAGCTCAATATGAGAGGGGGGCTTTGCTATTCTGAAGCAATGAACCGCAGGAAGAAGTTCCTTAGCATTGAAGAACAAGTTAGTTTAATTCAACGCCGTGGGTTAATCCTTCCTTCCGAAAAATCTGCTAAAGATTTCCTTGAGCGCCAAAATTATTACCGCTTTTCGGGCTACATGCGGTACTTCCAAGAAGACATAGCCGGTGACGAAGCCAAATTCTTTCCTGGCACCCAGTGGGATGAAATAGTTAAAATCTACCGGTTGGACATCGAACTTCGTTCTCTTCTTCTCCGCGGGCTCCAAGAAGCAGAGCTTGCTGCCAGGACAGCCTTTGCTCTCAGCGAAGGTGAAATCCATTCTCCTTATGAGAAGTATCTTCAGCCCACTGCGTACCGGCGCCCACCAAATCCGTCTATGAGGCCCACTCGCGATCTAATTATCAGTGAGCTCAAGCGGTCTAAGGAACCATACCTCCACAAATACCAAAAGGACTCAGGGTCCGATACTGAAAGGTGGGTTTACGATGTGCCAATTTGGGTGGCAGTCGAGGCACTGTCCTTTGGTACGTTGTCGAAAGCAATTAGCTTCCGAAACGACAACAACCAAGTTTACGCAAAGACTTGTTCCATTCTTGGCGTAAAGAAACAATATTTAGCGCGCCAATTGCGCTCTTTTACTTTCGTGAGAAATAAGTGTGCTCACTCAGCTCGGTTATGGAATAGTTTCGTTTTGGACCAACCTGCAGTATCCAATGCTACGAAGCGGCGTGCTGAGAAAGTTTTAGGTCAAAATTACGGCGAGAACTCGCTACTAGCAGTAATTGTAGCCCTTGATAACTTTCTCTTCCTTACGAATTCGCGGGTTGGATTTTTGGATGAGTATATGAAGCTGGTCGAACGAAATCCGGATTTCCACCAAGGTATAGCGAATCCTCATCATTCATAGCCTCCTCGTTGTATGAACACGCAATGGTATTCCAGCCCTTTTCTTGCGACCCCGGACACACATTCACGTGGGATTGACCCCCGCCCCTATATGCACGCTTAGCGAGAGTTCTCACCAGCAAAAACGACAGCAAAATTCTGATAACCCGACCGAAAGAAATTAACATGTGGGTGTGACTGATAGATTCCGCCAACTCCCAGCCCCTGGCCCCGCGTGGGGAGGCAGCCTCATGGGCACCTCCATCGTTTCGCGCCTGCTCGTGGAAGAAGGATTGATGATTCTGGCCGGCATTTTTGCCGCCATCGCGTGCGTCATCTTTGTCGTTCTCACCGCGGGTTTCTTGCGCTACCGCCACCCTAGCTTTGAGCGCACCACTATGGCGGAGTGGTCGATGTTTTTCATCGGAATCTTGGCGCTCGGTGCCGCGCTTTCGGGCCTGACGGATATCCCTACCTTCCGTCTCGTGGGCTTTTGGATCGGTGGCCCGGTTACGGTTATTACGTGGGCTATCCAGCTCACGCGCTTTGATGGCGAACCGAAGTTCACCTGGGGCCTGCCGCTGGTCGGCCCTATGATTTCGGCTTCCGTTTCCGGTTGGCTGGCTAATGATTACGGCCCGCTCTACCACGTGATGGGTACGGTATTTTTCTTCATGTCCCTGGTGACGGCGGTGCCCACCTTCGCCCGCGTGTATTGGGCCGCTTGGCACGGCAAGGTGGATTTCACCGGCGCGAAATCAGCCACCGCCTGGGTCCCGTTAGGCGTGGTGGGCCAGTCCACCACGGCAATGCAGATTCTCTTCCCCGGCCCGGTGTCCATTTATTACGGCGTAACGGCGCTTATTATCGCCATTCCGCTGTCCATCTACGCGATGTTTACCTTCTATCCCAATGTGGCGCGGTGGGTTCCGTACTCCCCGGCGTGGTGGTCTTGCACGTTCCCGCCGGGAACCGTAAGCATGGGCGGCCACCAGCTGGCATTGGTCAATGGCTCCGAGCTTATCGACGCCATTGCGCTCACCATCCCCGTCCTCCTCACCGCCCACTGGATGCTGTGCTCCACCCGCTTCCTTAGCTGGGTGTGGGAGGGAAGGAAGGAAACCGGCCCTGAAGAGCCACTCATTAAGACTGGGCCCAAAAGGTAGCAAGGAGGCGCAGCCACTATGCGAGACGCCAGCTTCGAACGAGGAAAGCGCCGCACACGCCGCCGCAGGCGTGAGGAGCGACCGCGGCGCGAGCACTGGAGCAGGGAATACGCAATCTATGCGGAAGATTCCTGGGGCATCGATGACTTGGGTCCCGAGGGCGGCGAGAATTCCGTGCGCGCCTATTCCGGCGGCCGCGCAGATGGTAATCGTCGCCGGCGCCGCTGATGCATAATAGCTCCCCTATCACCTTCATCGCTTGGGATCGCGCGAACCTGCCTGCGGTGAGGGACGTACTCGCTGGCCTGCAGCGAGACGGAATCTTCCTGCGCCGCGGCCACCTGCTCTTGGAGACGTCGTGGCTTGGCACAGGCGCGCGGGACTTCTACGCCACTGCCTGGCGCTGGGACGAAGAAGACTACCCGCTCTTTTATGACCTAGCCCGGCGCGGCAAGCTCTTGCTTACTATCAGCGATACCGTGATTTCCTGCGGCAGCAAAGACGACATTGCCGATGCGCGCGATGGCATTGCACAAGAACTCATCGCCGCCCAGAATCCGCAGCAATTGAGCGGGCTGCTTGCCGACGCCGCAGAAGACTAACCCTACAGTCCCGGTCGTTCGCTGCGCTTCATCCAGCCCATGCGTGGGGCAAAGCCGCGGGGATGCTTCATCTGCGCTACGGCGTCGGCAATCATGAGGCGGTGGCGGCGGGAGACGCTATCGGGGAGCTTTGCCACGGAGAACCACCCTGCCTCGGTATTTTCTTCATCGCTAATGACCGGCTCTGCGCCATCGGCTACTGATACGCGCAGCGCGGTTCCCATAAAGGTGCACTCATCACCGTTGGGGTAGGTCACTGGCCCGGACTGCCCCACGCCCAATAGCGCTTCCACCTTGGCATCGAGACCGACTTCCTCTTTGACTTCTCGCAGCGCGGTGGTGGTGATCTCCTCGCCTGGCTCACAGATTCCTTCCACCGGGGTCCACGTACCGTTATCGGAACGCTTTACTAGCAGCACGGAGGGGACTTCCCACAGCGCGGCGTCTGCCGGCACATCGCGGATGATGATGGCGCTGCAGGCTGGCACAAAGATCTGATCGTGTCCAATCTTTTCGCGCAGCTGAACAATAAAATCTGGAGTCGGCATGCCACCTAGCGTAGACCAGTGCGGCGCACTTAGGCCATGGGCCCCAAGACCTCTTTCGCTAGAAGCTGAATATCGGTGGCCAGCGTGAAAGACAGCTCCATGTCCGTTGACGTGGTTTGGCAGGTGTGGCCTTCTTCGAGGTGTTGCGTCGTTCCGGAAACCACGCCCACGATGGTTTGTTTTCCTTCTACTTCGCCATACACCGGACCACCGGAGTCGCCATTGGTGCTGCATACGCGCGCCCTAGCGGCGAGCGAATCACGCTGGAGTCCCTCCGAGTTCAGCTGCGCCATCTCTGCATCATGGGAAAGCGTGCCGCACGTCTCATCGGTCACGCGGCCAAGCTTGCACACCTGATGCGGCAGGTGAGCCAGGGAGGTGGCGACGCTATTGTCCACCGCCCCGGGGACGTAGTACTCAGCGCTGCCGGTGATCTCAATAAAGGCCACGTCGAGGTCGTGGCTGTCGTCGGCATAAAAGTCAGAGTAGATGACCTCGCCGATAGGTTCAGCGGGGTAGCTGAAGTCGCCGTCGGCGGTGCCGGCCCAGACCTTATCACCTGGTTTGCCACAATGGGAAGCGGTAACGGCGATCGTTCGGGCGTCGGCAAGCGTAAATGACCATGCCGCGGTACAAGACTGGTAGTTGAAGTAGGCACCCGGCCGCGGTTCATCGCCGGAGAGATCCAAGGCGGTGCCCGGCGCGAGCGGCGCCGCGGCCGGGGAGTAAGACTCATTGGGAATGAGGTTTTTATAAGACAGGGCGGAGAAACTTGGCTCTTCCCCACCCCGCACCGGGCTGCAGGCCGCAAGGAACGCGGCCGTGCACGCTACAAAGACGCTAGTTGCTCTCCGCGTCCGCATCCCCGGCGTTGTCCTTGTTCTCTTCTTCCGCATCCATCTCCGCCTGGGCTTTGAGATCGCGGATGAACTTTTCCGGATCAAACTCGGTGTAGTGTTCCGGGCCGGCAAAATTTTCTAGGGCCATGGTCTAAACCTCCGTTTTCTGAATCGACGTGGTGATGTAATCCTTGACCTCCGCGGCATCATTAGGCAAGTCCTTGACGTGCCGCTCAGTATCGAGGATGCCGGCAAAGCGCTCGGGCGGCTCAGGGGCAGAGCCGATGGCTTCCGTGATCGTCTCGGCAAACTTCACCGGCAGCGCGGTCTCCAGACACACGATTGGAGTCTTTACCCCCTCGCGCTGTGCGCCACGAGCCACCTTGATGCCGTCGGCCGTGTGCGGATCCGCCAGGTAATCAAAGCGCTCGTGTACGTCCTTGATGGTGGCTAGGCGATCGGCATGGCTGGAGGAACCGGACAGGAAACCATAGTCCTCGCGGGCAGCAGCAATCTTGTCGTGGTCGAGGCTAAAGCCGCCCTCTTTCACCTTGGTGCCGAATAGTTCCGCGGTTTCGGCTGCATCGCGGCCGAGCAAGTCGAACGCAAAGCGCTCAAAATTCGAGGCGCGTGAGATATCCATGGACGGCGAAGAGGTTGCCATGGTCTCTGCGGCTGGACGCGGCCGGTAGTTTCCGGTGCGGAAGAACTCATCCAGCACATCATTTTCATTGGTTGCCACGATGAGGCGATCAATGGGAAGGCCCATCTGGCGAGCGATGTGGCCGGCACAGATATCGCCAAAGTTACCGGTGGGAACGCTAAAGGAAACTTTCTGATCGGCGGTTTCGGTGACCTTGAGCCAGCAGGAGATGTAGTAGACCACCTGGGCCATCAGCCGTGCCCAGTTAATGGAATTGACCGCGCCAATGCGGTAGGCGGCCTTGAAGTCGGCATCGCCAGATACAGCCTTGACCACGTCCTGGCAATCATCAAAGACACCGTCTAGGGCGATGTTGAAGATATTCGGGTCATCCAATCCAAACATCTGTGCCTGCTGGAAGGCCGTCATGCGGCCGGCCGGGGTGAGCATAAAGACGCGAATGCCGTGGCGCCCGCGCATCGCATACTCTGCAGAGGACCCTGTATCGCCTGAGGTGGCGCCCAAAATATTGAGGGTCTCGCCGCGGCGGGCGAGCTCGTATTCAAAGAGCTCCCCCAAAAGCTGCATGGCCATGTCCTTAAAAGCCGCGGTAGGTCCCTCAGATAGATGGCCGATGAAAAGGCCCTCGCCTAATTCTGTGACGGGGACAATTTCCGGGTCCGCGAACTTGGGGCTGGTGTAGGCGCGCGCGGCGATGTCCTCGATGTCTTGCGCCGGAATATCGTCAATGAAAAGCTTAAGTACCTCGGCCGCGAGTGCCGCGTAGCCTTTGTCTGCTAGGAGCCTGCGCCATGAATTTAAAGTGCCGGAATCTAACTGTGGGTAGCTCTCAGGCAGGTATAAACCGCCATCGGGGGCAAGCCCGCCGAGGAGAATATCTGTAAAAGATGCGGGCTGACGGGCGGTATCGCGGGTCGAAATGTACTTCACACAAAAGAATCTTAGTAGTTAAGGCGTAAGGTATCAGCCATGTCGCAGCCGAATCCCAGAGAAGTCATTACCACTCAGGCTTTAAGCATTTGGGTAGCCGCCATGGCGGTCTACCTCGTAGCGATTACCGGCCGTACCTCTTTTGGTGTGGCCGGTTTAGATGCCATTGAGCGCTTCGATGTCGATGCCGGCCGTATCGCAGTCTTTACCTCTGTGCAGCTAGGCGTGTATGCCCTAGCCCAAATCCCCACCGGCATCTTGATTGATAAATTCGGCCCGCGCTTACTCCTCGTGGTCGGCGCCGTCATTATGGGCATTGGCCAGGTCATCCTGGGATTTACCACCAGCTATGGCGTAGCCATTGCCGCGCGCGTGCTCATCGGCGCAGGCGATGCCACGGCCTTTCTCTCCGTGATGCGCATCCTGCCCTATTGGTTCCCACTGCACCGCACCCCCATGTTCACCCAGGTGACGTCGTCGTTAGGGCAGATGGGTCAGTTCATTTCCGCGGTGCCCTTCCTGTGGTTGCTGGGTGCGGCCGGATGGACCGCTGCCTTCGTTACCCTTGGCGCGGTGGGCATCCTGGTAGCCATCGCCGCCATCGTGGCGGTGGCAGACTCACCAGAGAAGTTGGGGATTATTCCCACGGAGAAGGAACCACCCAACTCGCAGGCCACCAGCATCCCGGCCCGCTTGAAAACGGTATTCCGCTCCCCGGTGGCCTGGCAGGCCTACTTCATCCACTACATCGGCATGCTCCCGCTCATCGTCTTTGTCATGCTGTGGGGCATGCCTATGATGACCCAGGGCATGGAGATGTCCAAGGCCAAGTCCAGCCTGGTGCTCACCTTGCTGGCGGTATTTTTGGTCTTCGTTGGCCCCTTGCACGGCAAGATTTCCTCCCGTGCGCAGCATGTCCGCCCGTGGCTTAGCCTCGGGTTTGTCGCGGCTCACGCACTGACCTGGCTGATTTTCTTTACCTTTGGCACCGACAGCGGTCTGGTCGCGATTTTGGTGGTGTCCTTTATTACCGCGCTGTGCACACCGACGGCTAACTACGGCTTCGATATCGTGCGTGAGCGCATGGACCGCTCTGTGGTGGCCACAGCTACGGGCTTGGGAAATATGGGCGGTTTTACCTCTGGCATGTTGGGCGCGCAGCTTTTCGGCATGGTGTTGGACCACTCCTCGGACGCCCCTGAATACTCCATGCCAGATTTCACTGCCGCCGCGGCTGCGGTGCTAGCCGTTTGGGTAGTTGGCATGGTTGGTGTGGTCATTACCCACTTCCTTCGCCGTCGCGCGGGCGAAGACGGGCCTTCTGTCACCATCGTGGAGGTTTCCTAGAAACCGTCGGGTATTTACTCCGGGTTGAGGATAAAGCGAACGGTTCCCTCAGGGTCCGCCAAAAGCTCCCGGGTAGCCGCCACGGCTTCCGCTTCGTCGAAGGCGATGCGTTCAAAGCCAGTATCGTTGAGCTCCACAATGTCCGCACCAGGGCAAGCTAGAAGAATCGGCGAGTGCGTGGCAATAATGACCTGTGCGCCGCGGTCAACCGCTTGGGCAATTTCCCCTACGAGGGCCAGTTGCCGGATAACGGACAACCCTGATTCTGGCTCATCAAGGATGTACACGCCTTGGCCATTGATGTGCTCATAGAGCAGGTCGAAGACGGATTGCCCGTGCGAGCGGCGGGACAAATCCACGTTCTGAGAAAGAGTCGAACGACCACCACGTTCGGCCGCTGAATCCCCACGTCCAATCAAGTACTCGTGCTTTTCGGCGCGCAGGAAATAGGCACGCTGGATCACTTCCTCTGTATCGCAGCGAATGGGGCTGCGAGGAACGATTTCATCTGGGTCATCCATGCGGCCGCCCGCAGGTGAACAGCCCAAATCACTAGCCACGCCAGCGAGCAAGCTCGATTTGCCAATGCCGTTTTCACCTACGAAGACGGTTACTGGACTCCGCAGCTTGAAGCTGCCCAAATCAACTAAGTAGTCGAAGACAGGCAGCTCGGCGCGGTAGTCATCGGGCTTGAACTTCAGGCTTAGAGCATCAACCAGCATGGGCCCTAGGTTAATTCAGTTCATCGAGTACGCGCAGCGCGTCTTCTTGCGCTGCCGCCGCGCCAAAGTTTTTCAGGTGGTCTCCCAAATCGTCGGCCGGAACTGATTGAGCGATGTTATCGGCCGGCACGGTATTGACGGCATAAGCCACCCCTACCCCGCCGGTGATGGGGATGGCAATGGCGGCGAGTACTCCCACCGCGGTCGACAGCGTGGTCTTGAAAGTCATAGTCTCCTCCAGAGGCTTTGGCCCCGAGCACCTTGCCCGTTACCAATTTGTGATGTTTTACCTTAGGAAGAGTTACTGCCAAGGCCATGCCGCCTAGCTGCGGGTTGCCTGAATTTTCGCGCCCAGTTCGCGAGGAAATAAAGGGCTAGTTTGCTGGATAGCTCTCGGCCACGATGCCATCGCTGGCCGGCATCACAAGGCCTCGCTCAAATGCTACGAGGACTGCCTTTTCATCGGATTCGCTGATGTCACCAGACTCCACCGCACTGTTGAGCTCGCGCTCGAGGTAGACGCGCACATCGGATTTTCCGTTTTCCGTCTGGGTAATATCCCGCGGGACGGAATTGAGCGGGATGCCCAGCGCCTTCGCCAGGGAGGTCACGCGGTTGGCGTCGGTGGAATCATCGGCCTTGATGTCACCATTGACCTGTGCGGGCATGTCTTCTTGGACCACGCCACCGGCCACGGCCTCGCCCACTGTCTTCGTCCCCTTGGGGGGATTATCGTGATTGGTGGCCCACACCCCGACAGCGATGGCCACGATGACGGCCACGGCTACAAAGGCCCACAGGTAGATGAGCTTATGTCGATACACTCCGCTGATTTTAGCCATGGTAACCAGCGCTATCGCCGAAGGAACCGTAGTCATTGCCGCGAGGGTTCTCGCCGCGATCATTGAGGGCGTCGATGATGGAGCGGATGGTGGCCTCCCCTATGCGGTCGGCGCGCCCCCACGAGCGAGGGGCCTGGCGAGAATTGTGCGGTGCTGATTCTGGGCGCGGCGGCACTGGCTTTTCCTCCCGAGGCGTGGAGACCTCGATGGTCAATGTGGTGCCGTCAAGGTGGAGGACGTCACCGTCGCGCACGCCCGCAGCACGCGCTGCAGAAAGCAGCGCGGATAATTCGCCTACCGTGGCGTTGTCCACATCGAGTTGCAGCTTAAAAGACATAACTAGCCAGTCCTTTCTTATTCCCATCCCACTTTAGAGTCCAAAAGTGCAAAAAGTAAGGCCGTGGTGCGCACAACGGGGACTTTCAAGGCTAACTCTAAGAATGCTCGAAGGATTCCTCCTCGCCCCAAAAGACCTCATCTACAACCTTCCGGGCATGGCGGGTAAGTTTCAAATAGTTTTCTAGAAACTCTTGGTTCTCCTCCGGCGGCCAGCCAGCGGCACCGGCTACCTGGGCCAGCTGCGGGCCGGGCCCGGGCAACTGGTCCACGCGCTTGCCGCGCACAAGCACCAATGCATTGCGGGCGTCGGTAGCCATAAGCCAGGCCTCGCGCAGGTCCGAGACCTGCTCGGCAGACAGGATTGCGTTTTCCTCTAAGGCATCGAGCACACGCAGCGTGGACGGATCGTGCAGCTGGGCATACTCGTGAGCGTGCATCATGGTCAGTAGCTGCACAGTCCATTCAATATCTGAGAGCGCACCGCGCCCCAGCTTGGTATGCGTATTGCGGTCCGCACCGCGCGGCAGGCGCTCATTGTCCACGCGCGCCTTCATCCGCCGGATATCGCGAATGGTCGATGCGCTGGCGCCGCCTTCTGGGTAGCGGAAGCTATCGACCATGGACATAAATCGCTCGCCTACTTCCCTATCGCCAGCCACGAAGGCCGCGCGCAACAAAGCCTGCAGCTCCCAAGACTCGCCCCACTCACGGTAGTAGCGCTCATAGGAGGAGATGGTGCGTGCCACCGCACCAGAGCGGCCCTCTGGGCGCAGGCCCAAATCGACGTCCAGCGGCGGGTCGCCCGAAGGCTTAGACAGGCGGCGCCGAAGCTTATCGACGATCCCGATGGCCCACTTCACGGCCTCCCCTTCCGCACCAGAGTCATCGGCCGGTTCGCTGGGTTCTGCTACGACGAGCACATCCGCGTCTGAGCCAAAGCCCAGCTCCATGCCTCCCAAGCGGCCCATGCCGATAACGGCGATGCGCGCTGGCGGCTCTGCGTCTTCGTTGGCAAGGCGCCACGCGCGCACCTCGGCGCGAAGTGCAGCCTCAAGGACGGCATCCCAAATTGTGGATAGCTCATGACATACCTGCTTGACCGGCATGAAGCCCAGCAAATCCGCACTGGCGATGCGGGCCAGCTCCACCCGGCGCAACGAGCGCGCCACCGCCACCGCTTTATCCGGGTCGGCGTGGCGCTTGCTGGAATTGACCAGCGCCTTGGAAACCTGTTCGGGCTTGGTTTCTAGCAGTTTGGGGCCAGTGGCGCCGTCGGAAAGCTGCTTGACCGAATCCGGCGCGCTAATGATCAGATCAGAGGTAAACGGCGAGGTACCCAGAATGTGCATGAGCCGCTGGCCCACAATTCCTTCATCGCGCAACATGCGCAAGAACCACGACCTATCGTTCGCGGCCTCCGAGAGCTTGCGATAGTTCAACAGGCCCATATCGGGGTCTGCGGTATCAGCCAGCCATTCCATCAAGGTTGGCAGCAAAATCGCTTGGATGCGTGCCTTGCGCGAGGTTCCCGCCGCCAAGGAGGTCAGGTGCTCAAATGCACGGTCGGGGTGGTTATAGCCCAACGCGGCCAACTGCAGCTTGGCGGCCTCCGGCGAAAGCTTGAGCTCATCGGCGGACATGGTGACCACGGAATTAAGCAGCGGCCGGTAGAACAGGCGCGAGTGCAGCTCGGAGATCCGCAGTCGAATCCGGCGCAGGTGCGACAGCATGCGCTCGGCCGCCGACTTGGTGCCCTGCGGATAAAAGCCGGCGATGCGCGCCAGCCACTTCATCCCCTCTTCATCGTCCTTTTCCGGCAGCGTGTGCGTGCGGCGGAAGCGCTCCAATTGCAGGCGGTGCTCAAGCAGGCGCAGAAACTCATAGGCTTCAATGAGCTGGGTGCCGTCCTCGCGGCCGACGTA
Organism: Corynebacterium sp. ACRPJ; assembly: GCF_022347345.1. NCBI lineage: Bacteria > Bacillati > Actinomycetota > Actinomycetes > Mycobacteriales > Corynebacteriaceae > Corynebacterium > Corynebacterium sp. ACRPJ. Next base: position 269,252 of record NZ_JAKRNC010000001.1, read on the forward strand.
CCCCGCTGAAATCAGCGCCTCCAACGCCTCCACCGTGGAAAGCGCGCGCAGCGTCTCATCAGAGCGACCATGGACCAATTGCAAAAGCTGGACCGCAAATTCGATATCGCGTAGGCCGCCCACGCCTAGCTTCAGCTCGCGGTGCTTGAGCTCTGCGGGAACATTGGCCAGCACCCGGCGGCGCATCGCCTGTACATCCTCAACAAAAGACTCGCGCTGCGACGCCGTCCACACCATCGGGCGAATCTGGTCCAAATAGTCCTGGCCTAGTGGGAGGTAGCCCGTCATAGCACGCGCTTTAAGGAGCGCCTGGAATTCCCACGTCTCCGCCCAACGCTTGTAGTAAGCCACGTGTGATTCCAAAGTGCGCACCAATGCGCCCGACTTTCCCTCGGGGCGCAGGTTCGCATCCACCTCGAAAAAGGTGGTGGATCCAATGCGATTAAACTCCGCCGCTAGCCGCGTGGCCCTAGGGGTTGCCTCGCTGCCGACGAAGATGACGTCCACATCGGAGATATAGTTCAGCTCGCCTGCGCCACACTTGCCCATCGCCATGACTGCCAGCTGGGCGTCCAAGGGTTCATCGCCGTAGATGGTGCGCACGGCGCAGGCAAGGGAGGCGGTTAAGGCGGCGTCGGCAAGCGCGGTGGTCAGCGCCGCAATCTGGCGGAATCCTACCTCCGGCTGCTGCCTGGTCTGGCCCTTGCGGGAATGGAAGGTACCCGCCACATCGCAGGCGGCAATGCGCATCATCAAAGTGCGGTAGGTCGTGCGCAGCGCCTGCTTATGCTCCCCCTCGCCGGCGCGGTAGGTGCCCGCCGCGCTCAAGTCCTCGCGCGCCGGATCGGGCCGGTCCACGTCGTGAGCAAAGTCTGCAGGCTGGGCATCGACGGCACCGAGCAAGCTTTGCAGCATCTCTTCGGACTGCGGAAGGGGTTTTTCTAATTCTCGCCACAGTTCAGGGTGCGCCGCGAGATGATCGCCAAAGGCGGTCGACGCCCCCAGTAGTGCGAAGAGGCGCACGCGCAAGGTTTCATTGGAACGCACGGCATCATCGAGCTCAGGGGCTTGTTCATAGATGCGGATCAGGTTATTGAGCGCCAGGTCAGGGTCGCCCACGGCAGCGAGGGTCCACAACAGATCCACCGATTCCGGATTCTTCCACCCCAGCTGCTCAATATCCTGCGCAGCATGCGGGCGGGTAAGGCCTAGTGTGGCCGGTGAAGGCACAGCAGCAGGACGCATTTTTCTCCTAGAAGTTCAGGTTATTGCGCAGTTCAAAGGTGGTGATTTGGCTCTGATAGTGATGCCACTCATCCCACTTGGAGCGCAGGAAGAACTCAAAGACGTGCTCGCCCAGGACTTCTGCCATGAACTCGGATTTTTCAAATTCTCGCAAGGCCTGATCCAGGCTGGTGGGTAGATCCTTATATCCCATCGCGCGGCGCTCGCGACGAGTGAGCTGGTGGACATCGTCCTCGGCCGGATCATCGAGCTCGTAGCCTTCGCGGATGCCTCGCAGGCCTGCTGCCAATAGCACCGCATAGCCCAGGTAGGGGTTCATCGAGGCATCAATGGAGCGGATTTCTACCCGGCGCGATTCTTCCTTGGTAAGCCGGTAGGTGGGAACGCGCACCAGCGCGGAGCGATTCGATACTCCCCAGGTGGCTGCGCCCGGCGCCTCGTTGCCGAACATCAAGCGCTTATAAGAATTGGTCCACTGATTCACAATCGCGGACATCTCCGTGGAGTGCTCCAGGATGCCGGCGATGAACTGGCGGCCGGTCTGGGACAAAGAGAATTCATCATCCGGATCGTGGAAGGCATTGGATTGGCCTTCAAAAAGGCTCAAGTGGGTGTGCATGCCAGAGCCCGGTAAATGTTCGAAGGGCTTAGGCATGAAGGTGGCGCGCACGTTGGAGTTGGTGGCCACCTGCTTGATCACGTGCCGGAAGGTCATGATGTTATCGGCCATGGTGAGCACGTCCGCATGGCGCAGATCAATTTCTTGCTGGCCCGGCGCGGTTTCGTGGTGGCTAAACTCCGTGGCAATTCCCAGCGATTCCAGCGCTAGCATTGCCTTCCTGCGGAAAAGCGGGGCGGTATCGTGCGTTGCTTGGTCGAAGTAACCGCCATTGTCCGTGGGCACCAAGTCGGTGAGTTCGCGGCCGCGCTCGAGGAGATAGAACTCGATTTCTGGTGAGGCCATGCAGGTAAACCCATCGTTAGCGGCCTCGGTGACCTGGCGGCGCAGGATATGGCGCGGGTCCACCATGGAGGGTTGGCCGTCTGGCTGTGCGATATCGCAAAACATGCGGGCCGATTGCAGGTCCGGCTCATCCATATCAAAGGGCAGAATCTGGAAGGTGGAGGGATCTGGCAGGGCGATGGTGTCAGACTCAGAGATACGAGAAAAGCCCTCTACGGAAGAACCATCAAAGCCAACACCTTCTTCAAAGGCCGATTCCAGCTCGGACGGGCTCATGACCACGGATTTGAGGGCGCCCAGAATATCCGTAAACCACAGGCGGATAAAGCGGATATCGCGTTCCTCAACGGTGCGCAAGACAAATTCGTGTTGGCTATTCATGCTTTAGACCTTACCGGCTCTCCCCCGAGGGATGTGCAGTTCATGCGACAGTTTTTCCAGGGCGAAATGCGCAGGTCGCAAGAGTATCTAGGGGGTATCTAGCGGGGGCTTTTCCTTCACGTGCCAATTGGTGCGCATGCTTTGCTGAAGAAGCAAGCGAACACACGTACACCTGTTAAAGGACTAAGTTTTATGACCTCACACTGCGATGACCTTTCTGCTCACGTAATCGAACGCCTCATCACCGCCGCGCAACACGGTTGGGCACCGGCGGATTTAGAGCATGTCTTAGGCCCACACGCCTATCCCATTATCTACCGTGCTAGCCCCCATGCGCCGGCACGGATTACCTCCCCTGCCTTACGCAAGGCTTGGCTACAAATGGCACCGCCGGAAGAAAATTTCATTCCGCGCGATAAGCTGCGCGCCATTATTAAAGAGCTAATTCATCTGCCTAGGTTGCGCGATACTGAACTTTTGGCCTCTGGCGAATCCTTGCGAGAAGACGGCCTTAGCGATAAACAACGCAAAATTCGTGCAAAGGTCCTAGGCCTTCTACGCAAGGCTGAGTCCACCAGTTTTGAAGATGAGGCCGAGGTTCTTATTTCTAAAGCGCAGTCCCTGCAACAGAAGTATCGCATCGAAGATCTGCTTACATCCGAGCTCCCCGATCTCATTTCTCATCGCGTGCACATACACCCGCCCTACATCAAGCACCAGGCTTCCCTGCTCAGCACCATCTCCGACGCCAATGGATGCACCACGCTCCTCATCCATGACAAAGGTCTAGCCTGTGTGATTGGCGCTCCTGCCGATGCCGCCCATTGCGCCGACCTTTTTGCCTCCCTCAACCGTCAATGCGACTGGTTTATGCGTAACGGCGATGGAGCGGAAATCGCCCGCGCAACCAATTCCACTGCCGCTTATCGCCGCAGCTTCCGTCTGTCTTATGCAGCCCGCATCGGTGAATTGCTCACCCAAGCCAATGAGGACGGAATTGCTGAAAACCTGCGTGAGTCTCAGTATTGCTCACACCATGCAGAGGCTGTAGCCACCCAAACTCTTCCCGCATTGCAAGCACGCACCGATCACGCCATCGATACCCGCAACCGTCTCTTCCCCAATCTCACAGAGATGTCACTATCAATGAACAGTCTGCACGGCATCAACGATGGCATTGCCGCTGCCGATAAATCTCACTTAGGAGGAGACACCTCAGGGCTCGGTTCAGTTCCAGAAATTACACGGTAATTTCCCCTGTTCAATACGCATCTTCGCTCCCGTTCCCTGCTAGAGAACGGGGGCGAATAATGGCACCACAACGAGGTCATTACAGGTAAGATCACCGATGAGATTGATTAGGTCTAGAAAGTAAAAGGTACGTGAATGTCTACACAGTCTTTTCTCGAAGTTGAAGCGAAATTCTCCGTAGCCGAGTCCACTCAGCTCCCTGAACTGACCCGCCTTGAGGGAGTTGACCACGTTGCAGACACGCGCCACCACGCGCTTTCTGCCATCTACTACGACACCGAAGACCTCCGCCTCACCCACGCAAAGATCACCCTCCGCCGTCGCACCGGTGGCAATGATGATGGCTGGCATATCAAGATCCCTAGCGAGGCTGGCCGCACCGAAATCCACGCAGAATTGGGAGAGCCTGTCGATGGCCGCTACGAAGTACCTGAGGAGCTTCTCCACCAGGTCCGCTCCATTGTCCGCCACAATGAGCTCGCCCCAATTGCTCAGGTAGACAACAAGCGCACCGAGATGGTCCTAGCGGATACCGAGAATAAGCCGGTAGCAGAATTCTGCGATGACCACGTCACCGCCTTTTCCTTCCTTCCTGGTGGCCAGCAGCAGTCGTGGCGCGAGTGGGAAGTAGAGCTCGCGGGTGAGCTACCTGGTACCGAGGAAGGAACGCAGTTCATTCGCCGTGCTACCTCTCTTCTCATCGGTGCCGGCGCTCGCGTATCTTCTTCCCCATCCAAGCTGAAATCGGCCTTGGGTGATTCTTATGCCAACGCCCCGCTGCCTCCAGCCCTGGTATCACCGGATGTGGATCCAGACTCCCCTGCCGCCGCCGTGATCACCGCGCTGCAAGCTAACCGCGACAAGCTGGTTGATTATGATCCACGTGTGCGCCGCGATGAGTGGGATTCGGTGCATCAGATGCGTGTAGCTACCCGCGAGCTGCGCAGCCACCTTCAGACCTTCCACGGCATTGTGGTCGGCCCAGAAATCGAAAAAATTGAAGCCGAGCTCAAGGAGCTCGCCGGCATCTTGGGCGTTGCTCGCGATGCGGAAGTTGTGGAAGAGCGCTGGCAGAAGCTGCTGGAATCCGAAGATTCTGACACCTTGGATGACTCCACCCGCGAGCACATTGCACAAGATATGGGCACCGCCTACCGCCGCGCGCACCGTCGCGTTATCGCTGCCCTTGATTCCGAGCGTTACCTCGAACTGCTAGAGTCCCTTGACCGCCTGCTCGCAGACCCACCAACGGCCGATAAGCAGCAGGAGTCCGTTCCGGCAGCAAGCGAGGCGGAGGCGACGGAGGAACAGTCCTCTGCGGAAGAGGACGCCGCTACCCCTACCGAATCCAGCGAGGATAGCGCGCCTGCTGCGGACAAGTCCGAGCACAAGCCGGAGAAAAAGAAGTCCAAGGACAAGTCCGCCGACATGGATACCGTGATGGCGCAGCACCTTGAAAAGGCCTATAAAAAGCTGGTTAAGCGCCATAAGAAGGCCGTGGAGAACTGGGATAACCAGGAATTGTCCCTGCACGAGCGTGAGGATTATTTCCACGATATGCGCAAGGCAGCAAAGAAGCTGCGCTATGCAGCTGAAGCAGCTGGTTCTGCCACCAACCTCAAAACCAAGCGCCTCTACAAGGCCTGCAAGCAGATGCAGTCGGTGCTCGGTGACTTCCAGGATTCGGTGACTTCGCGCGATAAGCTGCTCGAGCTGGCAGAGTCCGCTCGCCATCGTGGGGAAAATACCTTTGGCTACGGTCTGCTCTATCAGCGCGAGCGCACCATCGGGCTAAAGGCGCTAGATGATTACGCCGAGTCTTTCAAGGACATCAAGGCGGCGTTTAAGCCGCTGCGTAAGAAACTAAAGTAGCCGCGCTTCCCAGACAGTTACTGGGAAACACGGCGTAGAAAAAGATGGCTGGAGGTTATTTACTTCCAGTCATCCTCTTTGTCTGCGGCATCTGCCGCATCGTTGCGTGCGTGGGCAATCTCGATAGCGTTTTCTGCTTCTTCACGGGTGTCATACGGGCCCATCCGATTTTCCCAGCCAGAGGTTTTGCCTTGGCTGACTTCCTTGGTGGCCGGATCGAAGAACCACTTCTGGTCTGCATCGCTCATAAAACTATCCTCTCAGTCGTAGCGCCAGCGGCACTGGCTGAGCACTGCCGCTGGTATGGTTTGTGTCCACACTACCCACGCCGTCTAAGGGATGCCCGCTAGAATGTGGGGCAGCACATTTCTTTTATACGATTCCATGCCGTATCCCCCGCCGCTGCACCAAAAGGTGGCGGGCGTTCGTTGCTTTAAGCGCACCGCCGCGTGCGAGTAGCAACGAAGACTACTGGTCCCAGAACCTGGAAAAGGAGCTTTAGCACCCATGCCACTGTGGTCAACGCCTGCAGAGCTTGTAGCCGAGCGCGCCGCCCAAGCACATACCGAGTTCACGGGCAGCGCTCCAACGCATACCGCTAGCGCACCGGCAACGTGGTCCCTTATTGGTGAACACATTGACCACTTCGGCGGCATTGTTGCCATGTGCGTGGACAAGCTACGTACCGCTGCTGCAGTAAGCCCGCGCACCGACGGCGTGGTGGCCGTACATTTCCACCCGGCAGAAGGTGAGCCTGCCCATGATTCCATCAGCCTGCAAGCGCTCGCAGAGCTGGCAACAGCGCAACAACCCACCACGGATGCAGAGGGACAGCCAATCATTCCACCGGCACCGGAGGGAGGCCTGGCTGCTCGCGTGGGTGGCATCGTCCACACGATGATTAACCGCCAGTTGCTCTCTCGTGAGACAGCCGGCGCGGATATCACCATCGCCTCCGATATTCCGGAAAGTGCGGGTTTGGGTGCAGATGCCGCCGCGGATGTCGCTGTAGCACTGGCCCTCATGGGGGCCGATGCGGACCTGGATGCACCGCTAAGGGCCCGGGTTGCGGATGTATGCACCCAGGCCGTTACTACCTTTGGTGCGCGGCCGCCTTTGCGTGCCCGCCACAGCGCAGCCCTGCGCAGCACGGGTGAGGGCGTATGCATCATGGATTACGCCGATGGTTCTGTCACCCACGCCCCGCACCTTGTAGGCCGCGAGATAGCTGCCTTCGCAGTGGCGGTGCCGGAAGATTTTTCCGCGCAGGAGGAAAAGGCTATCGCCGATATCCGTCAGCGGCAGCGCTTTATTGATGATGCCTGCCATTCCTTTGGCACCGATTCACTGCGCCTGCTTCCCGACGCCCAACAGCGCGTCCTCGACTGGCTCAAGGCCGTGCACAAGGTCTACGGCGAGGAAGGCCGCCCGAGCATCAGCGCCGCCACGGAGTGGATGGCCTTTTATGAGGAAGAAACTGAGCGCGTAGAAAAGTTTGCGCGCTGCCTGCGCTCGCACCGCGGCGCGGAGCTCTTCCCTATCCTGTTGCAGTCACAGTCTTCTTTGGCAAATATCTACGGCTTGGATTCGGCAGAAAAACTCGCCGAGCTGGTCACGGTTCGCGGTGCCGTTGCGGGTCGATCGGCGCATGCCGGCACCTCGAACGCGGTCATCGCTTATGTTCCGGCGAAAAGCGCGCACAATTTTGCAGCTGACTTGGCTGAAGACGGACTGCTCGTCGTCGAGCTGCAGCCAGGCGAGGCCGCCCGCGGCGAAGGCTAGGAGCCCTGCCGGCTAGTCGGCCGGCCAGGCAAAGAGAACCTCGCGCGAATCGGTATCCGCCGTCACCAGTGAGACAGTGGTTTCACTGCCGGTTTCCGGTGCGCCCACGCATTGGGCGAAGACGGGTGGCTCCGGTACGAAAATCCGTGCCTTGTCCCGCTTCGGGTCCCCGCGGACCACGGTGGCCGGAAAATTAGTCCCGAGCCAAGGTCGCAGCACAGTCGCCTCCGTCAGGTTCAGGCAGGCCTTATCCACTTGGGAGGCGAGCTGCGAGGTCGAACGCATCGCCCCGATGACCTCCGTAGCGCTGCCTGTTACCCACTCGGGAACCTCATAACCGCCGCACAGGGCAAGGCATACCTCCGTGGCGAACCTATCGGAAAGACGCCGCAGCGGCGCGGTAACGTGGGCATAGTAGCCACCAATACCGGCGTGCACCTGCGCCTCTTGCTCGCCTAGCCAGGCATAGTCGGCTCCGCGCAAAAGGCTTTGGGCTTCGCGCATGACGGCCATGCCGCGCGGGGAATCGGCGTCGACGGTGAGGAGGAATTGGGGAATGGGGGCGTCGCCAAGCGTAAAGCCTAGGGCCTGAGCCTCGGCGCGAAATTGGCGCTCATGCTCCGGCTCGGCCGCGGGCAGGGTGCGCAAGAAGCCCACACCAGCTTCCTGCATGAGGCGCCCAGCGCACATGCCGGCCAACAGGGAAATTTCGGAGTTATAGTCCATGACCTCATAGCGCGGCTCGATGATGAGCTCAAAGGTACCGTCGTCATTTTCCACCACGCGCTGGGAGGGCAGGCGCAAGGAAATGGCCTCGCGGCGCAGGGAAGATTCCTGGCGCAGCCGGCCGACCACCGGCAGCAGCGCGATGGATGGGTGGAGGTTGCCGGCCGCGAGGTCCGCGTGCGCGCCTTCATAATCCAGGCGTGCCTGGGAATAAATGAGCGCGCGCTCGACGTGGAAGGACTCCACCTCGCCGTTGCCATCCAAGTCAAAGGTCCACAACACGGCCGGCTTATCGGTGCCAGGCAACAGCGAGGCTCGGTCCTCGGAAAGCTCTGGCGGGTGCAGGCGCGCGGGTTCATCGGGAAGATAGATGGTCTGGCCGCGGCGGAAGGATTCGCGCTCTAACTCGCTGCCGGGCTCGATGAAAGCAGCAACGTCCGCGATGGCATAAAAGACGCGGTATCCGCCCTCGCGTTCTTCGATGTAGACTGCCTGATCCAAGTCCATGGAGCCGGCGGGATCCAGGGTCACGAAGGGAATTTCGCGGGCGTCGCGGCGCGAGTCGGCGTATCGGTCCTGCGCGCGGGCGGCCTGGGCAGTGACCGCGGCCGGAAAATCGGTGGCTACCGAAAATTCTGTGGCAATGGCGCGGAAATCGAGCGGGGCGGCGTAGAGCTTCATGCCCACCACCATAAACGTAGTAGGGCGAATGAGTCGGCCTATAAGCCGGATTCTGTCTCATCGCGGCACTCCCTGGGAAGCACCGCGCGGTGAACATCCATCTAGACCAACCGTTGCCAGTTGGTTCCAGCAGCTACCTTCAGGCTCGAGCGAGCAGCCTTAAAACGCCTGATCGGGCCCCGCAACGTGGCGGGGCCGTGATGCCTTGCTCCCGGTGGGGTTTACCCAGCCACCGCCATCGCTGACGGTGCTGGTGCGCTCTTAACGCACCGTTTCACCCTTACCTTGTGGCTCCAACTTGGCCGAAACCAAGTGGAGGCACGAGGCGGTCTACTTTCTGTTGCACTTGCCCGCGGGTTTCCCCGGGTTGCCGTTAGCAACCACCGTGCTCTGTGGAGTCCGGACTTTCCTCGGCGCCCACGCGGCAGCACGTGGCTGCCCGTATGAAGCGACGCGATCACCCGGCCGGCTCATTCGCGTTCCTTATTCTAGCGCAGGCCTGCCAGGTGGCCCACATCGTTAAATCCGTGCACCATAGAGCCGCCTTCCCAGAACTCCACCTGCGAAATGGCAGCCAGGTCGAGGAAGAGATGCCCAAAGGTGGCTGGGCCGGCATCGAGTGCTTGGCGGATGAAGGACTTAATCGGGTTGACGTGGCTCACCACCAGCACGGTCTTGCCTGCGAAGCGCTCTTGGAGCTCCTTGCGGGTGGTGCGCACGCGGCGGTTGACCGCCTGCAGCGATTCGCCGCCCGGACAGGCGACGCTCGCATCGTGCAGCCACTCCTCGTGAAGTTCCGGATCGCGCTGGTGGGCCTCGGCGGCGGTCTTGCCTTCCCACGCACCGAAGTCCACCTCAATGAGGCCGTCGACGGTCTCTACCTCGATATCACGGCCGTTGGCCACGGCCGCCGCGGTCTCTTGGCAGCGGCGCAGGGGTGAGCAGACGATGGCGTCAAAGTCGGCGTCGGCAAGCGCCTGGGCGGCGGCGAGCGCCTGCTTTTGGCCAAGCTCGGTAAGGCCCGGATTGGCGCGGCCGGAGTATTGCTTGGCGGCCGACATCTCCGTCTGCCCGTGGCGAAGCAGGATAAAGCGGGTGGTAGGTCCACGGTCCCCCAGCCAATCGGTGGGGTGCGGCGCGGTGGTGTCTTGCTCCCCGGCCGGAGCTGGCTCGGCGTCTTCTTCACCGGCCACGATGCCTTCTGGGTGGCCGGCGGCCGCGGCATCCATGGCGTCATTGGACAGGGCGTCTGCCACCTTATTCTTGGCGCGGGGCACCCAGTCCAGGCTGAAAGAGGAAAAGCCGTTGATGTATTCGCGGGCGCGCAGGGCCAGCTTCTGCATGTCAGGGTGCTTGATCTTCCAGCGGCCGTTGATTTGTTCCACCACCAACTTGGAATCCATGTGGAATTCCACCTCGGTAGCGCCCATCTCGGTGGCGGCTTCAAGGCCGCGCAGCAGGCCGTTGTACTCAGCGACGTTATTAGTGGACTTGGTGCCTACCACGTAGACAATTTCGCGCAGGATGCGCTGCCCACTGCCGTCATAGATAACGGTGCCGGAACCGGCTACCCCGGGGTTGCCGCGGGACCCGCCATCGGCGTAGATGATGACCTTCATTAGACCAGGCGCACCAGGTAGGAGCCGCAATCGCCGCACTGCGGCAGCTCATCGGCCGGGGCATTGCGCACAGCGTTTTGCTCGGCCGGCGGCAAGACGATGAAGCAGCCGCCGCAGGCGCGGTTGGCCTTGAACTGGGCGGCACCTACGCCATTTTCCTCGCGCTGGGTATCGTACTCGCTGAGCACTCCAGCGGGCAGCTGATCGCGCAGCTCGCCGATGCGCACGGCCGGATCCTCTTGATTGGCGGCCGCTTCCTTAGCCGCCTCGGCTGCGCGGCGCAGCTTTTCCAGCTTGCGCTCGGAATCAGAAACGCGCGCGCCGTGGACGTCCAGATTGGACCGCAGCGCGTGCACCTCGTTATGCGCCTCCTGCAGCTCGCTCATGAGGTCAGCGATGCGGGACTTGGCGGCATAGAGATCGTGCTCCAGATCCTTGCGGGTTTCTGGGTCTACTGCGGCGCCGAGCTGGCGCTTATCATCGCGCTCGCGCTGGCGTAGCTTGCGTTCATCGGCCTGGATGCGCAGGATTTCGGTCTCCATGTCGTCGACAGCCATCTGCGCAGAACCGGAGGCATCTAGCAGGCGCTTGTGCTCTTCCTTGGCCTTGTCATACTCGGCTTGTTCCGGGATTTCCTTCTCAGCGCCATGGCCCTGCGAGCGTTCCAGGTTGGCCAGCTCCAGCAGTACCGGCTGTAGTTCTTGCGATAGTTTCACTTATGACTCCTTTGGGTGCGCAGAGATAGTCCACGGGTCGGTGCGCAGGCTAATAATTTCCGTATCCAGTTCTAAAGCATCCTCTACGATATCGCGCGCTTGGGCGGTCCACGGAAATTCGCTGGCCCAGTGGGCGGTATCGATAACGGCGGGGCCGCCGGCGCGCAGGTGCTCATCCACCGGGTGGTGGCGCAGATCCGAGGTGACGTACACGTCCACGCCTAGCTTCGCGGCCGCGGAGAGGAAAGAATCTCCCGAACCGGAAGACACGGCCACCGTGCGCACCTTCTGGTCCGGATCGCCGGCGGCGCGGATGCCCCAGGCGGTCTCCGGCAAGGCATTAGCCACCTGCTGGGTGAACTCGCGCAGGGTCATCTCCTGCGGCAGCTCTCCCACACGGCCCAGGCCGAGCGCGTTGTCCAGGTCCTGGTGGCCGGCCGTTTCCGTGATGTCATAGGCCGGCACCTCATAAGGGTGGGCGGTGTGCAGGGCCTTCAGCAAAGAGGAGCGAAGTGCGGCCGGGGCGACGAACTCGACGCGGATTTCCTCGCCGCGGTGCAGCGCACCGATCTCACCCTCGGTGGGGTCAGCGCCCTCCTCCGGCTGGAATTGGCCCGTGCCGGCGATATCGAAGGAGCAGTGAGAGTAGGCGCCGATGTGGCCCGCGCCGGCGTCGAAAAGCGCCCGCTTTACCTCCTCGGCCGCGGCTACCGGCACGTGCACGCCCCACTTATCCACGCCCTGGGGCTCCGGCACGATGGGCCGGCCGGGATTGATGCCTACCAGCTCCGCGAGCTTGTCGTTGACGCCCGGCCGCGCCTTATCCGCGTTGGTGTGGGCCGCAAAGAGCGCAACGCCATTGCTGACCAGCGTGTGTACGACCTTGCCCTTGGGCGTATCGGCCGCTACGGATTCCACCCCGCGCAAAAGCAACGGGTGGTGGACCACGAGCATGTCCGCGCCGAGCTCCACCGCGCGCTCGGCCACCGCTTGGGTGCAGTCCAAAGCGAAGGCCACCCGCTTTACCTCCGCGGCCGGATCGCCGCAGATAAGCCCCACGGCATCCCACTTTTCCGCCAGGTGCGGCGGGTAGGCCTCATCGAGTACGCGGCGGACATCGCCCACGCTCACAGCGGACATGGAGGTGCTCCTTTATGCTCGTTTCATGGAATAGTTACTACTGCTATATCCTATCTTCCGCACCACAGTACTATTCGCGCGAAGGGGTTTTCCGCATGACCGAGACCGATACCCGCTCCGGCCTTTACCTCGTTTTTGTTTGCACCGGAAATATCTGCCGCTCCCCCATGGCAGAGATCATCGTGCGCGATGAAATGGAAAAGGACATGCTTGACCTCGTTGCCACCGTGGATTCGTGCGGCCTCGGCGGCTGGCATGTAGGCCAAGGAGCGGACCAGCGCGCGGTTGCTGAGCTGCGCCGCGGCGGCCACGATGGCGGTTCCCACCGCGCGGCCAAGCTGGGCACCGAGCACATGGACGCTGATCTCTTCATTGCTATGGACAAGGGCCACCGCGCGGCCCTCATTGAGCACGGCATCAACCCGGACAAGATTCGCCTGATGCGCAGCTTCGACCCCAACTCCCCGGAGGACGCGGACGTGGCAGACCCCTATTACGGTTCCGCAGCGGATTTTGAAACCACGCGCAAGAATATCGAGGCCGCCGTGCCTGGCCTGCTGGATTGGATTCGCGCTAACCGCGACTAAACTAGGCCCCATGCTAAAGACGTTCCTTAAGCCGGGTTGGGTTCTACTGCTACTTTTCGTCGTGGCATTTTCCTACCTTGCTTTTACCGTCCTCGCCCCATGGCAGCTGGGCAAGGACGATGACATTGTGGAACGCAACGAGCTCATCACCCACGCCTATGAGGCTGACCCCCAGCCGGTGGAAGCCCTCGTGGATGGCAACGGCGCCATCAAGGACGATGAGTGGTCCCGCGCCACCCTGCACGGCCATTACCTGCCGCAGGATGAGGTGCTACTGCGCCTGCGCCCTGTCGATTCCGGTCCGTCCTACCAATCCCTGGTTCCCTTTCGCACCGATTCCGGCCTGACCATCCTAGTTAACCGCGGCTGGGTCAAGGCCGGCGAGGCCAACGCCGTGCCGGATATCCCTGATGCTCCCTCGGGCGAGACCACTCTCACCGGCATGATCCGCGCCGATGAGGCCGAACACCAGTCCGCACCCATTAAGCAAGAGGGCTACCAGCAGGTCTACTCCATCCATACGAAGCAGATTGCCTCGCTTATCGACGCCCCCTTGGCCCACGACTACATCCAACTCTCCGCCGACCAGCCCGGCGTGCTCAACCCCATGCCGATCCCGCAGCTCGACCGCGGCAACCACCTCTCCTACGGCTACCAATGGATTGCCTTCGGCATCATGGCCCCGCTGGGCTTGGGCTACTTCGTATGGTCCGAAATCCGGGAGCGCCGCCGCCTGCGCGAGGAAGAAGAGGCCCTCGCCGCTCTCGATGCCGATGCCTCAACCCCATCCGAGCCCGAGGATGCCTCCGCTGCAGACTCCGCGCCAGTAGAAGCCCCGTCCCCTGCGACCTCCCGGCACGACGCCCACGCGGCCGCTGACGACGCCACCGATACCGCCCCAGCCGTTCCCGCCGCGTCCTCCTCGCATGCCGCCAGCCGCCGCAATCGCTCGCGCTACGGCGACTCCAAGCCGGATCACTACGCCAAGCTGAACAAGCGCCGCCGCGAGCGCTACTAGGGCCTCTGCCTGCCTAGGCTATTTCTTGAACATCCGCCCAGGCCCCGAATCAGCCACGTTAATGCGTTATGCCCTCCCCTCTTGGGGCATAACGTGGCCACAAGTTGGCTATCGAGGCTTTAACTCCTTAACGCTGCCAGCCGCCTAAGCCCACCAACACAAAATGTCGTTTAACTCGACACGCCGCAAAACAACACAAGCTGTCGTTTAGGCCTAAACGACAGGATGTGTTGGTGAGGTTGTACGGCTAGCTGGTCTGGCGTGCTGTTATTAGTACTATTTCACTTATCCAAAGGTATATTCCAGCTTCGACCATGAAATACCGCCAAAGGCATGCCGGTGTGCTAGGCACCTAGGTTCACGATGAGGGGATGAGTAAAAATCATCCGAGCGTGTCAAGTTGTTTGTGTGTGGGGCTGGGTTTATAGGTATTTGTCGAAGCGGTCGGGGTAGGCCACGGCCATTTGGTTGATGGCTTGTTTCCAGCCGGATACTCGGGCTCCTTCCATGAGTCTGCCGGCTGTTCTTGAGACTCGTTTA
>NZ_JAKRNC010000020.1:0-28065 GCF_022347345.1 Corynebacterium sp. ACRPJ
TCGGTATGGTAAGCCCCGTCGACTTCGAGAACCACATTGGTCTAACCACCAGCAGAAAAGAAATAGCTGCCTAACCACTAGGTAGCTCCACTACGTGTCCACGATTTGCGGGCAACCCCACGACTTCCACGAGACATAAAGACCCCCACATGCCTTCCAACCACGTATGTGGTCGGGGCTCGTGGGGGTTGCTAAATGCAGTGTGTGGGTATTTCCCTTACTGCTATGATGCGGTGCCCAGGGTGTCCTCCATGCAGGCCTGCTGCTGGGCAGGGTCCTGCATGTTCAGGCACTTGTCGGCGCCAGTGTCACCGAGAATCTTCACGCCGAAGGCCATGATGGCGATGGTGCCGGCCAAGGCCAAGATAGAGGTAACCAGGCCGACGACGGACATCCAGGTGCGGCGCAGCTCCTTCGGGCGCTTGCGGCCAACGACTAGGGCGATGATGGAAACGATAATGCCGATTGGGCCGAGCAGCAGCGGCGGAACGATCAGCAGCAGGGACAGCAGCGCGATAATGCCGATGACCAGTGCCCAGATAGCAACTGCGTTCTTCTTTGCCGGCTGGCTGCCGGCACCAGCGTAGGCCGGGTAGCCGGCGCCAGCGGCGGTTGCGTCCGTACCGTAAGCATCGTGGGAGGCGTGGTCGTGAGCGGTGTTGTCTACGCCGTAGTTGTTTGCGTCGTGGGTGTGCTCCTCGTTGGCCTTGGAGGTTGCCTCACCGTAGGAGGGCAGCTTGCCGGTGCTGTCGCTGCTAAATGGGTTCTTCGCGTTGTCCGGGTTCTCTGGGTTGTTCGGGGTGGTCATGTGGTTGGCCTCCTTGGGGCAGCCCTAATTGGGTGCTCTTTATCGAATATGTGATTCTAATAACTTACGCATTTGTAATCGCTTTCGGCCACGTTACTTACGGAACCTGTGAAATAACTGGCAACTACCGAGTGGCCGAGTTTGTGGGCGGTCGGGCCGCGGCAAGCCTTGCGCACCTCCACATGGATGGTGCCATGGGTGGGAGGATGCGATATTCGGCGTTTGGGAAACGCCTAGTTTTGAGTAGAACCGTTCAAGGAATCTTCCATGCAGGCTTGCTTTTGCGCTGGGTCATCGATGGTCGTGCACATTTCAGGGTCAGGCGTCATCGTCCAACCAATGTGCGTATACAAGTAAATTAAGAAAGCAACGGACAAGATTAAAGCGATAATTGAGGTAATCAAGCCGGCGATGGACATCCAGGCGCGGCGCAGCTCTTTTGGTCGCTTCTTGCCTTTTAGCAATGCGATGATGGAGACGATGATGCCAATCGGTCCTAGCAGCAGCGGTGGAACAACTAGGAGCAAAGACACCAGCGCAATGATGCCGATAATGAGAGCCCACACCGCAATCACGCTTTTCTTTTCGGCCGGGGAATAACCGTAACCGTCACCGCCACCGGCAAAGGCCGGGTATACCGCGCCTTCGGTACTGTCGGAATTCTTTCCGTTGCCCGGGGTGTGAGGGTCGTTCGGGGTGGTCATACGATTGGCCTCCTTGAGTGCAGCCCAAAAGCCATAATCGTGTTATTGCTAATCGTTCTATTGCTTTTAACTACGTTACCCACGCTGGCTGCGCATTGTACGGCGGTCGCTTTCTGGTAGAGCGCAGAAAAGGCCGGGCTGGGTGGACTCCGCGCTAGGAGTGCACTGCGCTAGAAGTGCACCGCACGAAAGGTACTGGAGTACTTTCCCAATCCGGCCCTGCTTTCTCTTGACTTTGACCATGACCGCCTACCACGTAGCGTCACCTACCACTTGCGCAGGTACTCGATGCGCTCGCGTAGCTGGTCGGCGTTGCAGAGCGCGGTGGGCGGTCCACCGCAGGCCTTACGGACCTCGGTGTGAATCGCACCGTGCGGGCGGCCCGAGCGCTGGGCAGCGATGGAGACTACCGTGTTGAGTTCTTTGCGCAGCTGGCCTAGCTCATCGACAACTCCAGTATCGCTGGACTCAGATTCCATAGACTTCTTCCGTGAGGCCGGCGCATAATCCATGCCGTAGAGCTTGCGGCGGTGAGCTTCCTCCGCCTCAGCGGCGCGTCGCGCCTTTTCCTCCGCTTCACGCCGGTCCATTTCCTCGGATTGCTTCTTGCGCAGCAAATCTTTGACTTGGTCCGCATCAAGTAGCCCGGGAATACCTAGGAAGTCCGCTTCCTCATCGGTGGTCATATCCCCGGTATTGAACTGAGAACCGTTGTAGAGCAGCCCCGAAAACTCTGCCTCGGCACCAAGCGACTCATAAGACTTCTCCAGCATGTCTGGTTCGGTCTTTTTCTGATTCGCCTGCTCTAGCAGATCGTCGTCCCAGCCTTCCTTGTCGGGCTTTTCTTCACCCAAGACGTGGTCGCGGGACTTTTCCATATTTTCGGCCAAGCCCAGCAGGACAGGAACCGATGGAAGGAAAACCGATGCCGTCTCGCCCGGCATGCGCGAGCGCACGAAGCGGCCGATGGCCTGGGCGAAAAAGAGAGGAGTCGACGCCGAGGTAGCATAAACGCCCACCGCAAGGCGCGGGACGTCGACGCCCTCGGACACCATGCGCACTGCCACCATCCACTCATCGGTGGACTCAGAAAACTCCTGAATGCGGTCCGAGGAACCGGGATCATCAGACAAAATCACCGACACTGGCGTATTAGAAAGCTGTTTGAGGATCTTGGCATACGCGCGTGCGGTCGTCGTATCCGAAGCCAGCACAAGGCCGCCGGCATCCGGCATATTGCGCCGCATTTGCATCAGGCGGGTATGCGCCGCCTGCAGCACAGCAGGGATCCACTCACCCTTGGGGTCCAAGGCGGTGCGCCACGCTCGGGCGGTTTGCTCCGCATTCATAATGTCGCCCAAACGGGCTGCATGTTCCTCGCCGGCCGAGTCGCGCCAGCGGGCTTCGCCAGAGTAAGAAAGAAAGACAACGGGGCGCACGACGCCGTCGGCAAGCGCATCGCCATAGCCATAGGTATGGTCCGAGCGGGATACCTTGTGCCCCTCCCCATCGTCCACGTATTGGACGAATGGAATGGGCGAGTCATCGGAGCGGAAAGGCGTACCGGTCAAGGCCAGGCGGTGATTGACATCGTCGTAGGCTTCCTTGACGCCATCGCCCCAGCTCTTGGCGTCGCCTGCATGGTGAATCTCGTCAAGGATCACCAAAGTGCGCCGAGCCGAGGCCACCGCGCGGTGCTTGAAGGGGTGCATACCCACCTGCGCATAAGTCACCACGATGCCGTCCATCGAGGGATTAACGGCGGAGGAATTGCTAAACGCCGGATCTAGAGCCAGACCCACGCGCGCGGCAGCGCTCGACCACTGGGTCTTGAGGTGTTCGGTAGGCACCACCACGATTACGCGCTCGACCGTACGGTCTTCCATGAGCTCGGTGGCAATGCGCAGTGCGAAAGTAGTCTTTCCGGCGCCCGGGGTCGCCACCGCCATGAAGTCCTGCGGCTTAGTGGCGAGGAATTTATCGAGGGCGGATTGCTGCCAGGCGCGAAGGTTAGTCTTTTTAAAAGTCCTCACTTGCGGCGCAGACCCTTATACACACGCTCACAATCGGGGCACACCGGAGAACCCGGCTTTGCCTGCTTGGTCACCGGGAAAGTTTCGCCGCACAGCGCAACGACGTACTTGCCGTTCACCGCGGAATCGAGGATGTGATCCTTTTTGACGTAGTGGAAGAACTTCGGCGTGTCATTATCCGTCGTCGAAGTGTCTTCACGAATATCTGGCCGTTCAATTGTCTTCGTAGTCGTAGTCACGCACTCCATTTTGCCGCATCGGCATCGAACTTTGCGAGTCAGGCGGCTACCCTTGGAGAACATGTACACGTCATGCACGCCAACCACTGCGCCCTTCTCCCCTTATCGAGGGAACGCCGATGCGCACGAGGGGAGCCGAGTCTAGGTTGTTTGGCAAAAAAGAGCGCTACCTCATCACAGATGCCAAGCTCTCGCCTGGCCAGGACCGCAAGCGCCGCGAAATCCGGTACGGAATCTTTCAGTTTTTGCGCGTTCCTTCCCTGCTCATCGCCGGTTATTTCCTCTATATGCATTGGTGGCTTTTAGCCGCCATCATTGTGGGCGTGACATTTCCCCTCCCCTGGATAGCCGTGGTGATTGGCAACGGCCGGGGAGAAAAGAAGGATAAGCGCGAGAAAAACGTGTACAAGCCAGCCATGAACCGGCAGCTTTATAGCCAGACCCACGCCCCACAGGTATCCGGCGGCACTGCCCGGCCTATTGAGGCACACCACGACATCATTGATCACGAAGAAGAGTAAAGGATTCCTGCCTACATGACGACCGCTTTTGGCCCCGACTTTGATGCCACCGCGCTAGCCACGCTGGCCGCAGAGCTTTCCGACGTCTTTACCGCCGCCGGTTTTACTACCGATGGCGTAGCCGGGCACCTAGGTCCGGAAGTTACCGAGGCCCTCTTCCGCGGCGAACCCGCACCAGTTGCGCTCGCCGCGCACAGCGAATCTCAATTGGATCTTTTGATCCGCTTCTTCCTCCTGCATGAACACCTACCGGCCACGCTTTTGGGCGAGGCGGTAGGCGCGCGCTTGGCTACCCAGTTGCTCGATGCCAATGTTGCGCTTGCCGACGCCCATGGCAAGGCCTACATTGCCCTCGATATCCGCCCCCACACCATCGTTGGCGCCAACCGTCTCATCTTCTCCGACGTCGACGCCTCCTTGGTCGACCACGTACCTGGCCCAGACCATGTGCTTGGCGTTGGTGCGGCAAGCCTTTCGCTGCTGCAATCCACGCCAGTAAGCCCAGTGGGCAGCGTCTTAGATCTAGGCACTGGCTCGGGCGTCCAATTGCTGGGGCAGCTCGATTGCGCTGAAAAGATTACCGCCACCGACGTGCATGAGCGTGCATTGGAGTTGGCCGAGGCTACCATTGCCGCTACTGGCGATAGCGAGAAAGTGGAATTGCTGCAAGGTTCGTGGTTCGCCCCCGTAGCCGGCCGCCGCTTTGACCGCCTCGTAGCTAACCCACCTTTTGTTGTTGGCCTTCCCGAAGTTGGCCACGTCTACCGCGATTCCGGGTTAAATCTGGACGGTGCCAGCGAGCTGGTTGTCTCTCGGGCCACCGATCACCTAACCCCTGGCGGCACGGCTCACCTTCTGGCAGCTTGGGTACACACCAGCGGCGAGACCTGGCAGCAACGCGTTGCCTCCTGGCTGCCAGACAAGGGAATTGCTGCCTGGATCATCCAGCGCGACGTAGCCGATCCCGCACTCTATGTGTCCACCTGGCTCGAGGATGAATCCCTGGATGTACGCTCCCCTGAAGGACAACAGCGCTCTCGCGCCTGGCTGGAACATTTCCAGCAACATGAGGTCAATGGCATTGGCTTTGGATTTGTCGCTATCCAACGCATCGGCGACGATGAACCTGCCGATATCTTGGCCGAAGAAATGCCGCAGGCCTTTAGCGACCCACTTGGACCTGAAGTAGAAGAATACTTTGCCCGTGTGGCGTGGTTGCGCGACCTAGTACCCGGCGAGCTACAGGGAAAGCACTTCCAGGTACGCCCGGGGCTGGCACGCGAAGATATCAGCACCCCAGATGGGGATTTGGGCCAGGGATTTACACGGGCCGCTCTACGCCTTACTCGCACCGACGGTCCGCGCTGGAGCCACGAAGTAGATGAACACATCGCTGCCATTGTCGCCGGACTCAACCCACAGGGCTTGAACCTGGAAGAAACCATTGGCCTGTATGCGGCGGCGCACGGATTCGACGAAGCAGAACTTACTACTGCTGCCCTACCCGCCGTGATCGATATGGTCCGACATGGCCTGCTTATCCCAGCTGATCTCCTCTTGGATACCGATTCGCCGGACCTCAGCTAGATCCACACTGTCCCCCACTCGTTATATAAGGAGAAGTAAACCATGCGCGCAGTTTTGACTCGGGTATCAGAGGCCACAGTGACCGTCGATGGAGAGACCGTAGGGGCCATTACTAGTCCCGAAACCGGTGGCCTTCTCGCTCTAATTGGGGTCTCACGCGAGGATATGGATGGTTGGCAGCCCCGCGCTGAGAAGATGGCACGCAAGATTGCAGAACTGCGCATTCTTGATGGCGAAGTGTCAGTCATTGATGCCGGAGCGCCCGTGCTTGTGGTGAGCCAATTTACTTTGTACGGCCGCACTGCCAAAGGGCGACGCCCTTCGTGGGCGGATGCCGCTCCAGGACCCGAGGCCGAACCGGTCATCGCGGCGATTATTGCGAGCCTCAGGGAACACGGCGTGTCAGTAGAAACAGGCCAATTCGGGGCTAAAATGCGCGTTTCCTCTGTGAGTGAAGGACCTTTCACCGTCTTGGTAGAGACCTAGCCCGCACCCTCAATTTCCGCCCCACGAGATCTGAAAATCGTGTTAAGCAGGACCTTTTACAAACGATTCCGTGACGTAAACCACTTTTCCGGATTTTGTGTAAAGCAAGCCATAAAGCGCAAGGGAATGCAAATTCTCAGAGAGTGATAAATGCCCTACTCGCAGTGCAATAATTTATTATCATTCTGCAAGATTTTGTTCTATACTGAAGGCACAGCGAAGCAAAAGGGCTGGACATGCAGGATGCGAGATAGTTTCTCAAAATCCTACAAACGCAAAATTGAGTGAGAAAATTTTTCTCACTCATGGTTGCAGAAGCCCAAACGCTTCGGCCGACCAACTAGATGTAGGAAAGAAAATGTCCCACTCAATCACGCGGCGCAACAAGGCCCAGCACCCAGAAAACCAGGCTGAGATGCCTGAGGATCTCAAGGCCTCCAAGGCAGCTCCCTCATCCAAGGAATCCGCACCCGCCCCTGGCATTGACACCCCGTTCGATGGCCAGAAGGGTGCACCGAAGTGGAATAAGGAAGACACCGTATGGATGCTCTCCCTGTTCGGCACCGCAATCGGCGCTGGTGTCCTCTTCCTTCCCATTAACGCCGGCATCGGTGGCATCATCCCGCTTATCATCATGACGGTCTTAGCACTGCCTATGACCTACTGGGCTCACCGCGGAATGACCCGCTTGGTACTGTCCAGTTCCAAGCCAGACGGTGACCTCACGGACGTCGTGGAAGAGCACTTTGGCAAGAAGGCTGGTGTGCTCATGAACATCCTGTACTTCCTGTCGGTCTACCCCATCCTGCTGGTCTACTCGGTCACCATCACCAACACGGTCAACTCCTTCCTGGAGCACCAGCTCGGAATTACTCCTCCGGACCGCTGGCTTACCTCCCTCCTGCTGGTAGGCGGCCTCATCCTAATCGTCCGCATGGGCAAGGACGTCGTAGTTCACGTCATGTCCTATTTGGTATACCCATTCATCGGCATCTTGGTTCTGCTTTCCCTCTACCTCATCCCGAAGTGGAATACCGCGCTCTTCGATTCCTTCGACCTCAACGTCGCTCGCGAGGCTTCTGGCCACAGCATGGGCGTTACCCTGATGCTGCTGGTTCCGGTTATGGTCTTCTCCTTCAACCACTCCCCGATGATTTCCTCCTTCGCCGTTGACCGCCGCCAGACCTACGGCAAGTTCGCTGAGGCCAAGTCCCGCAAGACCTTGCTCCGCGCAGAAATCCTCATGGTCGTCGTGGTTATGTTCTTCGTCTTCTCCACCGCTCTAAGCCTCTCCCCGGCTGACATGGCGGACGCTAAGGCACAAAACATCACCATCCTGTCCTACTTGGCCAACCACTTCGATAACCCACTTATCCAGTGGATTGCCCCAGTCATCGCCATGATTGCAGTTGCTAAGTCCTTCCTCGGCCACTACCTCGGCGCAGCCGAAGGCTTCGAAGGCCTCGTCATCAAGGGCAGCAAGAACGCAAGCAAGGACGACGCAGAGTCCGCTCACAAGCTCGATACCATCACCCTCATCTTCATGCTGGTCACCGCTTGGCTCGTCGCCTGGGCTGACCCATCCATCCTGGGCATGATTGAAACCCTGTGTGGCCCGACGATTGCCATCATGCTCTTCATCATCCCAATGGTCGCCATCCACAAGGTCCCAGCGCTGAAGCGCTACAAGGGCATGGCTTCCAACTACTTCGTCTTCTTCATGGGCCTCGTCGCCCTAGCAACCATCATCTACTCCATCGTCCAGGCCTTCTAAGTACCGCCGCAGACGAGAAAATCGCAGAGGATTCAAGGAAAGAACAATGTTCATCAGCATCTTCGATATGTTCAAGATTGGCATCGGCCCCTCAAGCTCACACACCCTAGGCCCAATGAAAGCCGGCAAGGCTTTCGTGGACGAACTCAAGGAAAAGGACCTCCTTGACAAGGTCACTCGAGTTCAGGCAAATGTCTACGGCTCCCTCTCCCTCACGGGCATCGGCCACTCCACAGACAAGGCCATCCTCCTCGGCCTCGCCGGTGAAGAGCCAGAGACAGTTGATATCGACGGCATCTCCGAATTCATGAAGAACGTCCGCAGCAGCGAGAAGCTCATGCTGGGCGGCTCCCACGAGGTGGAATTCCCCAAGGACGGCGGCTTCTACTTCCACGATGAGTACCTCCCAATGCACGAGAACGGCATGTGTCTTATCGCCTTCGCCGGCGAGGAAGACATCCTGCACAAGACCTACTACTCGGTCGGCGGCGGTTTCATCGTCAAACAGGAAGACTTTGCCAAGCGCACGGACGCCAAGGTTGATATCCCCTTCCCGTACGCTAGCGCCGCAGAGATGCTCGAGCTGTGCGAGAAGAACAACATGACCCTCCCGGAGCTTGGCTTGGCCAACGAGTTGGCCCTGCGCTCGGAAGACGAAGTCAACGAGCACCTGCGCAAGGTCCGCGATGTCATGTACACCGGCATCGAGCGCGGCTCCGCTACCGACGGTCCGCTTCCAGGTTCCCTGCTTGTCCCCCGCCGCGCCGCTGCCCTGAGGCGCCGCTTAGAGCAGTCCGAACCGCACGATGGTCTGAACATCCTCAGCTGGGTCAACATGTTCGCACTGGCTATCTCTGAAGAGAATGCATCCTGTGGCCGCGTTGTTACCGCTCCCACGAACGGTGCCTGCGGCGTTGTCCCGGCGGTACTGGCCTACTACGACAAGTTCGTTGAGCCCGTCACCACCGAGATGTTTGCTGATTACATCTTCGCCTGCAACCAGATTGCTTCCCTGTACAAGATGAACGCTTCCATCTCTGGCGCTGAGGTCGGCTGCCAGGGTGAGGTTGGTGTAGCGTGCTCCATGGCTGCTGGCGGTCTCGCCCAGCTCATGGGCGCTACCCCAGAGCAGGTTTGCATTGCAGCCGAGATTGGCATGGAGCACAAGCTAGGCCTGACCTGTGACCCAGTCCTTGGACAGGTTCAGGTCCCCTGCATTGAGCGCAACGCTGTCGCTGCCGTTGACTCCATCACCAGCGCCCGCATGGCGCTGGAGCGCGAGAGCAAGCCATGCGTTTCTTTGGACGAAGTCATCTGGACCATGTATAAGACTGGTAAGGATATGAACGCCAAGTACAGGGAGACCTCACAAGGTGGCCTGGCCCTAGCAGTTCACCCACCAGTTCCGGTGTGTGGATAGAGACCACCCTGTAGAGAAGCGATGAGCCGGGTGAGCACAGCGCTAAGCCGCTTGTGTTCACCCGGCCTTCTTGGCGCTAGTTCCCCCCCTTCCGCCTACTCGCTTCCGTGTGATATCTTCTCTATAACCTGACAGGAATTAAAGGACATGCTTCAGCTAATGAATTTCCCTAGCGGCAGTGCCTCCGAAGAAAATTTCCTCGAGCAGTACATTCCCCTCGTCGAATTCCTCGGTAAGGCAATGGGCCCCAACACCGAAATCGTGCTGCACGATCTCGACGTCCCCGATAAATCCATCATGGCCATCGCCAACGGCCACATCTCTGGCCGGCAGCTAGGCGGCCCCGTGACCGACTTCGCTCTGTGGTTTATGAAACAAGGCGATGCCGCAGCAATCCCCATGATGACCGGCTACCGCGCCGTCAATGCGGAAGGCAAAATTTGCCGCTCTTCTAGTTATTTCATCCGAGACGACTCTGGCCATATGCGCGGCATGCTGTGCATCAATGTTGACGTCTCCGAGTTGGTACACATTCGCGATACTGCCGCCGCACTTATCGGCAACGCCGATGATCCCGCATTTGATAAGTCGAAGGCCTTCGGCGGCTATCCCGGCACGGAAGAGCAGCCGCAGCGACCCGTCGCGGTACCAGACCCGGCTCCAGAAGACGAGGCTGCGGAAGAGGAGCCAGAGAAGGAAGAAGTCAGCGAGTCTTTGCGTTCCAACGTAGAGAACCTTCTAGATTCCATGTTGAATTCCGCAATTTCTAACCAGAGCACGCCAGTACCTCGCATGCAGCGCGAGGAGCGACTCGAAGTGGTCTCTGACCTTGAGGATGCAGGATTCTTCCTTCTTAAAGGCGGAATTGCCGCGGCAGCGACGCGCCTAGGCGTATCTGAACCGACTATCTACCGCTACCTCGTCCAGGTGCGCGGATAGTAGTTCCACATACCAAGCTATTCGCATCTCGTAACCGTTCCCCGTGGTACCTCTCCCCCGAAAAGGTGGAGTTGTACCACGGGGACCAACTGTTTTTACTAATTCTCTCTGCACTGGGAACTAAATCGCTAAAGACTCCGTTGTACTGTGTGAAACCGGCGACAAATTCAGGAGGCTTCACTATGACGAAGACATCTGCCACCACCGCCAAGGGCACTTCAAGTGCCACTACTGATGAAGAACAGGAAGTAGACCGCGGATCTCGCCGCAACCAAACCAACGATAATCCTTCTGCCGACCTCGTCCGCGTCTATCTCAACGGCATCGGCAAGACCGCACTGCTCAGCGCGGAAGATGAGGTAGAACTCGCTCAGGCCATCGAGGTTGGACTGTACGCGGAGTACAAGCTCAATAACGCAGAAAAGCTCACCCGTGCCGAAAAGCGCGACCTAAAGATCCTCGCCCGCGAAGGCAAGAAGGCACGCTCCCACCTGCTCGAAGCCAACCTGCGCCTCGTTGTCTCGCTGGCCAAGCGCTACACCGGCCGCGGTATGCCACTGCTGGATCTCATCCAGGAGGGCAACCTAGGCCTTATCCGCGCAATGGAGAAGTTCGATTACGCCAAGGGATTCAAGTTCTCCACTTATGCCACGTGGTGGATTCGTCAGGCGATTACCCGCGGCATGGCTGACCAGTCCCGCACCATTCGCCTCCCAGTCCACTTGGTTGAGCAGGTTAACAAGCTTTCTCGTATTAAGCGCGAGATGTATCAATCATTGGGCCGCGAAGCTACCAACGAGGAGCTTTCGGAAGAATCCGGTATTGATGAGAACAAGATTGAAATGCTGCTGCGCCAGTCGCGCGATCCGGTCTCTCTCGATATGCCGGTAGGTACCGATGAAGAAGCTCCTTTGGGCGACTTCATTGAAGATGCAGAAGCTACCGATGCTGAAACTGCGGTCGTCGCATCTATGCGCCACTCCGATATCCGCGGTGTGATTGACACCTTAGAGAAGCGCGAGCAGGACGTCATCCGCCTGCGTTATGGCCTCGATGATGGTGTTCCGCGCACCTTGGATCAGATAGGCCGCCGCTTCGGCCTTTCACGCGAGCGTGTACGCCAGATTGAGCGCGAAGTCATGGCTAAGCTGCGCGATGGAAACCGCGCCGATCGCCTGCGCGAGTACGCTTTGTAATCCACGCCTACTGCATTCGGCAGCACATCCTATCCCCGGGCCCATTTGGCAACGTACCGCCATGGGCTCGGGGTTTGGCGTGGATAAGGCATCGGCTTGGTTCCTAGCGGCGAGCCAAGCCTTGGGTAGGCTAATCTGGACTGCAGAGTCTAGAAAGCGCTTTCCCGTTCTTGGACGGGACTATAGCCGCGTAACTGTATTCACACAGAAAGGTATGCCCACGTGAGGGACCTAGTTGATACAACGGAGATGTATCTGCGGACCATCTACGAGCTAGAGGAAGAAGGCATTACTCCCCTGCGCGCCCGCATTGCGGAGCGTTTGGAGCAGTCCGGACCTACGGTTTCTCAGACTGTGGCCCGCATGGAGCGCGATGGCCTTTTGCACGTGCGCACCGACCGCAGTTTGGATCTCACGGACAAGGGCCGCGACCTAGCAACCGCAGTCATGCGCAAGCACCGTTTGGCAGAGCGTTTGCTTACCGACGTCCTGGGGCTCGACATTGCCAAGGTCCACGACGAGGCCTGCCGGTGGGAGCACGTCATGAGTGAAGAGGTGGAAAAGCGCATGGTCGCCGTTCTCGATGACCCGACGCGGTCCCCCTTTGGCAATCCTATTCCGGCACTGTCTGCACTTGGCTTCGATGTTCCGCAGCCGGACCAGGGCACCCGGGCGGTCGATCTCCCCAATGGCGAGCAGGTCTCCGCGACCGTCATCCAGGTCAATGAAATCCTGCAGGTTGATGATGGCACCTTCCAGGAGCTCACCGATGCCGGCATTCGTGTGGGCGCCAAGGTATCTGTGGTCAATAACAGCGGCACGATCACACTGTCGACACCGGAAGGTGGCAGCGTCGTGCTTTCCGACGATTTGGCGCACGCAGTGCGCGTGGAGGTATAGCTATGAAGCTTCTCGTTACCGGTGGCGCCGGCTACGTGGGCAGCGTCTGCGCCGCAGTATTGGTCGAACAAGGCCATGACGTAACCATCATCGATAATTTCTCCACCGGCAACCGTGAGGCCGTTCCGGAAGCCGCCCGCGTCATCGAGGGCGACGTCGCGGACAAGGCTGCCGATGTCCTGGGCGAAGGTGGCTTCGAAGGCGTCATTCACTTCGCTGCGCGCTCCTTGGTGGGCGAATCCGTGGAAAAGCCAGATGAGTACTGGCAGCACAACGTCGTTACTACCCTGACACTGCTTAATGCCATGCGGGATAACGACGTCAAAAACCTCGTCTTTTCCTCCACCGCTGCAACCTACGGTGAGCCCGACCAAGTCCCGATTACGGAAGACATGCCAACCCAGCCCACCAATCCGTATGGTGCGACCAAGCTGGCCATCGACTACATGATCACGTCCTTTGCCCACGCCTACGGCCTGGGCGCTACCTCGCTGCGCTATTTCAATGTGGCTGGTGCCTACGGAAATATTGGCGAGAACCGCGAGGTAGAAACCCACCTCATCCCCATCGTGTTGCAGGTTGCTTTGGGCCACCGGGATAAGATCTTCATGTTCGGCGATGACTGGGATACCGCAGACGGCACCCCAGTGCGTGACTACATCCATATCCGCGATCTAGCCGACGCCCACGTGCTTGCCCTCGAGTCCAACGAATCTGGCAAGCACCGCATTTACAACTTGGGTTCTGGCGATGGGTACTCCGTCAAGCAAGTCATCGAGATGTGTCGCAAGGTCACCGGCCACGATATTCCGGCTGAGGTGGCCCCGCGCCGCGCGGGCGACCCAGCTACGCTCATCGCTTCCTCAGAGAAGATTCAGCGGGAACTCGGGTGGAATCCCACCCGTACGGACCTGGAAACCATCGTCACCGACGCGTGGAACTTCACCCGACAGCTTGGCGATAAGGCACATTCCGCAAAGCGGTCCTAGACGCCGCGCGTGTTAGGCGGGGCTGTCAACGCGGAGCCCCGCCGCTTCGCGGGCTAGCTCGCAACCATGGCATAGGCTGGAGACCAACCGCTTTCCCATACCGCTGCGATACCCCTGCGCTATGAGGCGCCCCAAATTGTGATGGGGCGCCTCTTCTACTACTACTGCCAGCGCCGGACCGGCATAAATTCCGAATTCGTGAGACACCTGGCTAGCAGCATACAAAGCTAGGGCGTTGTAGCGAATAGACCCCTGGAATGTACGGGCTACCGCCAATAACAGGTCACCTGCTTCCTGCGGCGCGGAGACAAGCTCCGTAATGACTAGGTCGCGGGTCCAGGTGGTAGACATCCACATGGCTGCCACACACAACAATTCTTCATTTTCTAGGGTTTCCTCCAGCGATTCGACCTCGCTGAGCACATAGAGCACATCGGCAATGAGGTGCTTGACCACCTGCACTGGATCTGTAGTGCCGTATCCGTGCCCGGCGCGCAGTTGGCGGGCAATCTCTTCGGCGCATCGCTCCATGGCCCTTATCTCTTCTTCCCCAAAGTATGGGTTCGGGTCCTTGAAACGCTGGACCAAGTCATGACGGCTAAGTTCCGGAAGCATCCCGTTATTCACGCAGGCGCGCATCGTGTGGCTCGTCGAGATGGCGGGTATGGTTCCTTCCATCCAATTCTGCAGCGGGCCCTCGCCGCTTTCTGTGGCGTGGCCAAAGATGAGGTCATAGGCGGTATCGGTGGATAGTTCTTCGGACAGCCAGCAGGCATCGATGCCCATACCTGTCCGGTCTTGGAAATGGTAAAGAGACTGCAGAATGTCCCAGAGCTCTCCTTCCTCGCGCTGGGAGAGCACGAAGCAAAAAATGATTTCGGGGTTTCCGCAGTGAAACGCATCCATCACCTCGTGCAGGGCACCAGGCACATCGTGCAAATCGAGGCGGGCTACTGGTCCGATGCTGTATCCGCGTTGGCTGGGTTGGATGGAGATGAGGATGACTGATTCGGTGGGAAAGAATCCGAGGATTCCTGGGATATTGGCGAGGATATCGCCGGGCGTACGGATGGGCTGAGTTGGTGTTGTGATGTCCATGGCCCCAGCCTCAACCATGAGCGCAACTATGCATAGGCCGCTAAGGATTAGGTGGTGGGGATCTGTGGATAGGTGGGGTGAAGGGGGGCGTCGGCTAGCGGCTTTCCACAACCCGCCCGGGATTGCGCTGGCAATGCGCAGCGGTTTGGGGCACAATTGTTTATTTAACCTCGCAGTGCGCGCGGGAATAGTAGGCACGCGCGCGGCGTTGGGGTAGGTAAGAATGCAAGGAGGTAACACAACATGCACGAAGAAGATCGCCGCATGTATGAGCTGGAATATCCGGCTCCGGTGATTAGGGATGATTCCGGTGACGGACAAGGCCCCACCATGATTGTTGCCATGCACGGCTATGCTGACGCTGGCCAGGCCATTGAGGCAAGTGCTGACCACCTGAAGGCCGCTTTGGAAGGCCGTCAGCTGGCGTCGTTTAACTCTGATGAGCTGATTGATTACCGCTCGCGCCGCCCAGCCATCACGATTGATAAGGATCGGGCGCTGGAAATCGAGTCCATGGATCTTGGTATTAAGGTCCTGCGCGATAATTCCGGAAAGACCTTCCTACTGCTGTCTGGCCCTGAACCAGACATGCGCTGGGAGGCGTTTACTACCGCCGTGGTGAAGTTGGTGGAAAAGTTCAACATCGAAGACACCATTATGCTCTATGCCGCGCCGATGCCGGTGCCGCATACCCGCCCCACGGTGGTTACGGCCCATGGCACCTCCTCCCGCTTGACTGAGCACATGCTCTCGATGGATTCCACCATGATGGTGCCAGGCTCCGCCGCGCTGTATCTGGAAAAGGCTCTGGCGGATAAGCACCGCACGGTGGCTGGATATACCGTCCACGTGCCGCATTATCTGGCAGCTTCGCCTTATCCACAGGCCACGTACCAGTTGCTGGATTCGGTGGCTCGGGCGGCGCGCCTCAACATTCCTTTGGGCAGCATTGAGGCCGATATTTCTCGCGTGGAAAACCAGCTGGAGGAGCAAGTTGGTGGCTCGGATGAGATCGAAGGCGTAGTCCAACAACTCGAGCAGCAATATGACGCTTATATGGAGCGCTACCGCAAGGAGCATCCGCAGGCGATCATGCCTGGCGAGGAGCCCATGCCTACCGGTGAGGAAATCAGCGAGGAGTTCCAGGCATTTTTGGCTTCCTTGGATGAAGAAGAAAGCCAGCAGATCATCAATACCGAGATCGATGACCGCGAAGATTCCGCCGAAGAGGAAGGCCCGCAGTCCGATGATGGCAAGGATGGCACTGATTCTGCTTCGGGCGAGGGCGACTTAGGTGACGATATCTAACTAACCCGCCCCCATCGCCGCTAAGGTGGTGGGGGTGAACTTATCTCAGCTGCTGCCAGATTTAACGGAAGTACCCGAGTCCCTCGTAGACGAGGCAATTTGGGATACCTTTACCTCGTGGACCACCGGCCGGGGTATCAATTTGTACCCAGCGCAAGAAGAAGCCTCGCTCGGTATTTTGGCCGGCGATAATGTTATCCTCGCTACCCCTACAGGCTCGGGAAAGTCCATGGTGGCTAATGCTGCACACTTCATCGCCCTAGCTCGTGGCCAGCGCAGCTTCTATACTGCGCCGATTAAGGCCCTTGTGAGCGAGAAGTTCTTTGCCCTGTGCGATATCTTCGGCGCCGAAAATGTGGGCATGATGACTGGCGACGCCACCGTTAATGGCAGTGCCCCCATCATCGCCGCCACCGCCGAGATTGTGGCCAATATTGCGCTGCGCGATGGCGCCGAGGCCAATATCGACCAAGTAGTGATGGACGAGTTCCACTACTACTCCGAGCCGGATCGCGGTTGGGCCTGGCAGGTGCCGCTGCTGGAGTTGTCCAAGGCGCAGTTCCTGCTCATGTCCGCCACTTTGGGCGATACTCAGTGGCTAGAAGATGATCTCACCCGCCGCACTGGCCGCGCCACCAACCTCGTCGCCGGCACCACGCGGCCTGTCCCGCTGGATTTCTCCTATGTCTTTAGCGCGGTGCACGAGACCATCGAGGAGCTCTTGGCCGATAAGAAGGCACCCATCTACGTGGTGCACTTCTCGCAGCGTGAAGCGGCCGAGCGCGCCCAGGCGCTCACCTCACTTTCGGGGATCATTACCAAGGAAGAAAAGGAAGCGATTGCTCAAGAAATAGGTGGGTTCCGCTTCACCACTGCCTTTGGCAAAGATCTGTCCAAGCTCTTGCGCAAGGGCATCGGCATCCACCACGCGGGAATGCTGCCCAAATACCGCCGTTTAGTAGAGCGCCTGGCGCAAAAGGGCCTGCTTAAGGTCATTTGCGGCACCGATACCCTGGGTGTGGGCATTAACGTGCCCATCCGCACCGTGCTGATGACTGGCCTTGCCAAGTTCGACGGCCAGCGCCAACGCATCCTCAAATCGCGCGAATTCCACCAGATTGCCGGCCGCGCCGGCCGAGCCGGCTATGACACCGAGGGCACTGTGGTGGTCGAGGCCCCCGAGCACGAAATCGAAAATGCCAAGGAACGCCGCCGCATCGGCGACGACCCCAAGCGCTTGAAGAAGCTGAAGAAGAAATCCGCCCGCGAAGGCGAAGTGTCCTGGTCCGAGAAGACCTTCGCGCGCCTTACAGAGGCTGAACCGGAACAGCTTACCTCTCAGTTCCGCGTTTCTAATTCCATGCTGCTCAACGTCTTGGCACGCCACGGCAATGGCTATGACCACATGCGCCACCTGCTGCGAGACAACCACGATAATCGCAGCAAGCAGAATAAAGACATCCTCACGGCACTTGATCTCTTCCGCGGGCTAGTGGATTCTGGCGTGGTACAAAAATCCACCAAGGGATTGGATATCTACGGTCGCCCCTACCATTTGGTGCGAGAGCTGCCGCGTGACTTTGCGCTCAATCAACCGCTGGGCCCATTCGCGCTGGCGGCGCTCTCGCTGCTGGATCCGGAGGCAGAGACCTATAACCTGGACGTCATTTCCGTGTTCGAGGCCATCCTAGATGACCCGCGCCAGGTGCTCATTGCCCAGCAGAAGCAGCGCCGCGGCGAAGAGATCGCCGCGCTAAAGGCGGACGGGGTGGACTACACCGACCGCATGAATATCGTAGAAGACATCACCTGGCCGAAGCCGCTCGAGGAGCTACTGGAGCAGGCCTACGATACTTTTGCTGAGACCAATGCGTGGGTTAGGGAGTTTGAGCTGCGGCCTAAGTCCGTGGTGCGCGACATGCTCGAGAACGCGATGACCTTCTCGGATTTGGTCGCAACGTACGGCTTGGCCCGCTCCGAGGGCGTGATTTTGCGCTACCTGACCGACGCCTGGCGCACCCTCAAGCAGTCCATTCCGGACGAGTACAACACGCCAGAACTCGAAGACATCGTTATCTGGCTAGGTGAGCTTATCCGCCAGGTAGATTCCTCGCTTGTCGACGAATGGGCGCAAATGGCCGGCGAAGACTCCCCCATCGACCAAGACACGGTGGATCGCGAGCTGGCCTTTGGCGTGGAGGACCCCACCGCGCTCACGGCCAATCGCCGCGCCTTTACCATTATGGTGCGCAATTACATGTTCCGTCTGGTGCAGCTTTTCGCGCTAGAAAAAGAAGACCGCCTGGCGGAGCTACTTGATTATCTAGACGAGGTACCGGACTTCGGCGCTATCTTGGATGACTATTTCGATGAATATGACGATATCGATTCCGGCCCCGAGGCCCGCGGTCCCGAGTACTTCCGCCTGGGCGATACTGACTCGCGTTTGTGGTCCGTGCGTCAGATCATTAAGGACCCAGTCGGCGACCACGCCTACCAGTTCGTCGCTACGGTGGATCTCGATGCCTCCGATGAAGCCGGCGAAGTCCGACTGTCGGACCTGCGCGTGGAGTACTAGCCAGCGAAAACGACAAAGCCGCCCTGGTTGCCGCGCCCCGGAATAAGGAGGGCGTCGGCAAGCGCGAGGGCGGCTAAAGGCCGGCTATTTTAGCGTGCGGCCTCGATCTGGACAGCCTGTGCCACAGCCTGGACAACGGCCGCAACCTTGACGGCCTCCCAGACCTGCTCCTTGCTCAGGCCAGCCTCGTTGAGCTCGTGAGCGTGGGCACCCAGGCAGTGCTCGCAGCCATTGATGGCGGAGACTGCGGTATTCCACAGCTCGAAGTTGGCCTTGTCTACGCCTGGCTTGGAGATGATGTTCATGCGCAGGCCGAACTTCACCTGTGCGTAGTCATCGCCCAACCAGCCCTTGGCGCGGTAGGCAACATTGTTCATAGCCATCACGGTGGCTGCGCCGTAGGCTGCCTCGATAGCTTCCTCAGACAGGTGCTCCTTTGCTTCCTCCGCAATCTCAGACAGCACGGTGTCATTGCGGGTTGCGGCGGCCGATGCCAGCAGGCAGCCCCAGAGCTGCTCCTCGTCCAGGTCCTTGGAACGGGTCAGGGTGCCCAGGTTGAGCTTCTGGTCCTTGGCGTACTCCGGCAGGGAAGACTTCAGATTATCAATAGACATAGCTTTTCTCCTTTGAGGTTTTGATAGGAATTTGCTGTGCTGGATTTAAAAGGAAACCCCGCCACGAAAGCGGGGTAAACCTGCATCTCAGTGAGATTTAGAGTGCGGACTGAACGACGTCCATCTTGTTGATGTTCTTGGTTGGGTCGTTCTTCTCCCAGTTGCAAGCGCAGACCTCTTCGGACTGCAGGGCGTCGAGCACGCGCAGAACCTCGTCTACGTTACGGCCGACAGCATCCGGGGTGACGGATACGAACTGGATAACGCCATCCGGGTCGATGATGAAGGTGGCGCGGTCAGCAACGCCATCGGCGTTTTCTACGCCCAGCGCACGAATGAGGTCGTGGCGCACGTCGGAGAACATCGGGAAAGGAACTTCCTTCAGATCCGGGTGGGTTGCGCGCCAGTTGAAGTGAGCGAACTCGTTATCGGTGGAGCCACCGAGGATCTGGGTATCGCGGTCCTGGAATTCCTCGTCCAGCTTGCCAAAGGCAGCGATCTCAGTCGGGCAAACGAAGGTGAAGTCCTTCGGGTAGAAGAAGACGACCTTCCACTTGCCCTCGTACTTGTCCAGGGATACCTGCTCGAAGTAGTCCTCCGGCTGGTTAGCGTTGACATCGTGCAGGTCGCCACCGGTCAGGGCGGTGAGGTTGAACTCTGGGAACTTTTCGCCGACGGTCAAAATAGGCATAGTCTTCAACTCCTTTAGCAAAGGCTTTTCCTCTAAGTTTCCTGCCGCTTTGTGTACAAGCAGCGGGGCCGGACCGTGTCCGGCCCAACACGATCAGTTATACCATCTTTTCCGCTCGCGTCAATAGCAAATCCTATAGGTAAGTGTTAGAGTAATAGGCATGCATAATAAAGAGTATCGCCCTACACTTGCTCAGCTGCGCACCTTTGTCACCGTGGCGGAAAACAAGCACTTCGGTACCGCAGCCGCCAAACTCGAAATTTCCCAGCCCTCCCTCTCCCAGGGCCTCGTTGCCCTCGAGCAGGGCTTGGGCCTGCAGCTTATCGAGCGCTCCACCCGCAAGGTCATCGTTACCTCGGCCGGCGAGACCCTCCTCCCCTACGCCAAGGCAACGCTTGAAGCAGCCGATACCTTCCTCGCCCATGCTCGCGGGGCCAACGGCACCCTTGCCGGCCCGCTGACGATCGGCGTTATCCCCACCATCGCCCCCTACATCCTCCCCGATCTGCTCTCCATGCTTGCCGAGGCTTACCCGGATCTCCAGCCGCGCTTCGTCGAGGAGCAAACCCAACACCTCATTACCCGCCTGCGAAACGGCAACCTGGACCTTGCCATCATGGCCCTTCCGTCCGAAGCTACCGGCATGGTCGATAGCCCGCTTTACACGGAGAAATTCTCCATTGTCTGCCCGCCCGATCACCCCATCGCCGGCCGCGAGAATGTCAAGCTTGCGGAGCTCAAGGACTTGGATTTGCTGCTGCTTGACGACGGC
Organism: Corynebacterium sp. ACRPJ; assembly: GCF_022347345.1. Taxonomy (NCBI): domain Bacteria; kingdom Bacillati; phylum Actinomycetota; class Actinomycetes; order Mycobacteriales; family Corynebacteriaceae; genus Corynebacterium; species Corynebacterium sp. ACRPJ. The sequence continues at coordinate 20,658 of NZ_JAKRNC010000020.1, forward strand.
CACTGCTTGCGCGACCAAGTAGTCGACCTCTGTCGCCATGCCAATATCAACCCAGCCGAGGCCACCAATTCCGTCACCCGCGCCTCCTCCCTGACCACCATCATGCAGCTGGTCATGGGCGGACTGGGCTGCACCCTCGTCCCCGAGTCCGCCCTAGCCACCGAATGCCACGGCAAGGACGTCGCCATCGCCCACTTTGCCTCCGATGTCACCGCCGAACGCGAGGTGGGCCTCGTGTTCCGTTCCTCCGCCGCCCGCGCCGAGGAATTCCGCGAATTCGGCACGCTCATCACCTCCGCCTATAACAAGGCGATTGAGCGCTCCCGGCAGTAATCGCTCACGGCGGCCCCACGGGGTCGTCGCCAAGCACGCCAAAGGCCACCGTCCCGAGCGGGAAACGGTGGCCTTTAACTATGCTGCGCTACGCCTGCGGAAGAGTATTGCGCCCCGCGCACTGACGGTACATATGTGCCTGTGCCAAGAGGGTAACCGGATACGCCACGATGAGGCCGATGCCCAGTAAAATAGACCCAGCGAGTAAGATAAAAAACTTTAAAAGCATAAAAATTAGTAATTGAGTATAGTTTTCCCTACCCACTTTAAAGCCACTCGTAACAGCGTCACTCAGTCTGTCACCATCAGCTGCAAACCACTGCATCAAGGCGTAAAAGGGCTGAATAAAGCTACCCAAGAAAGTAAGTAAGACCACCAACGCCAACAACCCAAAAACAAGAGCGTTAACCTCTTTGTTCGAGGAGGCGCCCTCTAGACCGTTAAGCAATCCAAAAATGAGCGGTCCCGCCACCATCAATGCGATTAAAGTCATTATCACACCAATTACCGCCATGATGACTAATGGCTGCCACCACCGAACATCTTTGACCAAATAATCCCAGCCTGTGCGGGAGTCATCTATCTGAAATAGAGCTAGTCGCATTCCGATGACGGATAGCAACATTAAGCTCAGAATATACAGCAGCTGCAATACAGATCCTAAGCCGCCACCAGCCTCATTGGAGCTAATGCCGTTAATCCCTCGAAGTACTGCCATGTAGAGAACTCCGAAGAAGAACACGACGACCATTGCCAATATCCACAGCTTCCAATTTCGAATGATCGTCCCAGCTGCCCATAGATATGCATCGACCGCAGAAACCGAACCGTGCTCACGCGATTCGCCCTTTTCGTAATCTGCATGATTTTGGTGTGGATTGTCCCTATTGTGAAAAAAGCTATTGCTTAAGTCAGAGTTTTCTGTAGCTCGTTCGTTTCGGCCAAATCGAGGATACTCATCCCAGTTTCCAGAGTTCGGACTACTCATTTACCCTCTTTTCACTCTATAGTTTGGAATATTGTCTGGATTGACGTTGTTACATTATCAACTTTTTCTCACTCTCGTATAACAAGTAGGCTCGAATCCCATCCATGACTAAGAACGAATCCCCTTCTCGCGAGGACCTCTTCGCCGCACTCGAAAATGTCTCTTTGGCCGAGGCGCGCTCCTTCCGTCGCCGCCTCAAAAAGGCTCGCGCTCCTAAAGCGCTGCAAGAAATCGGCGCTGAAATCCATGCCGCGACCGAGCGCGTCGCGCTTACCGACGCCGCCGTTCCCGCCATCACCTACCCGGACGCCCTCCCTGTCACCGCCCGCAAGGACGATATCGCCGAGGCCATTCGGGACAACCAGGTCGTTATCATCGCTGGTGAGACCGGTTCTGGTAAGACAACTCAGATCCCAAAGATCTGCCTCGAGCTGGGCCGCGGCCGGCGGGGGTTCATCGGCCATACCCAGCCGCGCCGTATTGCAGCGCGCACCGTGGCTGAACGCATCGCAGCGGAATTGGACCAGAAAATCGGGGAGTCCGTTGGCTACGCCATCCGCTTTGACGATCGCGTGTCTGAGACCACCGCCGTCAAGCTGATGACCGACGGCATCCTGCTCGCCGAGATGCAGCGCGACCGCTTTCTCAATAAGTACGACACCATCATCATCGATGAGGCCCACGAACGCTCGCTCAATATCGACTTCCTCTTGGGCTACTTGAAGCGCCTATTACCTAAGCGCCCAGACCTCAAGGTGATCATCACCTCCGCAACCATTGACCCGGAAAGCTTTGCCGCCCACTTTGCCGACGCCGACGGCAACCCCGCCCCCATTATCGAGGTCTCCGGACGCACCTACCCCGTAGAAATCCGCTACCGGCCACTCGAGTTCGAGGCCGGCGGAAAAGTAGTGGACCAAGACCCGCTCGACGGCTTGACCGAGGCCATCGAAGAGCTCATGCACGAAGGCGACGGCGATATCCTGTGCTTCTTCCCTGGCGAGCGAGACATCCGCGATGCCATGGAAGCCATCGAAGGCAAGAAGTGGAAAAACGTCGAGGTCACTCCCCTCTTCGGCCGCTTGTCCAACCAGGAACAGCACCGCGTGTTTAGCGAGCACCGCGGCCGCCGCATCGTCTTGGCCACCAATATCGCCGAAACCTCGCTTACCGTACCCGGAATCCGCTATGTCGTCGATACCGGCACCGCCCGCATCTCACGGTATTCCACGCGCACCAAGGTCCAGCGGTTGCCTATCGAGCCCATCTCGCAGGCCTCCGCCAACCAGCGCTCCGGCCGTTGCGGCCGCGTCGCCGACGGCATCGCCATCCGCCTTTACAGCGAACAGGACTTTGAAAGCCGACCCGAGTTCACCGACCCAGAAATTCTGCGCACCAACCTTGCCAGCGTCATCCTGCAAATGGTTTCGCTCAAGCTCGGTGATATCGAACAATTCCCCTTCATCCAACCGCCCGAGCACAAGGCCATTCGCGATGGTCTCACCCTCCTGCACGAGCTCGGTGCCCTCCACGACAAGCAGGACAAGCCCTCGCTCACCACCATCGGCCGCGATCTTGCCCGCATCCCACTGGATCCGCGCATGGCTCGCATGCTCATTGAAGCCAATGCCAACGGATGCCTCGATGATGTCATGGTCATCGTTGCCGCCATGACCATCCAAGATGTGCGCGAGCGTCCCCTCGACTTCCAAGCCCAGGCCGACCAAGCCCACGCCCGCTTCAAGGACAAGACCTCGGATTTCTTGTCCATGCTCAAGCTGTGGGATTACATCAAGCAAACCCGCAACGAGCAATCCGGCAATAGGTTCCGCAAGCGCATGAAGCAGGAATTCCTCCACTACATACGCATCCGCGAGTGGTTTGACTTGGTGCGCCAGCTCAAGGACGTCGCCAAGCAGCTGGGCTGGACCTACCAGGAAGGGACAGAGCGCCGCTCCGATGACATCCACATGTCCCTCCTTTCGGGCCTGCTATCCAATATCGGCGCCCGCGACGGCAATTCCAAGGAGTTCCAGGGCGCGCGCAACACCCGCTTCCTGGTATTCCCCGGCTCTGCCCTGGCTAAAAAGCCTCCCGAGTTCCTCATGGCTGCCGAGCTGGTGGAAACTTCCCGCCTCTGGGCGCGCGATGTCGCCGCCATCGATCCTGCCTGGGTAGAAAAGCTCGGCGCGGACCTGCTCAAGCACAACTACTCCGAGCCCACCTGGTCTCGCAAGCGCGCCGCCGCCATCGCGCACCAAAAATCCACGCTCTACGGCGTGCCCATCGTGGCCGACCGCACCGTGCCCTACCACCACGTCGATCCCGCCGCTGCCCGCGATATGTTCATCCGCAACGCCCTTATCGCCGGCGACTGGAACACCCACCACGCCTTCTTCAAGGCCAACGCCCAAGCGCTTGACGACGCCGCCGCATACGAAGAAAAGGCCCGCCGCCGCGGACTCATTGTGGACGAAGACACGCTCTTCGATTTCTATGACCAGCGCATTCCGGCAAAGGTAACCACCGGCCGCCACTTTGACTCGTGGTGGAAAAAGGAGCGCCGCCGCACCCCGGATCTGCTGGATTTCGATCCCGCTAAGCTCATCGATGACTCCCACGAGGTCACCGAGGAATCCTTCCCCGACCACTGGCGTAAGGGCTCTATCGATTACGAACTGACCTACAAGTTCGAGCCCGGCGATCCTCTCGACGGCGTCACCGTAATGGTTCCCATTCCTATGCTCGCCGGTCTGGATACCGAAGGCTTCGATTGGCTCGTTCCGGGTCTACGTCTCGAGCTCGTCACCGAGCTCATCCGCAGCCTGCCCAAGGCCCTGCGCCGCACTGTCGTACCCGCGCCCGAATTTGCCGAGCGCGCCATCGACCGCCTCATCCCTTATGAAGGCACCATCACCCAGCAGCTTGCCGACGTCCTCCGCGAACTCGGCGGCCAAGGCATCAACGCCACCGACTTCCAGGCCAGCAAGCTACCCGCCCACCTGCGGATGAACTACGGGGCCATCGATAAGCGCGGCAAAGTCGTCGACTCTGACCGCGACCTCGCGGCGCTCGTGCGGCGTCAGGCCGGACACATCAAGTCCTCCGTATCTCGCGTCTCGCGCACTTCAGAATCCACCGCCGTCAGCGAGTGGACCGACGATACCCTTGGCAAGATCGATGACACGGTCAAGACCACCGTCGACGGCCACGAAGTCACCGCCTACCCCGCCCTAGTCGCCACAAAGGACGGCGTTGAGCTCAAGGTGCATCCCACCAAGGCCGCCGCAGATGCCGCCATGGTCACGACCACACTTACGCTCCTCATGCGTGAGATATCCGTCAACGCCCCCCAAATGGTCAAGGGCCTGCCATTGCAACAGCGCGTCGCCGTCGATTCCTATCCGCACGGCGGCGCCGACGGCCTTGTCAACGACGCCCGCGTCGCCGCGATTCGCGACCTCATGATGGAAGCCGGCGGACCCGTCCGCACCCCCGCAGCGTTCCAGAAGCTTAAAGACACCGTCAAGCCCCAAGTCCCAGGCCGTGTACGCCAGGCAGTGGTAGCTATTGCCCCTGGACTCGCCGAGTACTCCAACCTGCGAGCGGAACTCGCTCATTGGGACGGTCCAGCAATCGATGACATGCGCGCACAACTGGATTTCCTCCTTCCCCGAAACGCCATCACTGTCCAAGGAATGTCCCATCTGCGTCATCTACCGCGATATATCCAAGCCATGCGCATTCGTCTAGAGGACATGAACCTTGACCCGGACCGCGATGCAGACCGCCAAGCCGAGGTAGATAACGCCAAGGCCTACCTATCCAATCGCCTGCGCAGCCTCCCAGCCGGCCGCGAAAAGACCCGCGAGGTCAAGGACGTACGCTGGATGATAGAGGAACTTCGAGTTTCCCTTTTTGCTCAGCGCCTTGGCACAGCCCATGCCGTTTCACTCCGCCGTATCCAAAAGGCGGTGGACAAACTGCGCTAAAAGTCCTCGCGATCGCGCCTTCGCATCAGCCGAATCTCGGATTCAAAGTCATCTGCGCTTTCAAAGGATTTATACACGGAGGCGAAGCGCAGATAAGCCACTTCATCAAGGTCACGCAGTGGCTCTAGGATGGCCAAACCAATCTCGTTCGCGTTGACCTGCGAGGAGCCATGACTGCGCACCGTCTCCTCAACTTCTTGCGCCAGCTTCTTCAGGGCATCGTCGCTTACGTCTCGCCCCTGGCAGGCACGCCGGACACCGCGGATCAATTTATCTCTACTGAAGGGCTCAGCCAGACCGTTTCTCTTCACGACAAGCAGCACGGCCTTTTCAACCGTGGTAAAGCGCCCCTTGCACGAAGCGCACTCGCGCCGGCGACGAATCGACGCTCCAGCATCGACCACACGCGAGTCAATGACGCGGGATTGCTCATTATGACAAAAGGGGCAATACACAGTGGTCCTTTCACTGACGTTGGTACGCCAGTAGTTTACTCATCTTCAATTCCGTGCGGCCACCGGGCTTCACCCCGCTGTATCCCCTAGTGCGCTACTGCAGCCTCAACTTGCTGCACGCCAGAAGCCGGGGGTTGAGGGGCACTATCTCCTTCAGCACCCGCTAGTCCCCCTAGCAATGTGCCCACAAAGACCGCGACACCAAACACTGCGCCCAATGCGTAGTTACCTGTGTTCGACTCACCCACACTGTTTCGGACCCTATTCGATCTGTTCCCAGAGCCTCCGACCGACGCACGGTTCGAACGATAGGTCGTGCGATCTTCCACACGTAGAGTTCGAACATACCGAGAGTTTGTAGTACCGCGGGCCGCAGAACCGTAGCCACGCTCCACATCCCACACGGACGCAGAAGGCACCACTACAGGTTCGGCAGCGTTGCGAGTTACCAGGTTATTGCGAGAATTGATCAGCAGAGACATGAATTTCCTTTCGACGACTGAACACACCGTAGGCGCCCCGAACGACACGCACTGGCAACCAGTCGCCACAATGTTCGATTTAGTTGGTACGTTCGATTTATAGCACCGCTTCGAATGCTTGTCCACCCCGACGTCCAAATCTCGAACATCTGTACTTTTCGTGCTACAAATGACGTGAGGCCTTTTTCAACGCCGCCAGCTAATAGACCACCGATAGATCCACCCAATCCCCTAGGAGCCAGCAATGGGCCGCAAGCCAAAGAAGACCGCCGAGAAGACCGACTACGCTTCCCTGTCTGATCGCCAGAGACGAATTCTCAACGTCATTAGTGACGCCGTCATGCTGCGTGGTTACCCACCAAGCATCCGCGAAATTGGTGACGCAGCAGGCCTGCAGTCCACCTCCTCTGTTGCCTACCAGCTAAAGCAATTGGAAGAAAAGGGCTTCTTGCGTCGTGACCCAAATAAGCCACGAGCCGTAGATGTTCGACACCTAAATACCGACGATGGCGCCAAGAAGCCGGGCCGCAAACCGGCTAAGCCCGAACAGCAGGTTCCCGCAGAGGCAGGTGCGGTTTCCTACATTCCTGTGGTTGGCCGAATCGCAGCGGGTGCGCCCATTACCGCGGAAGAAAACGTAGACACTTACTTTCCGATGCCCGATGAGGTAGTCGGTGGCGGCGACCTTTATATGCTGCAAGTGGTCGGCGACTCGATGCAGGATGCCGGCATTCTTGATGGCGACTGGGTAATCATTCGCTCCCAGTCAGTTGCAGAAGAAGGCGAGTTCGTTGCAGCGCTGCTCGATGGTGCTGAAGCTACCGTTAAGGAATTCCACCGCGATTCCTCTGGCGTATGGCTGCTCCCCCACAATGATGCCTACGCTCCCATCAACGGCGATGATGCGGAGATCATGGGCAAGGTTGTATCGGTATTCCGTAAGCTTTAGTCACCTGCCTAACACTGATTCTATAGCCCCGCGAGGTCCTCGATTGGCCCTTGCGGGGTCTATCTATGTGCACGCCTCTTTGACGGCTTAAACGACAGAATGTGTTGTTTTGCGGCGTGTCGGGCTAAACGACATTTTGTGTTGGTGGGGTTTAGCGTATGTGGCCTTTGCGTATTCCCATAGAGTGGTTGTAGGCAGTGTCGATGGCA